>JANPHH010000633.1:0-3638 GCA_031424375.1 Chthoniobacter sp. | reverse complement strand
CCGGTGAGGTATTTCCCCGGAGCGAGTTCCTCCACGCGATCGAGATTCAGCAGTGAAGTCTGCCAGTCGCCGTGCTGGCAGTTCACGTCCGCGAGTTCGAAATGCAGCCGTGCATCCAGCGGATTCTTTTCCAGATCGGCGGCGAGCTGCGCCAGTCTCTCGTGAAAGCCCCCGTGGCCAAACCCCGGCGTTGCAAACCACAGCAGCCCGGCGATGGCCAGCAGGACCGGGCCGGGGAGTTTGTAAATGAGTCGGGCGAACCGGCGGGGGGATGCGGTCATGGGAGGGATCGGAAGGGAGTGAAAGCCCCGCCAACCGGACAACGATAGGACAGGAACCAACCGCCTCCAGAGGAAATTCCTCCCGAGCCCGGAGTCCGCAGCTTCGATCCACAGGCTGCGCCGCGATTCTTTCCCATGGGCGTCATCGCCGGGAAGCACAGCGGCCCGACGCAGTCGTGTGATCCCCGGGCACGATGGGGAAATGTCCGCCAATTGCTTGATGGGGATGGAAATCGGGCCCAACCAACGCCACCGTGCCGCCGTGAAACGCCGCCCCCCTCAGTCTCCCGCCGAGACCATCGCCGCCGTGCGCACGGTCTACGCCGACCTCGCGCAGCGCCCGATCGAGCGCGCGTGCGAACTCCGGACGGAGTGCTGCCACTTCCGGCTCACGGGCAAGACTCCGTTTCTCACCAAAGGCGAAGCGATCACGGCCGCCGCTGCGCTCCGACAAGCCGGGCGGGCGAAGCTGCCCACCCGCACGGACGGCGCCTGTCCCCTGCTCGATCCCCTCACCAATCGCTGCCTCGTCTACGCGGATCGCCCCTTCGGCTGCCGCACCCACTTTTGCGCCGCCGCGGGTGGACCGTACGCGCGGCGCGAAGTCATCGACCTCATCCATCGCCTGGAAGATCTCGATGTCGCGCTCGGGGGCGACGGCGCCCGTTCGCTGCCCGTCGCCGTGGAACTGGCGCTCACGGCCGCGCGCCGCTGAGCAGATACTACTTCGCCGCTTTCAACCGCTCGACGAGAAACGCCGTGATGCTGGGGTGCGGCACGCCCTCGGCACCCGGCCAGTAGAGCTCGCAAGGCACGCCGAGCGCGCGCAGTTTTTCCTGGAGCTTCACTCCGTAGTTGGCGGTGTGCGTGGGATCCTTCTGCGGCTCGCCGATCGCCGGGGCCGCATCGTAGGAGAGGTAGACGGGCGCATCATCCGCGGTCGCGAGTTCGTAGGGTGAATACTCGCGGATTTCCGGCAGCCACTGCTCCCGTGCGGCGAGGAACTGATCGAAGAAACGGTCGCGGCTGTTCAGGTCGTTGGGATCCATAAAGCCGAATGCGTGTCCGCCGTAGCGGCTGTTCGGCGTCCACTCGCGGAGTTGCTGAGGATCGAGCGAGGTCTGCGCGCCGAGCACCGCGGCGCACCATAGACGGGTCGATTCGCGCGCGACCGGGTCGCTGTTCTTTGGGTCTGCGAGATCGGGGTGAAAGGCGAGCCATAGACTCGAGCACGCGCCCGCCGAGCCGCCGGCGGCACCGATCCGGCGCTTGTCGATCTTCCACTCCGCCGCCTTGCTGCGCACGAATTGCAACGCCCGCGCCGCATCGTGGACCGGCCATTCCACCGGGGTCTTCACGCCCGCGAGCTGCGCTTGCTGCAGATAGCGGTAGTTGATCGAGACGATCGAGATGCCCGACTTCAGCACGACCGCCACGCTGCTGATCCCACTCTTATCCCCGCGCACCCACCCGCCGCCATGAATGAAAAAAACGACCGGGGTCGGCTGGTCCGACGCTGCCTTGTAGAAGTCGAGGACCTGCCGCTCGTGGTCGCCGTAAGCGACGTTGGCGAGCGTCGGTTTTGGCAGCGCCACCTTCGGCACGGGCGTGGCCACGGGCTCCACACCGTCGACCGGAGCGAGAGCCGGCTCGGCCGATGAAGCGAGCGATCCGGCGGAGAGGGAGAGAATGAGGAGGAATCTTTTCATGGGGAGAGAGCGAGCGTAACGGGCGGCAGCACCTTCCCGGAAGCCGCAGCCGCGCATTCCAAGGCCCGGTCGAGTTGCCTCATTCCTTCAGCTCCCTGACGAAGATGCTGCGAAACTGCACGAGCGACGGCGGGCTCGTCCACACGCCGTCCTTCATTGCGCCGTGATGCTGCAGGCCGATGCGTCCGCTCTTGGGTAGATCCGGAATCGTGACGGTCGGGATGACGGTCTTGCCATTGAGCACCACCGTCAGCGTCCCCCGCTTCACGGTGATCTCGAATCGGTTCCATTTCCCGATCGGTGCGTCGGCCTTTTCCTTCGGCGTCACGCCCGCGCGCACCTCCGGCGGCATCGCAGGGTCGCGGCGCACGCCATACATTTCGCCCGAGCCGACCGGCCAGCACCAGATGTTCACCTGATGACGCATGTCGCCGATCAGAATGCCGGAGTCCGTGTCAGGAATATTCAGCCCGATCGGCTGGCCATCCGGCCCGAGCGCGTCGCTGCCGTCGGGCAACACCTGACGCGCCCGCGGATTCGTGAAGGGCGTCTCCTTGATCCGCCAATCCACGATCAACGAGTAGTCGGTGAATTCGCGCTCGGTCCAGAGATGCTTGTCGCCGGAGGATTCGCTGCGCGCATCATAGTCGATCACACCGCCCTGCGCCTTCCAGTGGCCATTGTCACCCTCGGGCACCTTCCATCCGGTGAAATCCTTGCCGGTGAAGAGTGACACGTAGCCGTCGTAGGGATTCGCCGTCTGCTCCGGCGTCGCGCCGGTGGGCGGCAATTCCTTGATGTAGATGTTCTTGAAGTGCGCCTCCGCCCCTTCGCTCTCCAACGCGAGGAATCCTTTCCGGGGCAGGCAGTCCTTGCCGACCGTGACCTCTTTCCCATTCACCTCCAGCCGCAATTCGCCCGCATTCGCCGTCAGCTTGTAGTGGTTCCATTCCGGCGACGGCTTGCTCCGTTCTTCGCTGGGAAAACTGCGTTTGCCGGATTTCGCGATCGTTCCAAACGGCGTCATCGTCGCTCCCCAGATCGGGAAAATGTCTCCGTGCGTCGTGAACCACTCGTTCTTCCCTTTCGCGTTGTAATCATTGTCCAGCACCTGCACCTCGATCCCGCGCGTGTAGCCCGTGCCCACCGCCGGCACGCCATCGCCCCACACGAAGATTCCGCTGTTGCCGCCCTTCGTCAGGTGCCGCCAATCGGCTTCGAGCACGAAATTTTCATACATTTTGGCGGTGCGCATGTAGCCGGTCGGGTTGCCATCGATCACGATCATTCCGTCGCGCACGGTGAAGGTCGTCGGCGCAACATTCACCGGCACCCAACCGCTCAAGTCCTTGCCATTGAAAAGCGCGGTGAAGCCATCCGGTGCCTGATTGTCCGCGGCGCGGACGAAGAGGGTGGAACAAAGCAGGAACAGGAACGGACGGAGGATTTTCATTGGGGGAACGAGGCGTAGACAACCTCGTCCACACGATGCCGCCGATGCCGAAAAGCTTAGTTCTACTTTGTGAAGAATGTTCTTGCTCTCGGCGGCAGCTTTTGGTGAACTTTGCGCGTGCACCCCGGCAGCGGGGAGCGTGAAGAAAACCACCACCAACCCATCCCGGCGCAGTCCGCTTCGCTTTTGAAGTGG
>JANPHH010000632.1:0-6771 GCA_031424375.1 Chthoniobacter sp. | reverse complement strand
AATGCGCGGGTCTTCGAGTTGACGGAAATAGTGACTCAGGCTGTGGGTGTCGGGCATCCCAAGCTTCTGCCAACCTCGCTATTAAGAGTACATTTATAATATCTATAATCCAGCGCCGATTTTGGCGCGATTGCCCTGGCGCGACCAAACTACGGTTCGTCTATCGGTGCACGGTAACCGCCTATCCACGCAGCGCGGCGAGATCCGGGTCGTTGCGCGCGAAGTCGCGGAATTTTTTGTCGAGCTGGCAGCTCTTGTCGAGGTGCAGGCGGGCGAGAGCGAGATTGCCCAGCGCGCATTCGTAGCAGGCGAGATTGTAGTGAAAGGTCGGCTCGACGTGGAGCGCCTCGGGGCCGGAGATCAGCATGTCGCGGGCTTCGGTGGTGCGGCCGAGTTCGTGGAGGCAAAAGGCGGCGTGAATGAAGCCGCTCGTCTTGTCGGGCTCCGTGCGGCAGAGCACGCGGGCGGCGGTGAGCGCCGTTTTCCAGCGCTTGGCCTGCATAAGGATGACGGTGCGCAGTTCGACGACGGTCGAGGTTTCCAGCACGTCGGCGGGCAGCGAATCGAGCTCGGCGATCGCGTCGTCGTACATCGAGAGCTCGGAGTAGCCTTGGGCAGCTAGCAGAGTGCGTTCGTGGCCTTCGAGCATCGCGTCAGCGGAGATGGGGTCAGCGGAGATGGGGAGTGAGGAGTGAATGCGAATCGAAGAACACGCTTCGTGCCAATTCGAGCGGCTCTTGGCGGACCGGTGCGGGCGGGGAAGTCGTGGCGTTCACTCCGGGAGGATAGTGGAAATCCGTGGCGAGAGGAAGATGGACCGCGGATTTCGCGGATTGACGCGGATTTAGGAAACGCAATCCGTGAAATCCGTGAAATCCGCGGTCATCTTTGTGGTCCCTCAGTCGAGCACGCCGTTGTCGAGCAGCGCCTCCAGTTCCTCCACGCGGCGGGCGAAAAGCGCGAGCGTTGCATTCACCGGCTCCGGGCTGCTCATGTCCACGCCCGCGGCTTGCAGCGTGGGGATGGGGAATTTCGAGCCGCCCGATTTCAGGAAGGCAAGGAACCGCGAGGCGTCGCCCGTTTTCAACACCTGCTCGGAGAGCGCGACGGCGGCGCTGATGCCGGTAGCGTATTTGTAGACGTAGAAGGCGGAGTAGAAGTGCGGGATGCGCAGGCACTCGAGTTCGAGCGGTTCGTCGATGACGAAGTCGGGGCCGAAATAGGCGTCGAGCAGGCCGCGGTAGGTCTTGCGGAAAGTGTCGAGCGTGAGCGGTTCGCCGCGCTCTTCCATGGCGTGCGTCAGCTTCTCAAACTCGGCGAACATCGTCTGCCGGTAGACCGTGCCGCGGATGTCGTCGATCTGCCTGTTTATCAAATACGCGCGCATCTTCGGATCGCGCGTTGTTTCGAGCAGGTGATGGGTGAGCAGCTCTTCGTTGAAGGTGCTCGCGACTTCCGCGAGGAAGATCGGGTAGTCGTAGGTCTGAAAGGGCTGCGTCTGCTGCGCGAACCACGTGTGCATCGAATGCCCGGCCTCGTGCGCCAGCGTGTAGACATCGCTGAAGACGTCGTCCTTGTAGTTCATCAGGATGAAGGGCGGGTTGCCGTAGCTGGACGAGCTGAACGCGCCGGAGCGCTTCCCTTTGCTCTCGTAGCGATCGCACCAGCGGCCGGTGCGCAGGCCGTCGGCGAGCACGCGGCAGTATTCGTCGCCGAGCGGGGCGAGCGAGGTGATGACCTGATCGATCGCAGCGTCGAAAGAGACGCGGGTGTCGACGTTCGCGACGATCGGGACGTAGGTGTCGTACTGGTGGATCTCGCGGAGTTTCAGCACCCGCTTGCGCAGCGCGTAGTAGCGGAAGAGCGGGGTGAGATTCGCGCGGACACTGCCGATCAGATTGTCGTAAACGGAGGCGGGGACGTCGTCGTGGAAGAGCGCATTCTCCAGCGCGGAGCCGTAGCCGCGGGCCTTGGCACGGAAGACGTCGGCCTTGACCGAGCTGGCGAGCGTGGCTGCGAGGGTGAATTTGTGGTCGTCGAATTCGGCGTAGAATTTGTGAAAGGTGCGGCGGCGCAGCGCGGGGTCGCGCTTGTTCAGGAAGGAACTCCATGAGCTCTGGCTGAGCGGGCGCTCCTCGCCCTTTTCGTCGAGGATCGTGCCGAACTTCATGTCGACATTCGTGAGTTGCGAGAAGGTCTCGTGCTGCGAAGTGAGCGCGCTGTGGCCCAGCGCGAGGATGCGTTCCTCGGCTTCGCTAAGGGTGTGCGGCTTGAGTCGGCGGCGCTTTTGCAGCGGCGTGACCCATTCCGCGAGCGCGGGATCTTTCAGCAATTCGGCAAACTTCGCGTCGTCGATTGCCATGATCTCCGGCTCGACGAAGGCCTCGGATTCGCGGACGCGGGTGAGCAGGTTTTCGAGCTGACCCTCGCGGGCATTGTTCTCCGCGCTGGAGCTGTCTTCGGAGGATTTTAGCGAGGCGTAGTGATACAGCCGTTCGATGAGCAGACCGAGCGAGCGCTCGAACTCAAGCAACTCGCGCAGCGTCTGCGCGGACTCTCCGACGCGGCCCTTCCACTGCGCGATCTGCTCAAAGGTCTGCTGCAGCTTCTCGAAGCCCGCGACCCAGCTCGGCTCATCGGGATAGAGGCGGGTGAGGTCCCAGGTGTCTTCGAGTTGCACCTGGTCGCGGGTGGGAATGGCGCCGGGGCCGGCTTCGTCTTTGTCGAAAAATGGAGGTTTCATGAGATGGTGTTGAGAAAGGGCGGGCACAGCGAAAAAACTGTCATCCTGAGCGGAGCGCCGCGTGGTGGGAGTGGTGAGGGAAAGATGGAGGCGGGGAGTGAGGTGCGGCGCGGAGTCGAAGGACTTCTAATCTTTCTGTCGCGTGGGATCGTCGGGTCGCTACTCGCTCTGCGCGACTTCCGCCGAAAGAAAAGTTAGAGGTCCTTCGACTGCGTTCCTCCCCACCTTCGCCCACGAGGAACTCCGCTCAGGATAACAGCTTTTTTCCACGGCGCTCTTCATCACGCCGCATGGTGGTCGTCGTCTTCGACGTCCACGGTGCGGACGCGCTTTTTCATCCGCGACTCCTCGACCTGCGCGCGGAATTTATCCGGCAGTGCGGCGGAGACGGGGACGGCGTCGATGACGATCGTGGGCGAGGACGTGTCGCCGGTGAGCAGCGTGACCGTCTGCAGGCCGAACATTCGTTCGAAGACGGACGCGGTGACCTGCTGATCGCGCACGCGGTAGAGTTCCAGCGTGTCGGTGGTTTTGGTGAGGATGCCGCGCTCGGTGAGCAGGCGTTCGGTGGTGAGGCGATAGGTCGTGGTCTTCACGCGCAGCCAGGCGGCGATCGCCCAGGGAATCGGGATGATCAGGATGCACGCGATGTAGAGCCCGAGGTTTTTGAGCTGCGACGAGGTGCCGCTCCAGAAAGTTTCTTCAGCCATTTGTCGCCGAAAGTAGAAGGGCTGCGGCCCGCGTGCAAGAAGCGGGAAAGACCGCGGATTTCACGGATTAACACGGATTCAGGGGCCGCGACGCATTCCGAAAATCCGCGTCAATCCGCGAAATCCGCGAAATCCGCGGTCCTCGTTCCGTCGCCGCGGATTTGACGCAAGAAATCAGCGGTGATCTGCGCGTGCCGGGGATTGAAGAGGTATGCGCATGTCCCTCCGCTGCCTCGCCTTCCTGGTCGCTCTGTCGTTTTGCGCCGCCGTACAGGCGGCGGACGATCTCTTTGCCCGAGAAAATCTCATTGCGTGGTGCATCGTGCCTTTCGACGCAAAGAAGCGCGGGTCGGAGGAACGCGCGGCGATGTTGGAAAAACTCGGTTTCAAGCACTTCGCCTACGATTATCGCGCGGAGCATGTCCCGACGTGGGATGAGGAACTAGCCGCGCTCAAGAGGCATCACGTGTCGCTCGATGCGTGGTGGTTCCCCGGCTCGCTCAACGACGAGGCGAAGAAGACGCTCGAACTCTTCCAGCGGCATGGTGTGAAGCCGCAGCTCTGGGTGACCGGCGGTGGCGCGCCGACAAAGGACGCCACGGAACAGGCGGCCCGCATTGAGCAGGAGGCGGGGCGGATCAAGCCGATCGCGGAAGCCGCGGCGGCGCAGGGTTTGCAGGTCGCGCTCTACAATCACGGCAACTGGTTCGGCGAACCCGAGAATCAGCTCGCGATCATCGAGCGACTGGCGCGCGACGGGGTGAAGAACGTGGGGCTCGTCTACAACCTCCACCACGGCCACGAGACCCTGGATCGCTTTCCCGCGCTCCTCGCTGCGATGAAGCCGCATCTGCTCGCGCTCAATCTCAACGGCATGACTCGCGGTGGGGCGAAGATCATTCCGCTCGGGCAGGGGGTGGAGGATCTGGAATTGCTGCGGGCGATCCGCGCGGGTGGTTGGCGCGGGTTGGTCGGCATCCTGAATCACACCGGCGAAGATGCGGAAGCGCGGTTGCAGGATAATCTCGACGGGCTCGACTGGCTCGTCGCGCAGCTCGATGGAAAACCCGCTGGGCCGAAGCCGACGCCGCGCTCGTGGAAGAGGGCGATCCCGTAACCGGGTGCGGAGGAGGATGCGACACGTCGCAGCCCTCGACTGGTCCGCGCCGCCGCTTGCCGCCCCGCCACCGCGCTGCCAGCATCGCTGCCGTGAAGCTCCCCCCTTTCCTCGCGCTCGCCCTCACCACCGCCGCTTCGCTCCACGCCGCCGATCCGCGGCTCGGCCCGCTCAAGGAACTCGACGGCTTCTTCCCCTGGACGCCGCCCGCTTCCGCCGCCGAATGGCAGCCGCGCGCGGAAGCCGTGCGAATGCAGCTTCGCGTGGCGCTCGGCATCTGGCCCGAGCCGACCCGCACGCCGCTGAATGCCGTGATCCACGGCCGCGTGGAACGCGACGACTACACGGTCGAGAAGGTCTTCTTCGAGTCGATGCCCGGCCTTTTCGTCACGGGAAATCTCTATCGGCCCAAGGGCGTCGCCGGCCCGCGGCCCGCGGTGCTTTGCCCGCACGGGCACTGGGACGAGGCGCGCTTCCGCATGCGCAGCGATGTGGAGTTGAAAAAGGAAATCGATTCCGGTGGCGAGCGGTTTCCACAAGGCGGACGCAACCTCTTCCAATCGCTCGGCGCGCAGCTCGCGCGCATGGGGACCGTGGCCTTCATCTACGACATGCTCGGCTACTGCGACAGCCAGCAGATCAGCTTCGCGGTCGCGCATAAGTTTGCGAAGCAGCGCCCGGAGATGAACGCGGTGCAGAACTGGGGACTCTTTAGCCCGCAAGCCGAAGCGCACGCGCAGGGCATCATGGGATTGCAAACGTGGAACTCCATCCGCGCGCTCGATTTCCTCACCTCGCTCCCGGATGTGGATGCGAAGCGGCTCGCGGTCACCGGCGCGAGCGGCGGCGGCACGCAGACGATGCTGCTCGCGGCGCTCGATCCTCGCATCGCGGTGTCGTGTCCCGCGGTGATGGTCAGCACCGCGATGCAGGGCGGCTGCACGTGCGAAAACACCAGCCTGCTCCGCATCGGCGCGGGCAACATCGAATTTGCCGCGCTCTTCGCGCCGAAGCCGCAGGGCATGACCGCTGCGAACGACTGGACGAAGGAACTGGCGACGAAAGGCTTTCCCGAACTGCAGCAGCACTACGCCCTGCTCGGTGCGCCGGATCGCGTGGCGCTCTGGTCGCACGTCGAGTTCCCGCACAATTACAACATCGTTTCCCGCGAACACATCTACGCGTGGTTCAATCGGCACTTCGCGCTCGGCCTGCCCGAGGAGCGGCTGCGCGAGCGGGAAATCGTGCCGCTCACGCGGTCGGAGCTGAGCGTGTGGGACGATGTGCATCCCGCGCCCGCGGCGGGCGATGAGTTTGAGCGGAAGCTGCTCCGCTGGTGGCACGACGACGCGCAGCAGCAGCTCGCGAAGTTGTCGCCGGCGGATTTTGCGAAAGTCGCACGCGCGGCGTGGCGGGCGATCATCGGTGAGCCGGAAAGTGCGGAGGTGCCGGCGCAGACGGTCTTCCTCGGAGCAAAGCGCGGTGGTCCGGTGATCCTGTGGCTGACGCCGCGCGGCAAGGCCGGACTGCGCGCAAAAAATGGGCTGCCGATTCCCGAGGTGCAACGAGCGCTTGATGCCGGCGCGACGGTGCTCGGCGTGGATCTCTTTCAACAAATCACCGAGCCCGACGTGAATCGCGTGAGTAAAAATCCCCGCGAAGCTCCCGCCTTCACCTACGGATACAATCACCCGCTCTTCGCCCAGCGCGTGCACGATGTGCTCGCGACCCTGCGCGCGCCTCACGCCGCAGCGGGCAAGCCGACGCGGATCGTCGCGCTCGATTCCACTGCACCCATCGCCGCCGCCGCGCTTGCCCTCATCGCACCTGGCACGATCGAAGCCGCGCTGCTCGCCCCGCGCGGCTTCCGGTTCGACAAAATCACCGACTGGCGCGCCGCCAATTTTCACCCCGCCGCCGCGAAGTACGGTGACCTGCCGGGACTGTTGAAGCTGAGTGCCGCCGGGCGGCTGCAACTCCTCTCCAGCCAAAACGCCGCGACCGAGCTCGACGCGTTGCTGCGCTGAGGTCGCGGCGAGCGATTCCGGGGAGCACACGCGTCCCGCGTGTTGGTCGAGGCGTCCCGCCTCGACGGACTTCCCTGCCGCGCTCTTCGCCCGAAGATCGCCGCCACCCGTCACGTTCGCGACGCCGGAAAGTTCGTTTCGGCGAGACGCCGAAACCAACCCGCGGGACGCGGG
>JANPHH010000631.1:0-2710 GCA_031424375.1 Chthoniobacter sp. | reverse complement strand
CAGGTGAGCAGGATGGAGGACGAAATCAGGAAAGGCTCGATGCCCATGTCGTCCATCCGGGTGATGGCGCCGGCGGCGTCGTTCGTGTGGAGCGTGGAAAGCACCTGGTGACCGGTGAGTGCGGCTTTCACCGCGATGTCGGCGGTTTCGTTGTCCCGAATTTCCCCGATCATGACGATGTCCGGATCCTGACGCAGGATGGAGCGGAGCGCGTCGGCGAAGCTCAGGCCGATGTCCGCTTTGACGGCGACCTGGTTGATGCCGGCGAGCTGGTATTCGATCGGGTCCTCGACGGTGACGATGTTGTACTCCGGGTTGTTCAGCTCGCTGAGCACGGAATAGAGCGTGGTCGTCTTGCCCGAGCCGGTGGGGCCGGTGACGAGGAGCATGCCGTGCGGGGCGTCGACGGCTTTCTTGAAAACGCCGAGCGTGTACTCGTCCATGCCGAGCTGGTCGATCGAGCCGGACAGGGCGCCCTTGTCGAGGAGACGGATGACGATCTTTTCACCGTATACGGTGGGCAGGACGGAAATCCGGAGATCGACCTCCTTGCCCGAAACGCGGATGCGGAAGCGACCGTCTTGCGGGACGCGGCGCTCGGCGATGTCGAGGCCGGCGAGGATCTTGATGCGCGAGGCGATCGGGAGCTGGAGCGCTTTCGGCGGGGAGCTGGCTTCGATGAGCGAACCATCCACGCGGTAGCGGAGCTTGAACTGCTTTTCGAACGGCTCGAGATGAATATCCGACGCCTTCTCCTTGAGCGCCTGGACGAGGATGTGGTTGACGATCTTGACGACGGGCGCGTCCTCGCTTTCGACCGCGAGGCGATCGAGATCGATTTCCTGGCGGTTCTGCTTCACCTCCTCTACGTCGCCACCCATTTCGGCCGCGTCTTTCAGCACCTGATCCATCTGCGCGCTGGCGCTGCCCACCCCGCTGAGCGCTTCGGTCACGGCGCGCTCGGTCGTGATCATCGGAATGATCTCGAGCTTGGTGCGCTGGCGGAGATCGTCGAGCGCGAGAACGTTCAGCGGGTCCGCCATCGCCACGAAGAGCTTGTTCCCGAGCTTGCAGACGGGCGCGAGCTTGTACTGTCGCGCCATGTCTTTGGGCACGAGATCGGCAACGGCTTCGGGAACGCGGACCTTGGAAAGATTGATCGGCGGCGTGTCCAGGCAGCGCCCCATCGAGATCACCATGTCCTGCTCGGTGACGTACTGTTTGTCGACAAGCAGCTTGAGCAGGCGGCCGCCCTGCTTTTTCTGGATGTCCATGGCCTCCTGGAGCTGCGCGGGCAGCAGGAGTCCGTCTTCGATCAGGACGTCGGCGATGCGTTCGCCAAAGGATTTAATGCTCATGCTCCCATGCGGTAGGTTTCGCCGATCACCTTGATGATGGCTTGCGGCGACGCGAGGTGCCACTGGACGTGGTAGTCGAGCAGTTGCTGCACGGCTTCCTTGCCGGCTGCGTCGAAAGGATTGGCCGTCGCGATCATCACCGTGCGGCTCATGATGTCGAAGGGAACGATCAGGCGCCTCAGCGTGAGATCCTCCGGGAGCATTTTCACGATCGAGCGGTCGACGTCGTAGCAATCCAGCGGGATGTAGGCGAATTTCGCGCGTTCGATGATGCCGCACAGCAGCGTGTCCATTTCGATTGCGCCGCGCCGGCAGATTTCGTCGATCAGGGACGATCCGATCTGGCCGGCGTTGAGTTCGCTATTGCGCTTTTGCACCCGCTCGAGCGCGGCGTTGACCACGTCGTCTGCGACGAGCCGCTGCTGGATGAGAAATCTTGCGAGGCCATCGCTACCGTCTTCCTTAAGGCGGGCGGCGATTTCGTCATTCAGCGCAGCGGCGTGTGTCGCGGCGTTCGGCCGGTGCGTGGAACCGGTGGTGGTAAGATTCGCCGGATCGGTGACGACGGCTTTGAAATCGAGATTGATCGCCGCGAACATCGCGCTGCGTTGCTCCTCGGCGGTCGCCGCCCCGTCGCCCGGCAGCTTTTGGCCGCTCTTGACCAGATGGGCCTCCACTTCCTCCAGCGCGGCGACGATGTCCGGATTGTCGGGCATGTGCTGGAGGATGCCTTCGTACTCGAGCATGGCGGACGAGTATTGGCCGAGAACGACATACGTTTCCGCGAGCTGCCTGGCCACCCGCAGCATGTCGGGGAGCAGCGAAATCCGGCCGTAGGCGTCCTTGAGGATTTCGAGCGATTGGCAGTCGTGCGGATTCGCCTGCGTGATCACCTCGAACATCTCGATCGTCTGGCGGATCTGCTCCTGCTCTTCCTGGGATATTGGCGAGGTTTCGACGCTCATGTGTGAAGCTGAACCCTGATTAGCGGGAAGTGTGCCTGTGGCCGTGGTCTTCCCGATTATGAGAGGAAAAACTTATTCACCCCCGGTCGTGATGACTTTGGTCCGAGACGAAAGCCCCGCACCGGCGCAATCTGTGCCGCCGGAACCGGACGGCCATTCTCAAATCCGCCCGCCGCGCATCGGGTGTGATTAAAAGTGGTGCAGCAAATCTGCGGTCCCGGAGGGACGTTGGAAATTAGCCGGTGGCGTGAGCCACCGGAACCGCACGCTGAGCGCACCCGCCCTGGAGGGGCGGTGGAACGGCCCCCCAGGGTTGAATTCCAACGCCCCGCCGGGGTGGATTCATCACTTCCCGTGATCCGGTGGCTCACGCCACCGACTAAATTC
>JANPHH010000630.1:0-3303 GCA_031424375.1 Chthoniobacter sp. | reverse complement strand
CCTGAGCTGGCCGCCGGACCTCATACCCCCGCGGGCGGTGGCGGGGCGGAGCGAAAACCCCCCCCTTTGCCCCGCACCGCCTCCGCCCGTTCAAGTATGAGGTCCTTCGACAAGCTCAGGATGACAGGGTTTTTTCGACGGGCGCTGCGCGCGGGGGAGCGCTCCCGAGGCGGTGAGATCAGCCAGAGCGGGGAGGCCCCCGGCGCACCGGCTGAGTCTCCCGTCCACCACGGGTCGCAGCGGACCCCGTGCCCGGTCGCAGGGGATGGCTCCCCCTGACGCCAGCAGGTGCAGGCGAGGGATGGAACTCTTTCCGAGTTCGCCCCGATGGGTGAGGGAACCCAAGGGTGGCCGCAGACGCGGCCACCCTTGGGCTGGATGATTCAACGCCGTGGGCGTGGGAGAGCACCTTCGAGAGCCGCGCTCCGATTCGACCCGTGTTGGCCACTACGGTCGGCGGTTCTGTTCATGGCTGACCTGGGGGCAGGACAGCCCGGAAGCCAATGCCGAGGACCGCGACGACGGGGACACCTTGTCAAGAATCGTTGCCTGACCCCTATTTACCCCTATTTACCTGAGCCGTCCCGCAGCGCGCTCTCGTCGTAAAAAATCGCCCGGCTTCATCACCGGCAGACCGTAAAAACCCGCTGCCATCACACCGCCGAAATCCGCGCGGTCGAGCGTGAGCAGCACATCCGCCACGGCGGCGGCGGTGAAAAGCACAGGCCTGTCCTTCGCAGCCGGGAAGACGACCGGCCACGGATGCGTCAGCTCATCGGTCACCACCGCCAGCATGGGGCGCAGCAGTTGCCACTCACGGCGCGCAATGTCGGACAAACGTTCCCGCACGTTACGCTCCGCCTCGCGCAGCACATAGTCGCCAGTGAGCAGCCGCCAGCCTTGCGTCAACGCGAGATCAAAGATGGCGTGCGAAGCTCCCTCCGTGCGACCGCACGCGGCCAGGACCACACTCGTGTCCAGAAAGAGCCTCACTCCCCGGCGCGGAATTTCCGCATATCCTCTTCGTCCTCATCCATCCACGCTCGGAGTTGCTCCGGCGTGAAAAGACGTGGCTCCGGCAGTGGTGCCCCCTCGGCCCTCAATTGCCCGGCGACGAAAAGCAACAATTCCGCCTTCTCCCTGGCAGGCAGGGCCGTGGCGGCTTCTTCAATCTCGGCGAGCGTGCTCATGCTCGGAGGATGCACGCGGCAGCGGTGGGCGTCAACGCGAGGGGAGACGGCAAGAAGATTCTCACGACCCCTGCGTCGGCTAACGCGCCAGCATTGCTTTCACCGGCGCGGCGGCGGCGCGGGTGCGGTTCGCGGCGGGGCGACGCCGGGGGCGTTCCAGCTTCCAGCCCAGCGGTGGGCGCGACGCAGAATGGAGCGGAGCGACAGTGCCTGCCGCAGGCAGCCCGAAGGGCAGCGCCGGAGGGCGCTGGCCACCGCCTACCCTGGGAATCGTTTTCCCGGCGGGCCCACTCTGAAAGAGTGGAATCCCGCAGGTGCCGGCGAGGGATGGAACTCTTTCAGAGTTCGCCCCGATGGGTGAGGGAACCCAAGGGTGGCCGCGGACGCGGCCCACCTTGGGCTGGATGATTCAACGCCATTGGCGTTGGAGAGCACCTTCGAGAGCGGCGCCTCGATTCGACCCGTGCTAGCCACTACGCTAGCCGTTCTGTTGCTCACTGACCTGGGGGCAGCACAGCCCGGAAGCCAACGATGTTGTTGGCGCCGGTCGGGCCGTAGATGAAGCGGAAGGCGCAGCGCGCGCCGTCGGCGCCGAAGTCCCAAGTGCCGCAGCGGAGCACGCGGCCGGAGCCCGTAGCTGGCCCGTAGGGATCGCTGCCTCCCGCATACGGCGTCCCATACCAATCCCAACACCACTCATACAGATTCCCAGCCATGTCGTTCAGCCCATACCCGTTCGCCGCAAACGAGCCCACTGGACTCGTGTAGGGAAATCCACCCGTCGCGTAGGTTGGGTGGTAGTTGTTGATCGGGCTCAGGTCATAGGCAAGGCCAGTCGACCCGTAGTAGTTCGCCTGGCTTTGGGCAATGGTGTTGCCGAACGGAAACCGCTGGTTGCTCCTCCCTCCCCGCGCCGCCTTTTTCCACTCCGCTTCCGTCGGCAACCGATACCCACTCGCCACCCAGTCCACGTAAACGGTTGCCGGTTCCCTAGTCTTATACACCGTCGTCAACCCCGCATCCGTGTAATACACCGGCGTTCTCCCAGCCTGCTGCGATCGCGCGTTGCACCACTTCACGCAGTCCCACCAGTTCACCGTCTGCACCGGATGGGTCGCCCCCTTCCCAGCACCGGCATTGGTGAAGGTATAGCCGTTAGCATCCGCGTAGGTTTTTACCGCCTGCCACTGGCTGAGGCTCACCAGATTCACATCCATGTAAAACGCGGACACGGTCGTCTTGATCGGAGTCGCATCCGTGATGTCGCCATCCCCAATCGAGTTGCCCATCGTGAATGTCCCCGCAGGAATGAGCGCCATCCCCGGCGGTGCCGTGGCCACCGCGCTGGCGGGGATCGTCCCGCTGGCATCGCGTTTCACGATCGTGTTCGGCGTGTTCGCCGTCGTCGCCGCATTGGCGAGGTTCGCGCCGGTGGCCACATTCGCCGCGGTGACGCCGCCGACGGTGACGACGACGGTGGCGCCCTGCGGGCCGGTGACTTCGCCCGCGAGCGCGCCGGTGAAGTTCGTCGCGCTCCCCGCGGTCGTGGCGGTGGTCGCGTTGCCGGCCAGATTCCCCGTGATCGTGCCCACGGTCACATTGCCGCTGCCGTCGCGTCGCATGATCGTGCCTCCGGTGTTCGCGCTCGTCGCCGCATTGGCCAGGTCCACGCCCATGGCCACCGTGCTCGAAGCCAGATCGATCTCGAGCACCGCGGAGTGCCCGCTGCCCGCGCCTTCCTTGCTCGCGAGGAGGACCGCGGCGGTGCCATCGGCCGTGATGGCGATGCCAAACCCGCCGGGCGTGGGAGTGGCCAGCCAGGTGACGACCTGCGCGGTGACATCGAGGGTGAGATACTGGCCTTTGACCGCGGTCACGCTGGCAAAGGCGGCGTCGAAGGCGGGCGCCGGTTTGCTCTTCTCCGCGAAGCTCTCGGTGAAGGCGCTGGTGACGTTGTGGAAGGAGACGCTCCCGGGCTTGGTGACGGCGGCGAAGTAGATGGTGAGACGCGCGGCGCCGACCTCGGAGGGCAGGATGCCGGTGTCGCCAGCGGCAAAGCGGATGAAGGCGGTGCTCTTGGGCGAGATGGCGAGGGTCTTCGCGGCGCCGCCGG
>JANPHH010000629.1:0-3983 GCA_031424375.1 Chthoniobacter sp. | reverse complement strand
TCAAGGTCATCGACGAACTCGATAAGCGGGCGCCGCAAGTCATGTTTCACGTCGTCATCGGCGAGTTGAATCTGAACGACAAGGAGCAGTTCGGCGTGGAGTACATCATCCGCAATGCCGGGCTCGGCGGCAGCCCAATCGTCGTCAATCCCGGTACAGGAACCGGCACGGGAACCGGGACAGGCACTGGAACGGGCACCGGCACCGGCACCGCGGCCAATGGCAGCGTCGTCTCAGTCGCCAACGGCCGCGGCGTCCTCGATTTCAACAACCTGCTGAGCCAAAAGACGATCACCGCCATCGCCACCGGTGGCGGCAGCGGGCTCTCCGGGTTCATCGCCGGCGGCAACAGCATGAGCGCGATCGTCACCGCGCTGGAAAATACCAACCGCTTCCGCGTGGTCTCCCGCCCGAGTGTCTTCACCAGCAATCTAAAAAAGGCGATTATCGCCTCCGGCCAGGAAATCGCCGTGCCGACCAGTATTCAGAGCTCGGTCAACTCCGTGACGGCGGGTAACGCGGGGCTCGTGACGAATTCCAGCGTGCAGTTCAAGCGCGTCGCCCTGCAGCTCGAGGTCGTCCCGCTGATCAACTCCGAGCGCGAAGTGGACCTCGATATTCTGCAGAAAAATGACGAAGTCTCCGGCTCCACCCGCATCGACAACAACGACATTCCAACCATCGCCACGCGCTACGTGAAGACCCACGTCACCGTCCCCAACCAGGCGACGCTCGTCCTCGGCGGCCTGATCAAGGCCAGCACCAACCGCACGCGCAGCGGCATTCCATTCCTCAGCAATATCCCCGTGATCGGCTACCTCTTCAGCAGCACGAGCAAGGAGCGCATCCGCCAGGAACTCGTCATCCTCATTCGCCCCGAAGTGAGCTGGACCAAGGAGGAAGACATCGCCACCCGCGAGCGCGGCAATGAATTCTACACCATCCCGCCCGACCTCGAAGCGACCATCTACCCCGAGACGAAACGCAGCCGCAGCGCGCCGGAACCGGAGGTGCGGAAGGCGGAAGCCGTGCAGCCGAAGAAGAAAGTCACCTTCCGCAACTAGACCGCGCGCCGTCGCCGTGACCTCCCGCAAAGCCCTCATCGACGTCCTCCTCGCCGCCGGCGTGGCCGACGAAGACGCCACGCAGCTCGCCGCGCTCCAGCCGGCGAATGGCAGCACCTGGACCAACGAGGTACTCAACACCGGCAAGGTCGACGAATTCAAGTTGGGCACCGAACTCGCGAAGCTCTTCAAAACGCCGTTCGACAATGTCGAGGCGACCAAGGTCGACCGCGCCGTCCTCCAACTCCTGCCGAGCCGCTTCGTCTTCAAGCACCAGATCCTCCCCATCGCGATCAATGACTCGACGGTGAAGCTGGCCACTTACGACGTCTTCAACCCAGTTTCGCGTCGGCTCGCCCAGCAGCAGCTCAGCGGCAAGAAGCTCGATTGGTTCATCGTCCCGCGCGGCCAGCTCATCCGCACGATCAAATCGCTCTACGGCGTCGGCGCGGAGACCTTCGAGGAAATCCTCGCGTCCACGCGCACCTACGACAGCGATCAGGAGACCACGACCGACATCACCAGCGACGACCCGGAAGCGAGCGTCGTGAAATTCGTCAACCAGGTCATCCGCGAAGCCATCGTCGAGCGCGCCACGGACATCCACGTCGAGCCGCTGGAGAATGACCTGCGCATTCGTTACCGCATCGACGGCATCCTCCACGAAGTGGCGGTCCCGCCGCAGCTCCGCGTGCTCCAGAGCGCCATCATCTCGCGCCTGAAAGTGATGGCCCACATGGACATCGCCGAACGCCGCCTGCCTCAGGATGGCCGGATCAATCTGAACACGAACAGCGGCTTCATCGACGTCCGCGTCTCGACGATCCCGACGGTGAATGGCGAGTCCATCTCGCTGCGTCTCCTTTCCCGCAGCGAGACGCTCGCCTTCGGCATCGACCGGCTCGACATGAGCGAAAAGCAGGTCGGCCTCGTGAAGCAGATGCTCGCCCAGCCGAACGGCATCATCCTCGTCACCGGCCCCACCGGCTCGGGCAAATCAACGAGCCTCTACAGCTTCCTCACCTCCATCAATGCGGTCACCCGCCGCATTATCACGATCGAGGAACCCGTCGAATACCGGCTGCCCGGCGTCTCGCAGATCGACGTAAAAGCCGAAATCGGCCTCACCTTCGCCAATGGTCTCCGCGCCATCCTCCGCCAGGATCCGAACATCGTCATGGTCGGCGAAATCCGCGATGCGGAAACCGCCGAGATCGCCATCCGCGCGGCGATGACGGGCCATCTCGTCTTTTCGACCCTCCACACCAATGACGCCGTCTCCGGCATCACGCGCCTGCTCGACATGGGCATCGAGCCGTTCCTGCTCGCCTCGGTCGTCCGCTGTTTCCTCGCGCAGCGGCTGGTGCGGACGATCTGCCCGGATTGCAAAGAGGAGACCGGTTACCCCGTCGACTACCTCCGCGAGATCGGCGCGCCGTTCCCGGAGAACATGAAATTTTACCACGGCCGCGGCTGCGACCACTGCCGCCAGACCGGCTACCGTGGACGCTCCGCGATCTACGAGATCGTCATCGTCAATGAAGCGCTCCGCCGCATGGTCATCCGCAAGGAAACCGGCACGGCGATGAAAGGCCGCGCGATCACCGATGGCATGGTCACGCTGCGGGACGACGGCTGGCGGCGGGTGCTCCGGGGCCAGACCACCGTCGAGGAAGTGGTCCGCGTCACGCAGGCCGATGAGGCGATGACGGAGACGGATTGAGTTGCGGGGTGGCGTGACTTCCGCTCTCCATCACTCGATTCCGATGATGTTAAAATCCTGCACTCTCTTGCTCGCCGCAGCACTCCTCGCGGCCCCGGCCTCCGCCCTCGAATGGGAAATCGAGATGCCGTTCGAAAATACAGTCTTTCCGTCCATGGTCGTCGCCTTGCGCGGTTTCATGGAGGAATCGGACAAGAAATCCACCGAGATCGGCGACGCGATGGGCATGATCGGCGCCTCGATCACCGCGCCGGAGGACAACTACGAAGTGAAGGTGACCATTGACGCCACCGACTACTTCAAGAAATCCACGATCAAGGCAAAGCTGAAGAAAAAGGGCACCACCTACAGCGTGATGCCGATCCTGCGTTACGAGATGTCCACGCTGCTCCGGCACAAGCAGAAGGGCTTCGACACCGCTCATGTCACCGTCGAAACCGCGGATGGCGACTACGAGGAAACGAAGCGTTTCGAGGTGCGGAGCATCAATGACTGCGTGCTCGGGATTAAGCACGACGGCGAGTTTCTCAATACCCGCTTTCTCTTCGCGGCCTACGTGAATGAGAACAATCCCACGCTCGACAGGATCCTCGGCCACGCCTTGAAGAAAGGCTACGTGGACTCCTTCATCGGCTACCAGGGAACGCGGGGCGATGTGGTCAAGCAGGCCACCGCCCTCTACCGCTCGTTGCAGGACATGGGCTTCAAATATTCGAGCATCACCGGCGCGTCGGGCAGCTCGAAAACGATCTTCACCCAGCACGTAAGGTTCGTCGGCGAGTCGCTCGATACGAGCCAGGCGAATTGCGTCGATGGCACCGTGATGCTGGCCTCGCTTTTCATGAAGGTCGGCCTGAATCCCGTGATCATCACCGTGCCGGGTCATGCTTTCGTTGGCGTCTACAAGTCGACCAAAAGCGACCTCGAATTCCTCGTCCCCATCGAGACGACCGTGGTGGGAAATTCCAGCTTCGACTACGCGGTCAAACTGGGCACCAAGAGCCTCAGCGAACACCAGAAGCAATTTCAGGACTCCGACGACATGAGTTGCCAGATCATCGACATCCGCGATGCCCGAAAGATGGGCGTCGATCCGATCCTGGAGGCGAATCCGGAGTAATCGCCGCGCGATCCAGTCGCCGGCAGGAGGCGGATCGATTGCTCAAAAATCGCGCTTGCCTCGCCGGGGCAGCCGC
>JANPHH010000628.1:0-11607 GCA_031424375.1 Chthoniobacter sp. | reverse complement strand
GAAGCGGACTGCGCCGGGATGGGTTGGTGGTGGTTTTCTTCACGCTCCCCGCTGCCGGGGTGCATGCGCAAAGTTCAACAAAATCCGCCGCCGAGGGCAAGAACTTTCTTCACAAAGTAGAACTAGGATCACTTTCGTCCTTATACTCAAAATGAACCCGACGAGACCAGACAACCTGGAGGGGAAAAAATCATGCAGTGACGGTGGCGAGGCGTCAGTTCGCAGGTAAGCGCGAAGCGAGGTCTGCCAAGGGACCAGCGATCAGGGGCGCGAGGATGGCGGCGAATCGCGGCAGCATCTCGGGGATCGTCGAACTGAGGTCGTGCTCCTTGAGCCAGGCTTCATGTTTCGACGGTGTGTCCCCAGGGAGCGCTTCCTCCGCCAGTCGATAGGCTTCCTCTTTGAGAAAGAAGCTCGCCGGAAGATAGACCGCTGCGAGCAAGAGTGTTCCGAGCACGCTGCGCGAGGCGACCAGTGATTTTGCGAGTGCCTTCACGGTATCCGCCCCGCGAGCCGGGTCGGCAATGAGGAAGCCATGGACTTGCTCAAGAAATGACCACACCTGCACGATGTTCGAGACTAAAACGACCATTCCGACGTAGAGGAGGAACCGCAGCAGCTGCATCTTTAGTGCGAGCTGCGCGGTCTTCTCATTCAGTGACGCGGTACGTTCGACGATCGGGTAGGTGAGTTGGCTCGCGACGGCGGCGAGGCACGCGGTGGTGAGGATACCGAGCCCGTCGATAAACGGCATGGCGACAGCATATCCGTTACTTTTCGTCGCCTGGAGGACGAACTGAAACATGTCGGTGTTTCCCTGACTCCAAACAAAAGGGACGAAGACGAGGAGGGGAATCAGCGTCATCACGGCAACTCCCCATTGGCGAGAGCGGCGTTCGGCATCGGGCTGTCTTTCGAAGAAGTGGCTCAACCGCACGCACGCGGCGATCAGCGCTCCAAGGCAGACAATGAAATGGAGTTTGGCAGTTGCGATCCAGGCGACGGCGGACGCGTAGTGGCCGAGGCCGGCAGGTGGGGTGTTATGCGGAGAGCGGAGAAAATCGAGGCCCAACGCGTTTAAGGGCGCCGGTCCTGTGCCGGCCTTGAACTCCGCGGGAAGTAGGACATTGTGCGCGATAAGATCGAGCGCGATTACGATCATCACGCCAAACCACGGTGAGAGGTAAATTGCGAAGCAGGACCAGGGTCGCGATTTCATCGTCGGGTTACAATGCGGGCCGCGCCTTGTGCCAGTCCGTGGACTGTTCGTAGGCGTGGGCGATTTGCAGGAGGCGGGCTTCGTCGAAGGGTTTGCCGAGAAGCTGGAGGCCGATGGGGAGCTGGGTGCCGTCCACATTCGCGAAGCCGCACGGAATGCTGATGCCGCAGATGCCGGCGAGATTCGCTGCAATGGTGAAGATGTCGGCGAGATACATTTTCAGCGGGTCGTCGCTGCGGTCGCCGGCCTTGAAGGCGGGCTCGGGCGACGTGGGGCAAATGATGGCGTCGCACTTTTCGTAGGCCCGATCAAAATCGCGGCGGATGAGCGTGCGGACCTTTTGCGCGCGGCCATAGTAGGCCTCGGAGTAGCCGCTGCTGAGGACGAAGGTGCCGAGGATGATGCGCCGTTTCACCTCGGGCCCGAAGCCTTCCTCGCGGGTCATCGCATACTGTTCCAGCAAGTTCGCCGCGCCGGACGCGCGGTGGCCGTAGCGGACGCCGTCGAAGCGCGCGAGATTCGCGGAGCACTCGGCGGTGGCGACGATGTAGTAGACGCCCACGGCGTGCTCGGTGTTGGGCAGCGAGACTTCCACGATCTCGGCGCCGAGCGATTCGTAATGTGCGATCGCTTTCCGCACGGCGGACATGACCTGCGGGTCGATGCCGTCGATGAAATACTCGCGCGGCATGCCGAGGCGGATGCCTTTCAAGTCGCGGCCGAGCAGCGCGGTGTAGTCGGGCACGGGCTGGTCGAGGCTGGTGGAATCCTGCGGGTCTTTGCCGGAGATGGCGTTGAGGATGAGGCCGGAGTCGCGGACGGTTTTCGTGAACGGACCGATCTGGTCGAGCGACGAGGCGAAGGCGATGAGGCCGAAGCGAGAGACGCGGCCGTAGGTCGGCTTCAGGCCCACGATGCCGCAGAGCGCGGCGGGCTGGCGGATGGAGCCGCCGGTGTCGGAGCCGAGCGCGGCGAAGGCTTCATCCGCCGCGACCACGGCTGCGGAGCCGCCGCTCGAGCCGCCGGGGACGCGCGTGGTGTCCCACGGGTTATTGGTCATGCCGAACGCGGAGTTTTCCGTGGAACTGCCCATCGCAAACTCATCGAGATTGCAGCGGCCGAAGGGAATCGCGCCCGCGGCCTTCAGCTTCTTGATCACCGTCGCGTCGTAGGGGGAGCGGTAGTTTTGCAGGATCTTCGAGGACGCGGTGCACTGCTCGCCGCGCACATTGATCACGTCCTTGATCGCGATCGGAATACCACCGAGCGGCAGCGACACATCCGCGGTCTCGGCCTGCGCGCGCGCCGCCGCGAGGTCACGCGAGAGGTAGCCGTGGATGCGGGAATCGACCGCGGTGATGCGAGCATCGAGCGCGTCGAGAACTTCGACGGGCGAGACTTCGCGGGCGCGGAGTTTTTGTTGGAGATCGGCGAGGGAGAGGGAGGGGAGATTCATGAAAGCAAATGACCAGTGACCAATGGAGAATGACCAATCACCGCGCGGACCGCGGCGGACTTTGAAGGTGAAAGTTGGTCATTGGTCATTCTCCACTGGTCATTTCATTCAATCACCTTCGGCACGATGAAGAGCTGGTTCGCCTGCCGCGGCGCATTGGCGAGTGCTTCCTCCGGGGTGAACCACGGGCGGGATTCGTCGGTGCGGAAGACATTGAAGACCTCGAACGCATGCGCCGTCGGCTCCACGCCGGTCACATCCACCTGCTTCAGCTTCTCCACGTACTCGAGCACCTGGGAAAGCTGCGTCTGGAATTTTGCGATCTCGTCATCGCTGAGGTGGAGGCGCGCGAGCTGCGCGGTGTAACGGACATCGAAGTCGGCGCTCATAGGTTTGGGGCGCGTAGTAGAGAGGAAAAGGCGCGGGCGGGGGAAGGGGAAAGTCGTAGGTGGGTGCGTGATCGGTGATTGGTGAATGGTGATTGGAGACTGCACGCGTCGCGGTGGCGTCTGACCCATCACTGATCACTAATCACCAATCACGCTTCCTCGCCCCTCATCCATCCCTTGCGCCGCGGGCGGTGCCGTTCTACAAGCAGCGCCATGAAATTCGTCGCCCTTCTCTGCGTTGCGCTGCTCACGGCCCTCACCGTTCGTGCGGAAGATCCTGCCACCTTCGAAGTGGGAGGCCTGAAGTTTTCCCGCCCGGCGGATTGGAAATGGGTCGAGGTCACGTCCTCGATGCGCAAGGCGCAGCTCCAGATTCCTGGCGAAAAAGCAGGCGAAGCTGCGGACGTCACGTTCTTCCACTTCGGCTCGGGAGGGGCTGGCGGCAATGCGACGGCGAATGCGCAGCGTTGGCTGATGCAATTCAAAGGCGAGGAGAGCGCTAAGAAGGTGGAGCCGCAGGAGATCGCCGGGACGAAGGTGACGCTCGTGACCACTGAAGGCACCTTCTCGAGCGGGATGCCCGGTGGCCCGACCACGCCCCTGGAAAATCAAGGCCTCCTCGGCGCGATCATCGAAGGTCCGGACGGCAACGTCTTCATCAAGACCACCGGCCCGGCTCCCATGGTGAAGGGTCTGCGCGAGAAGTTCATCGCCTTCATCACCGCCGCGCTGCCCAAAAAGTAACCCGCCATGCCTCACCGCCCGCTCCGCCGGAATGATCCCATGAATTACTACGTCACTTCGTTCATCAACATTCTGCACTTCATCAGCGATGATCTGATCCAGTGCGACTCCACGACGAAAGTCGCGGAAGTGTTCTGCGACGAATTCGACGACCTCGATTTCGAACTCGCCCTGTGCTGCTTCGAGGCGACGCATAAGGTGGCGTTCGCCGATCGGCTCTGGGAGACGGATCCGGAGGAATACGAGGAACAGACGCTCGAGGAATTCATCGAAGCGTTTGTCGATCCGCGCGAGCAGCGGGATGATCTCTTCGTCACGAAGCGCTTCCTGATGTTTCAGGAATCACTGACCAAGGCGCTCACCGACGAGGCGGAGGAACCGCCGCGCGACGAGTTTTAGCCGGGCCGCGGCAACGTCAGACGAGAAACCACGCAGCCAGGGCGGCGATCGCCGCCCCACACGGCAGAGTGACGAGCCATGAGAGAACGATGCCCGCCACGCTGCGCCAGTGCGCTTGACGCGTCACGATGCCGATCCCGAGCAGCGATCCCACGCTGACATGCGTCGTGCTCACCGGCAGCGAGTGGTAGCTCGCGGTGGTGACGAGCAGTGCCGTGGAGAGGTTTGCCGCAAAACCTTCCTGCGGGGTCATGTCCGTCACCTTTTTTGCCAATGTCTCGGCGACCCGGCGGGCGTCGACGATTCCACCGAGGGCCATCGACACGCCGATGATGAGAACGCTCGCGCGCACGTCGAAGGCGTGGGCGACGAGCAGGAGCGCGGCGATCTTTGGCGTGTCGTTCAGACCGCGGGCGAAGCTCGCCGCACCACCACTGAGGAAATGCAGCACGTCGAGCGGCCGCGTTCGGCTGGGTGGAAACAGGCGGGCGCGTCGCATGAGCACGTGCAGCGTGGCGCCGAGGCCGATCGCGATCACCGGGCTCATCAGCAGCGGCTGCACGAAGGTCTTGCCCAGCGGACCGAGGTTCACCGTGTGATCCCCGCTCGCGAGGCCGGCTCCGCAGAGCGCGCCCACGAGCGCGTGCGTGGTGGAAACAGGAAAGCCCAGGCGCGTGGCGAGGAAACTCGTGAGCGCGGCCCCGATCGCCACGGCGAGGGCAAAGGCCGGCGATCCCGCCAGAGCATCTGCTACGAGGCCACGCCCGCTGAAGCTCTTCAGCAATCCCTGCGCGAAGAAGATGCTCGTACAGGAGCCCGCGAAGGTTGAAAGCGTGCCCCACCAGAGCGTCACCCGCAGGCTGGTCGTGCCGCTTCCATAGAGCGAAGCGACGCCTTTGCAGTTCGCATTGGCGCCGTTCGTGAATGCGACCAGACCGGCCGCAAAGATCAGCAGGACCCCGAGCAAAGCGCGCTACTTCCCCGCAGGCTCGCCGCCCGTCTCGGCCGGCAGCGACTTGTCCTTCAGCCACACGTATTCCTTCCACGCGCCCTCGTAGAGCCGCACCTTCGGATACCCGGCGACGTGCTTGAGGTAAAAGCGCAGCAGGCTCCCTTCGCGCGAAGTGCCGCAGTAGCAGATGATGTTTTTGTCCGGCGTAATCCCCGCCTTTTCCAGCTCCGCCTTCGTCTCCGAGAAAGGCTTGAACTTGTGCGTGTTGTCCTTCTCCACCAGCCGCGCCCAGTGGTAGCTGATCGCCCCGGGGATATGCCCTTTGCGCAGCCACACGTCGTCTTCGCCTTTATACTCATTGATCGGCCGCGCATCGATCAGCAGATTGCCCGGCTTGCCCACGTGCTTTTGCACGTCGTCGATGTTCGCCGCGGTGCCCGGATCCATCATCTCCGGGAGATGCCCCGGCGGATTGCCAAAGTAGTCCTGCGTCGGCGCAAAGCCCTGCTTCTTCCACTCCGGCAGGCCACCGTCCACGATCTTGATGTCCTTCACGCCGAATTTTTCCAGCACATGCACCACCATCGTGCTGCTCAGGATCTCGTCGTTCGGCAGCTCCGCCCCCGTCGCATACACCAGGTGCAGCCGATCCTTGTCCACCCCCGCGCGGAGCAGCAGCGCCTTCGTCAGATCATCGGGTAGATACTGCACCGGCACCGCGTGATCCGTCCCCCGCAGCGTGTCAAAGTTGATGTGATGCGCCGTGGGCAGATGGCCGCGGAAGTAGTCTTTGTAGCCGCCCCGCGTATCGAGCACGATCGGGCGCTGCTTCGCGTCGGGATTCTCGATCAGCGCCTTCGCCTCGGCCGGCGAGATGATGCCGATCTCCGCGGGCGCCGCACCCGCCCAGCCGAGCAGCGCGGCGGCGAGGAGCGGGAGGAGGAAGTGGGAACGTGGATTCGGGGTGGGACGAGTCATGGGGTGGAACGTGGAAGTGCCGACATGCGCAGAAACGCATATATGCGGCAACGAAAATTTCATCGTGATCCCCGCCGCCGAGATCCATGCTCTCGCCATGTCCGAGTTCGATTGCCTCGATGCGCTCAAAGCCCTTTCCGACCGCACCCGGATGCGCATCGTCAAAGTGCTGCTCGAAAGCCCGCGCAGCGTGAACGAAATCGTCGAGGCCCTCGGCGCGTCGCAATACAACGTCTCCAAGCACCTGCGCATCCTGCGGCAGGCCGGCATCGCCGAGGTGGAGCCCGAAGGCACCCGGCGCCACTACGCCATCGCCAGCGCCTTCCGCCGCAAGCTCGCCCGCGAAGGCAACGTCCTCGACTTCGGCTGCTGCCGCTTCGACTTCGACCAACTGCCGGACTGACCCCCAAGGCGCCGCTCGCCGTCCGCGAACGCGCCGCCCGCCGTCCCCGAACGCGCCGCCCCGCCTTCGAGCTGCACCGCAGCCCAGCCCCCCCGAGGCGCAGCCGTCCCCACTCACCCGGCCACCCTTCCTCGCCGGCATCGCTCCCACCGGCGCGCCTCCTGCGCCGCCGCTCTATATTTTGCCCGCATTCTCTCGGCAGCGCGCGAATCGTAATTACCGGACGGGAATTTCTCTCGGAAATCGTCCGATTCTCTCGGCAGCGAAGGAAAAGCAATTGCCGCGCGGAAATTTCCGTCGGAAATCGGCCCGCGCTCTCCGCGACGCCGCAAAGGTCGTAGCCGGCCGCGGATTTCCCTCGGCAGCCGCGCGATTCTCTCGGCAGCGGACGAAAAGCAATTTCCGAACGACTTTTTCCGACGGCAACGCCCGAAATCTCTCGGCAGCGGGGAAAAGGCAATCACCTCCCCGGCATTTCCCGCGGAAATTGCCGCGCGCACTCCGCCCCGCCACACCGCTCCCGGCGGTCAAAAAAACATCGACCCACCCCGGCCATCTCGGCCAAACTCCCCCGTCGCGAACGCCACGAACGGTGAGAACCCCACCCCAGGATTGCACCGGTCCGCCCTCCAGCGCCTGATTTCCCGGCCCCTCCACCCCGCGCCCCGTGCCCGTCGTCCGCGCCCCTTTCCCGAATCCGTCCGCCCCACTTTCGCCTCCGCCGCCCGCATTTCCCTCGATCGGGAGCGGACGCCGCAACTCTTGACACCGAAGCCGTAACCGGTAACGGGGACGCCGCGTTACTCGACCCCGCTCATCCCGCCCATACGCGGGGCTACCGCCCGCTTGAGCAGGCCAGGTCCAACAGCGTGGGCGTCTTGGCGGTGCGGGTGACGATGGCGAGGGTGAAGACGCTGTGACGCCGCGCGAATCCAAGCGTGCAGAAATTTTTACTGACGCCAGCAAGGCCGATGCTGGCTAGCCCCGGGGTGCACCTACGAATCAAGGCAGTTTTTTCTTCACCTTTCAACTACTTCTGTCTAAACAAGCCTCAATGCTTGCAGGGCTGATTACCGAATCTAACAAACGAGCGAAATTGCTAGGAGGGCTTTTGGTTCTTTGCTCAGCCGGGTGCGACTCGACTAGATCAGGAGGGAATGCCGTGGTGACGGGCGACGGCGTAGCCCGTGGGGGCGACTTTATTGATCGGCGCACCATCAACAACCAAACCGTCCGGTCCGGAACGATCGATGTCCAGAATCCCTACCCCTTCCCTGTTTACGTGCGGGTTGGTACCTTTTCTTCGACACTCGCCCCTGGATCCTGGGACTACTTCACCGTTCCCGAGGGTGAGTATCGAGTCACAATTCTCGACGGCTACGGGCGACCTCTCCAAAGCTACCGGGCTACGGCAGGCTCCGAAAGGGAAGAATCCAGATCAAGACGAATCAGATATGAAGAAGAACCAGATGAATAGAATTAGCCCTGCATATTTCAACATTGTGGCCTTCACTCTTGTAGGCACGCTGCTGATTGGATGCAGCACTTCGAATGTAAATGGCGGTACCGCTACGGTTCATGGTGCTGGCACGGCGACCGGCGGGAGTGTTGGGAATACCAGCACCACCGGCCCGACGGTGTCGCCAACCGTAGACGTTCAAGGGGTTCCGCTCAACTAAGGTTGGGACACGGAAAATCTGTCAAGTCTCCGGCGGGCGCGTGGCGAAGCGGTAGCGTAGTTCGGGCGAATCCGAGTCGGGCTGTGAGTGCTGCCAACGGGCGTAGTCTTCGACGGTGAGTGAAAGGCTGATGGGCCCAGTGCCCCCCTTGCGGAGCAGGCGGGTGACTTTCTTGGTCATACGCTGCTGATAGAGCAACGTGCGGCGAGGGAAGAAGAAGCGGGATGCCTCTTTGTAGGTGAATTTTGCAACGCGGATCTGCTGCCCGCGCAGATCTTTCACGCCGGATGCGGACGCAGGAGGGACGCCCCAGGCGGAAAGCAAGGCAGTGATGGTATCGGTAAGTGCGTCGCGGACCACGCGGCGCCGCGTAGCGCCCGCGGTCGCAGGACACAAGCGGTCACTCGAAATCGGGCACGAAGCCGAGGTCGTAACCAGTGATCGGTCCGGCAACAGTTTCAGATGCTGAGCTGCACCTTTGAGGCGCCCGTCCTCAAGGGTGGCGACCTTGGAAATGTCGTCGAGCTCACCGCCGCGAAAGTAGCGGACGAGAAATGCATCTGGCAGCGCCAGCGCCATTTTGTTGGCCATGGGTATCTCGCCTGTTCGGCCGGGTCGCGTCTTCCCAGGAGGGGGAGACTAGATAGGTATGGGAGAGGGTGTTGGAGTCTGTTCTCGTACCGAAAAGTCGAAATGAAGTGTTGCTCCTTTCAAAGTGGAGTCAGCATTTTGCCCCAACGGGTTATCTGTTGCAATGATCGCAAGCTTCACCATCTGCTCCCGGACGAATTCCTTGGAGGCATGCTGGCGAGCATAGTCTCGTTCAGTATCCAAGAATTGCTCCATCACTTCGATCATCTCATAGGCGGGAACAACGATCGCTATTCCAGTGTTGATGCCGACTCCATCCACGGAATCCTCAGTAACCATGTCAGGCCTTTCTTCGCGAGAATCGAAGTGACCATGAATCAAGCCTAATAGGTAGAAGCGGTCGTGAAAAAGCCGCCGAACAAAGACGGGCGATCCGCTAATGCCGCCGATAGATCGCACCTCAATGAGGTAAGCGGCGATCTTCCCGAATGCGGCCGTTTCCACCGGCTCTTCGTCCATCCCTGCGATGGTACCGACACGAACAATGGGAACGCTACGCGGTTCTGACCCGCTCGGGCGAAAGAATCCCGCTACGAAAACATCATCTCCTATTCCGATGTCCACCTGTTTCAAAATTTCAGCACTTGCCACCATGGAAGGGGCGATTGCACGAATCGCGTTGCCCACCGGAATCGGGAATGCCGTAATCGCCACGTCGACATTCCGAGATCTAGCGGGGTGACATTTCCAACTATCGGTAGGTATTGGCTGCCAGCGAAATTCACCGCTTTCCATAGGAACGCGCACAAACGTCACTGCGATCCCCTTCTTTGCCATTTCTTGAATTACATGGGCTGCTGTCACTAAATAGGGATGGAGGCGACCCGCCTCGGGACTTCTCGTCCCGTAGAGAAAAGCACTCCCACGCACGTCATACTCTTTGCCAGGTGGGGCGCAGTGATTCCAAAAGGCGATAAAAACGACGCACTCGAGGATATCGTCTGGGATACGCATGGAAGTCGTCTCTTACTCCGGAGCTAGAAAGGCAAGTGCATGGTGATCTTACAATGCACCCAGCGCGAGGAAACCGCCTTCACATCCCGCAGCAGATTCGCGAGGCAGGCCGTGACCACCGAGGCAGACAGCCGCATCGTCAACGACGCCAACCTCTCGGCTACCGCAACCATTGGCAACCCCCGGCACCCGCTCGGAGATCTTCCTCCGCGTGATCACCGTGAGCCTGGGGCGATGACGATCGTGAAAGGGCTGCCGGGATTGGCGGTCTAGCATCGGGGGCGGGCCTTCACGCGGGGCCTATCCGCGCCGCCCAACCCGCGGAAAATCGGCGTTTTGCGCACTGTTGTAACGTCTTCGTCACCCAGCGGGCACCGGATTGTCACAGTCGGTCGCTTGTTAGTAAATGAGCGCTGTAGCATTTGAGCAATCGGGTCACGCGCTGACCTGCCAAGCCGACAATCCACCTTACGACCCCTCAAAATGGATCCAGCAACAGCTCTCACGCTTATCTCGCAGACCCTCGGTCTGCTCGACACCTTTCGAAATACCGTCTACCGGTGGAAGGGAGAAACGCCGAAAGAACCATCGGTCACTGCTGGGGTCGAACGGGGAAAATTCGTCATTAGGGCGTCCGAGGGCGGACGGGCGCAGGTGATCAACGGGCCAGAACTGGACCTAAGCCCGATTGATGCGGACCGTCTGCAGACTTTGCACGACAAGCTGGTGTTGCAGATGAGGATGATCAACGAGCTGGACCGGAAATCCGTACTCGCATCTGCGGATGAGGAAGCGCGCCTCAAACTCGTGATGGAAGAAAAACGAAAGCCGCTTTGCGCAGATTTTCGAGAGTTTCGCATGATTTCCGAGAAGGTCCTCAAGGTTCCCTTATCCGACCATTACGCGCTCAATCACGCCTGCGGTGAATGCTGAATGCGCGTCTCTCCTCTTCCCCCATCCAGATGAGCACCGAGCCCCCGATGAACAACCCCACCCCGAGCCACCCGCCTCCGAACGGCACGCCAAAGGGCGGACGCCAAAAGAAGAAAGGCGGAAACCTGACAGCTGCCGAACGTAGGAAGCAGCGTGAAAATCGATCGAAGAAGGCTCGGAGCATCAAGCTGGCAAAGGACTTATCCATCGTTACAAACAAACTTGCGGCTCAAATAAAAGGCGCGAAAAATGGGGGAAAGCCAATCGCGCGTTCTGAGGGACAGTCGGTGGTCGTCGAGTGGCCAAACGGCGTCGGCGAAGATCATCTCCCGTCGCAACGAAGAATCATTAAATTGTGGCACAAGTCTCTGGCAGACGACGTGGAGCGGCTTTGCAAGAGCTACGAGGCGCTGAGTGAACGTCGGAACAAATTGGAAAAGGCGGCTCTACTCGCGGCGCCGGATGAACAAATCCGCCTCGAAGAGAAAGCTGCGCACATCCTCGTTGAGCGCGACGCAATTTGGGCGAAGATTCAGCGACTCTACTATGAGATCGCCGCAGCCCCGCGCGTGAAATAAAACAAAAGGGGACTGCATTGGCGGCGTGCGGCCTAGGGCTTCAAGGCAAAGCTCGATTCCGCCGGGGCTGAATGAGCGGAAGGACGGGAAAGGGTAGGGTTTCACTGGAGACGGCTCATCGGCAGAATCCGGCCAGGGCAATCGCGCCAAAATCGGCGCTGGATTATAGATATTATAAATGTACTCTTAATAGCGAGGTTGGCAGAAGCTTGGGATGCCCGACACCCACAGCCTGAGTCACTATTTCCGTCAACTCGAAGACCCGCGCATTG
>JANPHH010000627.1:0-65554 GCA_031424375.1 Chthoniobacter sp. | reverse complement strand
TGATCAGCTTCGCGAATTTCGGCGAGCCGGCGACGTTGGTGCGCTCGCCGATCATCAGGTAGCTCCCGATCTGCTGGGTGAAAGGCTGCGAGCCCGAGAGGCGCAGCGGGCGCGCCGCGCCGGTGGAATACTTCGTCTCGTCCTGCGGCTCGCGCGGCGGGCGTCCGGCGAGCGCTTTGGCAATGGCCGCGATGTGCTCGGGCGTATTGCCGCAGCAGCCGCCGGCGATGTTGATCAACCCGCTCTGCGCGAATTCGCCGAGCCAGCGGCCCATGTCGGCGGGTTCGAGATCGAAGCCGGTGGGCGCGAGCGGATTCGGCAGGCCGGCATTCGGGTAGCAGGAAATCGCCGCGTTCGAGCGCGTGGAGAGTTCCTCCAAAAAAGGCCGCATAAGATCCGGCCCGAGCGAGCAATTCAGCCCGACGGACAGAGGTTTCACATGCTTCACCGCATTCCAAAACGCCTCGACGGTCTGCGCCGAGATCATCGTCTCACCCCCGCGCCCGACTGCCGCGGAGATCGAGATCGGCAGCCGCACCTTGTCCTTTTCAAAAACCTCCTGAATCGCGACGAGCGCGGCCTTTGCGTTCAGCGAATCGAAGATCGTCTCGACGAGCAGAAAGTCTGACCCGCCCGCGATGAGCGCCCGCACTTGCTGGATGTAAGCCGCTTTCACCTGATCGAACGTGACCACGCGGAACCCCGAGTCGTCCGCATCCGGCGAGTTCGAGAGCGACACGGTGAGCGGCCCAATCGCCCCCGCGACGAAGCGCTGCTTCCCATCCGCGTTTCCCACGCGATCCGCCCACTCGCGGCACTGCCGCGCCGACGTCTCATTGATCTCCCACGCCAGCTCGCCGAGGAATTTGTCGTCGATGATCTTCTGGTAAAACTCCGGATCCTTGCGCCCGCCATGTTCGCGCGGATCGTCCACGAAGAACTCGCTCTGCCCGATTGACGTCGCTGAAAACGTGTTCGTCTCGACGATGTCAGCACCCGCTTCGAGGAACCGCCGGTGGATGTCCGAGATCATCGCGCCCTGAGTGATCGAGAACAGATCGCCGTTGTTCAGAATGTCTTTCTTCGAATCCTTGAAGCGCTCGCCGCGGATGTCCGCCTCGGTCATTCCGTAGGTGCGGATCGTCGTACCCATCGCGCCGTCGATGATGGCGATGCGCTGCTGGAGGAGCTTTTCGAGAGGATGCAGGGAAGACATGGGAGACTCAGAATAGACCGCATTCCGCCTCGCTGCTCAAGGAACAAATCAACGCATCAAGATGCAACGATGGGTTGCTCTGGCGCTACCGCCAAGGATTTCCCTTTCGATCGGCAAAACAGTTCCCGCGTATTCCAAAAAAACCGCTGTCATCCAGAGCGGAGGGTAACGAAGCCAAGGGACCTCAGCCTTCTGAGGATCATGCAGTTCCCGGCACTCCGAGGTCCCTCGACTGCATTTTGGTCGCTTAGACTCCCTCCATTCCGCTCGGGATGACAGGCTAAGGGAGGTTAAAGTTTCTCAACCTGAACTCTGCACCGCTCCCACCGCACACGCGCGAGATCGAAGTGCTCCGCAAACTCCAACAAGCCGTGACGGCCTACGACCGCCGCTTCCTCGAAATCATCGAAACGAGTTGAGGCATCGACGCGCAGTTTAGCAAAAAGCCATGTCATCCCGAGCGGAGGGTAACGAAGCCGAGGGACCTCGGATGACCGGAGATCGCGCGATCACCCGCAGGAACGGGGTCGTTCGACTCCGTGACACTCCGCTCATGATGACATGGGGTTGAGTATTTGAGCCGAGGCGCGTCCACGTTGGCTCGCGTTGGGGAACCGCGGATTCCACGGATTTACGCGGATTTCAGATTCCCAATCCGCGTAATCCGTGAAATCCGCGGTCAATCCTCATCCGCTTACTTGGGGCGCGCCCGGGTTCTTGCAGAGCCTCGGGCGGCGCGACACCCTGCCGCATGCCCGCTTCATCCGTGTGCGCCGTCCAGTTCGACATCGTCTGGGAGGACAAACCCGCCAACTTCCGCAAAGTCCGCACGCTGCTCGACGCCGCCCCGCCCGCACCCGGCAGCCTCGTCGTGCTGCCCGAGATGTTCGCCACCGGCTTCTCCATGAATCTCCCCGCCACCCGCCAGACCGTCGCCCGCGAAGACGAAACCTTCCTCGCCAGCCTCGCGTGCGACTTCGGGGTCACCGTCGTCGGCGGGGTCATCAGCCCTGCGGGCGAAAGTCGCGGCCGCAATCAGTCCGTCGCCTTTTCCCCGGATGGCACGCTGCTCGCCCGCTACACGAAGATCCACCCATTCACTCTCGGCGGCGAAGCGGACGGCCACGAGGCGGGCCGCGACATCGTCACGTTCCCGTGGGGCGGGTTCACGGTCGCGCCCTTCGTCTGCTACGACCTGCGTTTTCCCGAAATCTTCCGCGCCGCAGCAAAACGTGGAGCTGACCTCTTCGTCGTCATCGCGCTCTGGCCGGTGAAGCGTCAGCAACACTGGCTCACACTGCTCCAAGCCCGCGCGATCGAAAACCAGGCTTACGTCGTCGCCGTGAACCGCGTCGGCACCGAACCCGGCTACACCTACGCCGGCCGCAGCGTCATCGTTGATCCCCACGGCATCATCATCTCCGATGCCGGCGAACGCGAAACCGCCCTGCGCGCCGAGATCGATCCCGAGATCGCAGCCAACTGGCGCCGCGACTTTCCCGCGCTGCGCGATGCGCACTGGGGGTGAACGAGAACAGATCGCAACTGGCCGCGCTCCTCTCCAGGACCTCGGTTTCGAGCCCGGCGGATAGATCTGCGGTTTCCATAAAATGGCTTGCGTTTCGCCAGTGGATTTTGCATCGAAATCGGAGTGTTAGGTCAGCGGTCTTCCCTACTTCCCTCCTGCATGAAAATGAATGTTTCCCGTTGGCTGCGCCCCGCTTCCCTCCTCGCCGCGCTGCTCGTCTGCGCGACCCCCGCCTTCGGTGGCAGCGGCTCCCTCACGCTGGGCAGCGGCGCGACGGTCGTCGAATCTCCCGGCTCCGGTTTGATCAACGCCGGCGTCCTCAATCTGAGCCCGACGGGCGGCTATGTTCCCAGCTACACCGGGGGCATTTCCGGAGCTATTTTACGGATCGGCGGCGGTTACTCTTCGCAGACCATCTTTGAAACCGTTAATGTTACCATAGAACCTTATTTCCCCCCCGGGATCGTCACAACCCCCCGAGAAGTCCTGATCTCGCGGACGGTTTACCCGAGCGCCGCCTTGCTCATGGATACGAGCACGGCGCTCAGCGCCGCGCCGAGCGGAAACCTGCTTCTTTCAAATACCACCGGCGGCTCGGTGAGTTTCGCGGTGAATGTGACGGACAACCGAATCACCACCGCCAGCGGCCTGATCGTCCGGGCCGACAGCTCGATTCCACTCACCGCCAGTGGGCTGGTCAAGACGGGCACAGGCACGCTCACGCTTTCGGGCGTCAGCGGCACGCTGACATCCATCGTTTCCCTGTCCAATGGACTCTTGATCGGCGGCATCAACAATCCCTCCGGCACCAACTTTGGCACGATCACCTCCGCCGGTGGGGTCGGAACGGGTTCGGCCACGGTGGTGTCGAACGCCGAGGCTTCGGTGCGCGGCTCGTATGCTCCGCTGTATGGCGACGCCGATGCGCGTTACCGGATCGAGTATGGCGTGCATCAAACCTACGGCTCGCTCCAGCAGGTCGAGTTCACCGCTACCTCCACGCTGCTCGGCGCGACCATTCCCACCACCCGCGCCTTTTCCACCGTGCTCGACGGGCTTCAGCCGAGCACCACCTACCACTACCGCACCAAGATCGTCCGGCAGGCGGCGGATGGCACGGTGCTGGAGATCCTTTACGGGCCGGACCGCACCTTCACCACCCAGCCGATCCTCGAGCGCGGCCCTTTCTGGATCACCGGCGACTCACTTACCTTGACGCCGAACGCCATGAGCCAAACCGGCAGCCTGCCCCTCGTGACCACCACGGATGGCCAGCCGCTGCGCGCCGTTTTCGTCTCCCGAGCCCAGGGCACCACCGGCACCAGCACGCTCACGCCGGACGCGCTCGTTTACACACCGGGACCGAGTTTCGTGAAGCAGGACAGCTTCCGGGTGCGCCTCGCCTACGCCAATGCACCCGTGCCCGGCATCGCCCGGGATCCCGTGGCCGGCACCACGAGCTTCTTGGTGAACGTCACGGTCGCCAAACCATCCCTGCCCGTGGCCGTGACGCAGCCAGCCATCGTCGGCTCGAACAATCACGCGCAACTCAACGCGACCTTTGAAGCGAACGGCCCCTCGCCCGACGCGAGCTTCCAGATCGGTCTGACCACGGCGTACGGCGTGTCGGTCAAACCCGTCCAACTCATCCGCAACGACGGTGTTCCGGTTCCGCTCGCGCAATCCGCGCTCGTCCCCGACCTGCTGCCGGGGACGACCTATCACTACCGGGCAAAGCTAACGAACTCGCTCGGCACCACCTACGGCGCGGACGCGACGTTCACCACCGCACCGGCCTACGCGGTAGGCGAGGTGATTTCCAATGGCCAACCGGTCACGATGGAAGCGCTCTCGCGCGTCACCGCGGGTTGGGAATACATCCTCAACGGGTCGGTATCACATACCTACAGCGGAGTCACGGTGATCACCGGCGGAATCCTGACGATCGGCGGCAATACAGGCGCCTTGAATCCGGCCAATTCTGGAGCGACCGCAACCAGTGCCCTGGGCGTCGCGGCAGTCACTTCCCACGAGCCCCAGATCTCGTCCCGTCGCACCCGCTCCACTTCGACGCACAACGTCACCTTCTCCAGTGGAACCATCGCCCCGAATCGCGGCAACAACACCGTAAGCGGGGGGGCCATTTATGGTTCAGGCGTCAACATGGTGATCACCGGCTACCCAAGTATCCCCCTCGGGAACAGCTTGGGGTCCTTTACGAAAACCGGCGCCGGCACTGTGGTGGTCGGCGCAGGCAGCTTTCTGAAGCGCGTCAGCCGGACCTTCCCGGCGGCGCATGGCACGGTGACTTCCAACGGAATCGACGTGACTTACACGCCCAACGAAACCTTCGCGGGCTACGACACGTTCGACTACGAAATCGGTCAGAATTACGGCGGTATCCTCGGCGTCGCGAACTTACTTCCGGCGAGAGTTCCCTTCCGCGTCACCGTCCGCGTCCGCAGTTCGCTGGCCGCGTCTTCGGTGGTCAGCGGCAGCACTAGCGTGGCCGGCATCACCACTCCGAATGTCGGTCTCTTTTCCGGCCGGATTATCGGCGATCGGTCGAAGGCGCCTGCGATTTTTTCCGGCGCTGGTGCGCTGAAATTGACCATCGGCGACGCCGCGCCGTGGATTATCGGCAGCCGGATCGTCAAACTCGGCGAACCCTCGGGCGGCGCCGTCATCGCCACCCTCGCCGCCCAGTCCGGCGTCGTCTCCGCCACGAATGATGTGGTCTTGATCAATGGCCTCGATGCCGAACCAGCCGTCGCCGCCCGCGAGGGGCAAGCCTTCGCCAATGCGCCGGAGCTGCGCATCAAGTCCTTCGGTGCGATCGACGGCAATGGCAGCGTCACCTTCTTCCTCGTCACCCTGCAAGGCGCGGGCGTCACGGCGAAGAACGACCTCGCGCTCGCCGCCGCGCCGCGGGGCGGCCCGGCCACGCTGCTCGTGCGCGAGGGACAGGAAGTGAATGGCCTCATGATCACCGGCCTCGCGACGCTCGTCGGCTCGGCGGGCACGCTCGCGGAAGGGCGCTGGCGCACCGGCGACCAGTCGTGCGGCGTGCGGCTCACCTTTGCCAATGGTGCGCAGGGCCTTTTCAGCATCCCGGTTGCGGCGGCTTCGCCGGCGGAATGGACCGCCTCCGGCCCGTGGGATGCGCAGGGTCTTCGGCCTCAATTCGTCGGCAGCGGCGCGGAATGGGAAGCCGCGCAGTTCCTCAGCTACGGCCTGCCTGGATTTGGAAAAGGGAGCACCGCCGTGCGCGCCACGCTGAAACCCGGCGTGGGCGGAGTGACCAGAGCGGACAACGTCATCCTTTTCGCCGGCGGCGCCGAAGTCGCCCGCAAAGGGCAACTCCTGGCCAGCGACGGTCCGACCTACTTCGCCGACTTTGCCGATCCCGTGGGCGGCGGGGCGCTGGGGCGCATCGCCTTTGCCGCCACGCTCGGCGGGGGAGGCACCACCGCCGCCGATCGCGCCAGCCTCTGGTTCGTCCCCGGCGGTATCTTCCTCGCTCCCGTGCAAATCGCCCGGGCGAACGGTAACGCGCCCGGCGGCGGCACCTTCGCCCGCTTCACCTCTCTGGTCCTGCCCGATGGCCCCGCCAGCACCCCGCTCTTCACCGCCATTCTCGCGGTGAAGGATGGCGTCACCGCGAAGACCAACACCGGACTCTGGGCTGGACGCAACGACGGCGGCTGTGCGCTCCTGCTTCGCACCGGCCAGTTGCTCTCGATCGACGGGACCCGCAAAGAGGATCACCAGCTTCATCGCGCTCGCCCCCGCCGCGAGCTCGATCGGCGCGGCCCACGGCTACGACGACGCCGGCACGGTCGCGGTCGCCGTCACCTTCGAGGATCGCTCGACTGCGCTGTTGAAGCTGCCCGTTCCGTAGCGCGGCATTGCGCGGCAGAGCCAATTGGCGTCCCTTGGTTCCATGAGATCCCTCCGCATCCTCGCCAGCCTCTTCGCCTTCGCCTGCACCACGGTCTTCGGAGACGATCCGAAATCCGTTCCGGCCAATGTCACCAACGTCACCGTGGACGAAGCCGAGAAGCTGCTGAAAGAGAAACCCGGCGTGGTCGTGCTCGATGTGCGAACGGCGGATGAATTCAAGGCGGGCCACATTGCCGGCGCGAAGAACGTGGATTTCTTCGACGACAATTTTACCAAGGAAGTCGCCAAGCTCGACCCCGCGACACCCATCCTCGTCCACTGCGCCGGCGGCGGTCGTAGCGGCCAATCATTGCCGATGCTCAAGGACCTAAAGACCGTCTATCACCTCAAAGATGGCTTCAAGGCATGGGAGAAAGCGGGCAAGCCAGTCGAGGGTGCCGAGAAAAAATAGTCGTCAAATCTCCGCGCATGCGGCGGATTGTGTGTCCAAACCTCCCCCGCGGTGGACTCTCCGTTCACTGCTCCCCTCACCCATGACGCGCATCCTCACCGCCACCCTCGCCCTCGCCCTCACCGCGCAAGCCGCCGACCAGCTTTTCGTCGAAGCCGAAAGCTTCAAGGATCCAGGCGGCTGGTCGCTCGACACGCAGTTCGTCGAGACGATGGGCTCGCCGTATCTCATCGCCCACGGCATGGGCAAACCGGTGCGCGACGCCAGCACCACGACCGCCGATTTCGGCACGGGAAAATATCGCGTTTGGGTGCGGAGCAAAAACTGGGTCGGCCCGTGGGATGCGCCCGGCGCGCCGGGAAAATTCAGCGTCGAGGTCAATGGCAAGGTGCTCGAAAAGGCGTTCGGCGCCGAGGGCAAGGACTGGCAGTGGGAAGACGGCGGGATGATCGAACACGGCGGCGGTCCGGTGAAGCTCGCGCTCAAGGATGGCACGGGCTTCGACGGTCGCTGCGACGCGATCCTGCTCACCAAGGACGCCGGCTTCACGCCGCCTGCGAAGTTCGACGAACTCCGCCAATGGCGCCGCGGGCAGCTCGGTCTCCCGGCGGAAATTCCGGCTTCGAAGGAATATGATCTGGTCGTGATCGGCGGCGGTTACGGCGGGCTCGGTGCAGCGGTCTCCGGCGCGCGGCAGGGTCTGAAAGTCGCGCTGATTCAAAACCGCGGCGTGCTCGGCGGGAATGGATCGAGCGAGATCCAGGTGTGGGCGAAGGGGGGCACGCGGCGCGGACTTTTCCCGCAGCTCGGCGAGATGACCGAGGAGTTTTCCGACAACGCGAGCAACAGCCCGGCGGCCAGCGGCAGCGAGTTCAAGGATGAGCTAAAGGCGCAGGTCGTGGGCGCCGAGAAGAACATCGACCTTTTCCTCAACACGCACGTTTACCGGGTGAACATGGCGCTGCCCGTTCCCGCGGCCGCACAGCCGAAGCGCATCGCCAGCGTCGTGGCGCTCGACACGCGCACCGGCGCGGAGACGGCGTTCCGTGGACGTTACTTCGTGGACGCGACCGGCTTCGGTAGCGTCGGCGAGTGGGCGGGTGCGGAGTTCCTGCTCGAGGAGACTAACTACATGGGCATGAGCAACATGTGGGTGATGAAAAAACAGGCGCAGCCCGTCGCCTGGCCCGCGACTCCCTGGGCGCTCCCGCTCACGCTGGAGGATTTCCCCATTCCCAAAAAGATGAAGGCTGGCGCCGAGGGTCTCGCACCCGGCGAGAAGCCGGAGGATTACCTGCACGCCGAGTGGTTCTGGGAGAGCGGATTTTTCAAGCAGCCCTTCAAGGATCTCGAACTGATCCGCGATTGGAATTTCCGCGCGGCCTACGGTGCGGTGAGCGCGATGAAGACGCTCGCCGCTGATGACTTCGGAAACTTCGGCCTGCACTGGCTCGCCTATATCGGCGGCCCGCGCGAGGCGCGCCGGATCGTCGGCGACATGGTGCTCTCCGGCGACGACATGGTGAAGGGTGTGATCCATCCCGACGCGACGTTCCCCACGACCTGGGATCAGGACCTCCACTACCCGAAAGAGGAATACGCCAAGAAGTTCCCCGACAATCCCTTCATCTCGCGCGCCGTCTTCGGCAAACATACCGACCGCAAAGAAGGCTACCCCGTGCCCTACCGCACGCTGTATTCGAAGGATGTCGAAAACCTCTTTATGGCCGGGCGCTGCATCTCGGTGGATCGGCAGTCGATGGGCAGCATTCGCGTCATGCGCACCTGCGGCATGATGGGTGAAGTGGTGGGCAAAGCCGCGTATCTTGCCGTCTCGCGCCAGACCACGCCGCGCGGCGTTTATGAGCGTTACCTCGACGATCTCAAGGACCTCCTGCGCCAGCCCGGTGCCGCCCGTCGCGCCTCACTCGACGCGCCGCTGAAACTGCCGGAAGGCTACAAGCCGCTGCCGCCCGCACCGACCGTGCCCGATTCAAAACCCGGCCTGCCGCTCGCCAAGCTCAGCGGACTCGTCATCGATGACGATCAGGCAAAACTCGCCGGCAAGTGGAGCGCGGGCGGAGGACTGCCCGGCTATTACGGCCAGGGCTACCGGTACAGCAGTGCGAGCAAGGAGAACACCGCGCGCTACGAGTTTAAGATCGAGAAAGCCGGCGAATACGAAGTGCGCCTCAGCTACAGCCCGCACGAAAAACGCGCGACCAAAGTGCCCGTCTCGGTGGACAGCGCCGACGGCACCAAGGCGCTCACCTTCAACTGCCGCGTGGCTCCGCCGATCGCCGAAGGCTTCGTTTCTCTCGGCAAATTCAAGTTCGCTCCCGGCAAGCCCGCGGTCGTGACCATCGGCGGCGGCCCCGCGGATGGCGGCGTGGCCATCGACGTCGTCCAACTCCTGCCGCAGTAGTCCAGGGAGCAGCCGACGTCAGGAGGCTCACTTTCCCGATGGCGAATTGAAAAGTGATCCTCCTCAACGCGGCGGCTCCCGGTGGCTGAAGACCGCGGCGCTGCAAGTCTTCCGCCTCGCTGTACTGGTCGCGATCGCTTTCACGATTCGCTCGCACCACGTCCGCCTGCGAGTCGAGGGCGACACGCCGATCACGCTGGAGGAAGTGCGCGCGATCTTCCCGAAAGCCGCGTCCCTCCAGCCGGACGCGGGCGAACGTGCGGGCCTCTTCGTCAGCGACAACGCCGGCCAGCCACTCGGCTACGTGCTCCGGACCGCGCCAGTCAGCGACGCGGTGATCGGCTATCGTGGCCGGACGGATTCGCTCGTCGCGTTCGATCCCGCTTTGAAGGTCGTCGGCGTCCGCATTCGCAGTTCGCAGGACACCCGCGACCACGTCTCCGACATCGCCGAGGATCGTTTTTTCCTGAAGAAAACGTGGACCGGAAAATCGTGGGATGAAGTCGCCGCCAAATCGCCCGAAGAAGCCGGCATCGAAGGCGTCTCCGGTGCCTCGATGACCAGCCTCGCCATGGCCGAGGGCATCATGCGCCGCCTGCGCGCCGCGGATTCCGCGCTCTCGATGAAGCCGCAACCGCTCACCTTCCGCGCGGCCGACTACGGCCTCGTCGTCGTGATCGTCGCCGCGCTGGTCCTCGCTTTCACCGGCACGTATGGACGCAAGTGGATCCGCCGCGCGTTCCAGATCCTTGTTATCGTCTACGTCGGATTCCTCACCGGCAATCTGCTCGCGCAATCGCTGATCGTCGGCTGGGCGCAATCCGGCATCCCGTGGCGCAGCGCCCCCGGCCTCGTCCTGCTCCTCGCCGCCGCGCTGGCGATTCCGTGGGCGACGCGCAAGCCGCTCTACTGCCAGCAAATCTGCCCGCACGGCGCCGCGCAGGAACTCATCTCCCGCCTCGCGCCGAAACGCTGGCGCATCACCTTGCGGCCCGATTTCGCCCGCGGCCTCCGCTGGCTGCCCGCGCTGCTCCTCGGACTCGTGATCGCCATTTCCATCCTGCTCCTGCCGATCGATCTGGCCGATCTCGAGCCCTTCGACGGCTACATCGTGAAATCCGCCGGCGTCGCCACGATCGCCATCGCCATCGCCGGTTTCATCGCGTCCGCCTTCGTTCCGATGGCCTATTGCCACTACGGCTGCCCTACCGGAGCGCTGCTGGAATTTATCCGCAGCCACGGCCCCGCCGATCGTTTCGGGCGCCGCGATGTCGCCGCCCTCGCGCTGCTCGCCCTGGCGATCGCCCTTTCGTGGAAATACCACGCGATTCACGCGTGGATGGTGGCGGACAGCGGTGGCTGAGGAGGGTGCGTGCGTTTTCACGTGACGCGGGTGTTCAAGACGCCCGCCTGGAAAAGTTTGGGAGAGGATGAACCGCAGATTTCACGGATTGACGCGGATTGTCAGATTCTGAACCCGCGGTCATCCTCCGACCCGGTTAACGCTCGGAGCAGGACACGATCCGCCTTGTCGGCGGTCGGCGCTTTACTGCCGATCGGGCGGGAGAGCGGCAGGTGCGGGTGCGGGCGCCGCGCCCTTCGCAGCGTCAAACTCCCGCCAGAATTCCTCCGCGGGCTGGGTGATCTTTTTGTAAGAGATGCGCTTGATCGCGGGATGGGTGCGGAGCATTTCGATGTCTTTGCACTGCATCGGCAGGAGGACACTCTCGAGGGTGACGATTTCCATGAGCGGCGCGAGGTTGGTCAGGGCAATACAGCCTTCAAGGTTCAGTTCGCGAATGGGCGACTGGGTGAGCGGCGTGAGATCGTTCACGCCGGTGCGGCTGAGGTTCAATGTCTGCAGCGGCATGCCCCGGAGCGGCGCGAGATCGCGCAGCGCCCGGCAACCGGTCAGCGAAAGCTGCTCCAGGTTCATCCCGGTGAGCGGCCCAAGATCTTCCACACGGGTGTTGTTGAGGCGGAGCGTTTCCAAGGGCAGGTCGCGCAGAGGGCGCAGATCCACGACCGGCGTGCTTTCGAGATTGAGCACCCGCAGCGGCATGCCGGCGAGCGGGTTGAGATCCGTCACTCCCGTATGCCCGATCGAGAGCGTTACGAGTCGAAAACCTTTGAGCTGGTTGAGGTCGGGAATCCTGGAGTCATCGAGGGAGAGGCCCGCAACGGGCAGTTCGCGCAACTTGCGAAAATCAATCTGCGGACCCTTGCTGGGATCAAATTGCGGACCCTTGTTGAAGTCAGACTGCGGGCTCCGGCTCAAATCAACGTTGATCGTGTTGTCGGGATTGGTTTCGAAACGCGGCAGGCGCGTGCCGCGTTTCTCGAAGGTCTCGCGCAATTTTACGACCCGTTGCTTATCGAGACCGAATTGACTCTCGAGCACCTTCACGGCGCTCCCGCGGTTCTGCCGGCGAAGGTCGGCGACGAAATCCGCAATCACGGAAGGCTTGATCTGTTCGTCGGTTCCCATTTCGGCGAGGATGCGCTTCGTCAGCGCGAGATTGGCCTCGGCGGTGGGAAGTTGCGGATTGCGGCGCAGCGCTTCCGCGTAGGCATCAGCCGCTTCGTCGAGCCGGAGCAGGTTCTGAAGAATATCGCCACGAAGATTGTGGTAGGCCGCTTCGTTGGGCACCTGCTCGATGGCGTAGTCGATCTTCTCCAGGGCGTCCGTGAAGCGCCCGTCCTCAATGAGTTGCCCCGCATCCGCGAAGAACGTGGGCGCCGTGCCGCGCAATTCTTCCAGCCGGGCGGCGGCGAGTTTTCCGTTCTCGAGCGCGAGATTCTTTTCGGCGTTGATCTTGACGATAAAGGCGATCACCGCCGCGTTGAAGAGCAGGAAAAAGAGCGCGGAGATAAAGAACTCCGTCTTGTGCCGGCCCGCCCACAGCAGCGCGTGTTTCAGCGGGCTTGCCCGCTCCGCTTTCGGCGCGAAACCGTTTTGGAAAGCCGCGATGTCGGCTTGCAGATCTTCGACTTTCTGGTAGCGCTCCCCCGGCTCGAGCGCGAGGGCCTTCATGACCACGGCGGAAAGTCCGTCCGGGATACGGCGCCCGGGGCAGTGGGAAAAAACCACGTCGGCATCGGCACCTTTGTTTCCTTCCGCCTGCGCCTCCGGTGCGCCCTCGGCCAGTTGCCGGGTGGAGCGCCGGCCCGCAGTGATCGCCGTGTTGAAACTCGAAGGCGGCGCAATCTGGCTGTTGACGATCTTTTCCACCACTTCATGCACCGAGTCGCCTTCCACCGGCGGGCGCAGCGCCAGCGTGGTGTAGAGGATCGCGCCGAGCACCCACAGGTCCGAGCGGGCGTCGACTTTGTCGAGTTCGCCGCGGGCCTGCTCCGGCGAGATGTAAGGCGGCGTGCCGACGATGAGGCCGTTCATCGTCTCGAAACCACGGAGGTCATCGAGCTTTCTGCGGGAAGCCGCGGCTTCTTCGGGCACATCGACGCGCACCTCGCGGCGGCCACCGGTGATATTCTTCGCGAGGCCCCAGTCCATGACGAGCACCTCACCGAATGAGCCGATCATGATGTTCTCGGGCTTGAGATCGCGATGGACCACCCCCTTCGAATGCGCGAAAGCCACGCCGTCGCACACCTTCTGAAAAATCGTCAGCAACGTGCCGAGCGGGTATTTGTCGATCATCCGCTGGTTGCCGTTGCGGATCCCGCGGATCACATCATCGAGGGTGATGCCCTTGACGAACTTCATCGAATAAAACGTCTCCCCCTGGTCATCGATCCCGAGCTCGTAAACGGGCACGATATTCGGATGCTCGAGCTGCCCGGTGAGCTGCGCTTCGTCGATGAACCGGAGCACATTCTCCCGCGAGAACTGCGTGCTCGTCTTCATCACCTTCATCGCCACGGTGCGACGGATGCGGAGGTCGCGCGCCTGGAGGATCACGCCCATGCCGCCGCGATTGATCGTGGTGATCACCTTGTATTTTTTCCCCTCGAGCTGCTCGCGCACGGGACCGAGGCCGAGGTCGGTGTCCCAGAGCGCGTCGCTGAGCTGCTTGGCGGCATCGTCCCGCAGCCGGATGTAGAGCCGCGCCGCGCCGATCTGCACCTCCTGGTCCAGTCGCACCCGCGTCGGGAGCTGCACCTGCACGCCCTCGATGAACACGCCGTTGCTGCTCCCGAGATCCTCGATGACGAGTTCGAACGCGTTGAAAGTCAGGCGGGCGTGATGGCGCGAGATCTGGTCCGCGTCGATCGAGATGTGGCAGTTCGGGTCGCGGCCAATGATATACTCGCCATGCTCGATCGCGAGCTTGGCCAGGAGTTCCTGCCCGACGTAAACCCAGATCTCGGCGAGAATTTCCCCCGGAGCCGCAGAATCGCCGGGCTCCGTATTTTCGAGCTCAGGCATCGCTGGCAAGCGTTCGTTCACGGCCTGCGGGAGTCAAGCAGGAGTCGGGCCGAAGTTTTTGGCGGCAGGGAGTCGTTCACCCCGGAAGTAACGCCCGCACCACGGGTTCCGTTGCGGATTCTTTTCTGAAGAATGCACGTCCGCCTATTGCGGGAGGCCGGGAATGGCGGGCGGCGCATCGAGCATCCCCGGAGCCGGTGTAGCGGGGGCGGCCCCGGCGTCTGGCATCGGAGGCAGTCCCCCGGCAGCCCCACCCGCGCCAGCCGCTGCGCCAGAGGGTGCCGGCGGCAGGAGTTCGGCCGCGGAATCGAGCTTCTCCGGTGGCTTTTTGTAGTTCGATTTCCCCGGCGAATAGACCGGACGGTAAATCGTGGAACATCCTGCACACAGGAAGAGGGGGAGGCAGACGAACGGTAAAGCCGTCCTGAGAGGGCGAAGCATGCGTTCGTGTATGCGAATCGCCGCCGTGGCGTCAACCTTCACCGCATCCTTCCACCGTGTGCGATCCCCCCAAGGCGTTTTCGGCAATCGCTTCGTGCCGAGCCCGCGTAGCTCGAGGCAGGTGTTGCGTTTCCCCACGGGGAAACATTTTTCGAAACGTCGTCCTTCCATCTCTCCGAGGCACACCTCGGCGGCGGCGGGCCGCAAAAAACTCGTGGGAAACCTTGGGTGATTCCGCCCCATTTTCCGAATAATCAACGGCACGAAGATGAAGAATTTCGAAATCGCTTCAAGGTTCCCCGCCCGCCGTTCTCGCCTGGCCAAACGCCTCACCCTTACCCTCGGGATTGCCACTTCCTGGTCTTGGGTATGTCTTCGCAGTCCGTAAATGCGGCTTCGGGTTCTTGGACTGGTGCGGGTGCCGACAGCCGTTTCCTATGTGCCCCCATTCCCTGACCCGTTTTCCACCCTTTCCATTTGTTAGCGCGGCTTGCGCGTGAAAGTACGCTTGCCGCCGCTGGGATTCACGCCGCTCATTTGGCTGCCGTCCGGCGAAACGACGAGGTCGAGGATGAATTTAGATCCGGCATTCCAATTCACTCGCAGAGCGCGCCGCGATCGGTCTGTCCATGACCATTTGCCGCCATCGAGCTGGCCCGTGGGGAAGAATTCGATGGCCTTGCCCTTCTCGTCCAACCACGCGCCGACGACCAGGCTATTCGTACCCCCGAGCGGGTCTACGCCCGCGCCCTGCAGGCTCTGCTTCTCCTGCCTGACGGCCAGCACGCCATCCACCGTCTTGGCCTTCAACAGGCTGCGTTCCAACTCATCCAACTTGCGCAGGTAATCGTTGAGGAGCGGACGGGAGGCCGGCACGATCTCGGCGCGGGTCTTTGCCGTGTCGCGATCAAAAGCGCGGCGCAGCTCGTGGGCGGCTGAAGGCACTTTCTTGTCATCCTTCGAAAAGCCAATGGTCCAGCCTCCGGCGGCAAACGCGTCGCGCTCGGCGCGGAGCAGGGGGATTGCGTCGATCCGATTTGTGGCGGCAGCTTGGTCCTCGAGTTTTTGCAGGTCCGCCGCGTACTGCGCGGAGCGGAGCTTGATCGTGTCTTCCACTTTCGTGCGAAGCGGCGCGAGCGAGGAACTGTAGCTATCGCGTAGAGCGATCAACTCTGGAGGATCGCCGATGGGCGCCGGAGATGGGGGTGCGGCGGAGAGCAAGCCAGACACGAGAGACGCGATCACAGCGGGCACGAACAGCGATAATTTCATGAAAGGGGGGAACCGATAAGCGCTTGAGGATAATTGAAAGAGCGGCCGAGCAAAGTCTTTCTCGCGGCGGGGTCAGCCTGGAATGGCGCGAAGATAAATAAAAAAGAAAAAAAGGGTCATGGTTGAAATTTCAACAGCCGACCGGCGGGCGGGGCGGCCTCCGAATCCATCGAGAAGACCTCGCCCGACCTCCACGTTCACCGCAACGGAGACTCGCCGGGCCGGTGCAGATCGAAGGCGCCGCGGTCGAGAAACTATTGACCTGTCCCTTTGTTTGCTCCCCTTTGTTTGCTCCAGCGTTCATTCCGGCCCTGTGCATGGTCCACTGCATATCCGTCGATACGGCAGATCGGCGGCCGGAGCCCCCGTTCATCTTAGCCCCAAGCTGCTCCGATGGCGGCGCGGGGCTTCCATGCAGAACCATCGGATAAACAATAGCTAACATCGAAAGACACGTATGAAAACAATCATGAAATCCAATGGCGTCCTCAAAGCTCTTGCCTCGCGGCTGCACTTGTTGGCGACCGCATCTGCACTCACCATCAGCGCAATGTTCCCGGCGAGTTTACACGCCGCTCTGTCGGTCGTCCTCCACGAACACACTGGTTCCAATGATCCTACCAGTGAAGGCTGGACACTCAATCCTCCCGTAGGCTCTACCCTGGGGGCGGTCGTTGATGGCGGGACGCCCGCCTGGTTCATTAACAACAGTACCCCCGGCGATAATGCGTTCTACAAAATCACTCCCTCGGTGGCCGAAGTGCAGTTGGTCACAACATTCGGCTGGAGTCTGCAGACTACGCTGCATATGACAGCCCCGTCGTTGACGCCCGGAGGCTCGATGCTCGCGCTCTTCCGCGACGGCTCGACAAGCTACCAGATGCACTTCGGCACCGATGCCTCCGGAAATGCCATGGTCGTCCTGGCCGATAACACCGGAGGCTTTAACAGCACAGCGGGGCTCACGTACACCACGACCACGGGCGACGTCTTCAATACCTTCGAACTCCGATACTCACCCACCGAGGGTTCCGCGGACCTGTTTGTGAATGGTGTCGAGAGGATCAGTGACTACACCGGGTTCGACTTGCTGCAGACCCAGTTGGCATTTGGCGACGGCTCGAGTCGCGACCTCACCGGCCTCGAGCCGGGGAGCAATATTTCGGCGGCGAATTATTTTGAGACCGTCTTTTCCTCCGTTCCAGAGCCCGGCACGGCGCTGTTCGGCATGGCGTGCGTCGGGGTCGCAGCGTTGCGCCGTCGCAGGCGCGCGTAAGCCAGCGGCAAATCGAACGATTCAAAGCGTCCCACCGTCGGCCAAGGGCTGGCGGTGGGATGTTTTGTTTCGCGGAAAGAGGGGTCATGGGAAAAAAGGGTCATGGTTCAAATTTCAACAGCCGCTCGGCGGTCGGGGCGGCCTCCGAATCCATCGAGAAGACCTCGCCCGACTTCCACGTTCACCGCGACGGAGACTCGCCGGGTCGGTGCAGATCGAAGACGCCGCGGTCGAAGCGGGACGCAAAATGGGCGACAAAGCGGTCGGGCGTGACCCGGCCCTCGTAGCGGAAGACGCCGCCGAAGATCGCCCCGAGGTCGTGCGTGCCACGGAAGTCCAGGCCGTCCCCACGCTGCTTTGTCTCGAAGGTCGTTTCATAGCCGGTCGCAAAGCACAGCCAGTTCGCATGGAACCGCGCGCGGTAGTGCGTCGCATCCTCTTTCGTGAAGATGCAGCGCAGCCGCCCGCCCGCCGCCTGCCCATCGGGCAGTCGGTGGCGCTCGCTGGTCCACTTCCCATCCCATGCCCCACTCACGCGGTCAACGCGGTGGCCGGGCCGCTGCGCTGCGGCACGCCAGTCGCGATCGAACGACGAACACCCGCTGCATGCCACGAGGCAAAGCGCGAGGACGACGGAAACGACCCGGTTCATGGCGACTTCAGGCCGGCGAGAAATGCATTCATGTCGGCCTTCCCGCCCTTGAAGGCGATCATCGAACAGATATCCCCCCGGCGCTGGAGTGCGGCCGTCCATCCCTCATGGGCGATGACCCGCCACGGCTGGTCGACGGGGATTTCCACGCCGAAGTCCGAGGCGCGGAAAACGTAGAGGATGGAGTTTTGCCGATCGACGGCGACCTGGGCGATGGCGTGCCCGTCGATCCGAAAGATCCGCGAGCCTACGGCCGGGAGTGGAGCGAGTTCCGCCGGGACGGCGAACCCCTCGAAGCCCCGCATGTAAAACCAATCCTGGAGCCCGCCAGTCTTCACCGACACGGGATCGAGTTCCACGCCGGTCATCTTGCTGGTCGCGCCGAGCATGCGTTCGGCGGCTTCGCGTCCGGGAAATTTTTCCATCCGCTCCATGAGTGTCCACGCGACGAAGCCGATGATCAAAACCACGCCGAGCATCGCCGTGAGCACGGCAGGGTTCGCGGCGTGCGAGGTCGGCTTGGGCTTCGGCGCATCGGGCCGGGCGCCGGCGGCGCGCAGCTTGTGGCCGAGATTCTCCGGCGGCACGATGGACTGGATGACGCCGAGGATTTGCCGGTCGAAATGGCCCTGCTGCGCGAGCGAGGTCGCCAACGTGGGGTCGGCTTCGGCGAGGCGCACGGCCTTTTGCACCCGGCTGTCGGCAGTGCGCCCGGGGCGATGCAGGGGGACGAGAGCGGCAGCGTCGTCGGAGTTCATGAGTGGGCGCCGCGGAGGAGTCGCCGCAGCCGAAGCCGCGCGTCAGCGAGCGTAGCGGCAAGTTCTTCTTCCGTCATGCGCAGCAGCTTGGCGATTTCTTCGTTGGTGAAAGTATCGAGGTAAAAAAGGGCGAGCGCCGAGCGGCCGGGCTCGGGAAGTTGATGAAATCTCTGAGCCACGAGATAGGCCTCGATTTCCAGGATCTCCACTGGCTCGACGTCTCCGGCCCCGCGCAGCAGCCGTGGGGCGGGGGCGTTTTGCCCATCGGCCACGCCGCAGCTCTCCCGGATCCGCGAGACGAACCACGCGCGGCGATTGCACTCATTGCGGATCTGCGGCAAATCGCTCTCGGATTTGACGAGCGTATCCGCCATGACCTCCTCGGCCCGGGCAATCTGGCCCGTGAGCAGGACGGCGAACCGGTAGAAATCAGCGATGATGGGGTTGGGGAACGGTGCGTTTGGCAAAGCTCAACGGAGTATGCGGCTGACGCGATCTTACTCAAGCGGGGAAGCGCGTCGAAAATCAGGGATCGGAAATCGGCGTGCCGCGATCAGTCCCCGTGGTGCGGATCGCCTCCCTGAGCAGCAAGCACCGAATTCCGTCCGCAAATCGCTGGATGGCAGATCCCCATCCCCACCTGCGTTGACTTGCCCGGACCCCGTCCGTATCTTCCGCGTCCTTCGATCCACCAAGTGAAAAACGTCCTCTTTGTCTGCACCGGAAATGTCTGCCGAAGCCCGATGGCCGAGGCCCTCCTCCGTGCCGCCGTAAAGGGACGGCCCGACGTGGAAGTCGGGTCCGCCGGAGTGGCCGCCGGCTGGGGACAGCCCGCCAGTTCGCACACTGTCGAGGTGCTGAAGCCGCTCGGCATTCGCCTCAACGACTTCCGCAGCCAGCCGCTCACCAACGATCTGGTGGAAGACGCGACGCTGATCCTCGCGATGACCCGCGGGCATCTCGAGACGATCCAGATGTATTTCCCGGAGGCGGGCGACAAGGTGTTCCTCGTCCGCGAATTCGATCCCGGCGTCCGCAACGGCGACTTCGACGTTCCTGATCCCATCGGGCTCGGCCTCGACGCCTATCTCGAAACTCGCGACCTCATTCAAAAAGCTCTCCCTGGCATCCTCCGCAAAATCGAAACCTCCGACCCCATGCCCACACCGCAATCCGCCCCTGCCACCCAATCCGCCACGCCCGCGCGCCCGCTGCGCCTCGCCATCGCCGCCGATCACGGTGGGGTGGAAGTGAAGCAGGCCGTCCACGAACACCTCTCGAAAAGGGGCCACGTCGTGCAGGACTTCGGCGCGCATTCCCATGAGTCGGTCGATTACCCGGACTTTGCGGAATCCGTCGCGCGGGAACTGATCTCCGGCAGCGCCGACTTCGGCGTGCTCGTCTGCCGCAGCGGCATCGGCATGAGCATCGCCGCGAATCGCTACCCGCAGATCCGCGCCTCGCTCGTGACCAATGCGGAAGACGCCAAGGTCACTCGCCAGCACAACAACGCGAATGTGTTGGTGCTGCCGCAAAACCACGTCCCGCCCGCGCAGGTCGGCGCCATCGTCGAGGCGTTCCTGAATACGCAGTTCGAAGGCGGTCGCCACGAGCGCCGGGTCGAAAAGCTCGACCACCTCGGCTCTTCCAACGCCACCCACCCTTCCCTCGCCGACGCCGATCCGGAAATTTTCGCCGCCATCGAGAAGGAGCGCGAACGCCAGTTCACCCACCTCGAGCTCATCGCGAGCGAAAACTTCACCAGCCGCGCCGTGATGGAAGCGCAGGGCTCCTGCCTCACCAACAAGTATGCCGAGGGTTATCCCGGCAAACGCTGGTATGGCGGCTGTGAACATGTCGACATCGTCGAGCAGCTCGCCATCGACCGCGCCTGCCAGCTCTTCGGCGCGAAGTTTGCCAACGTGCAGCCGCACTCCGGCTCGCAGGCGAATGCTGCGGTTTACTTCAGCGTCCTCCAGCCCGGCGACAAAGTCCTCGGCATGAACCTCGCCCACGGCGGCCATCTCACGCATGGCAACCCGGCGAACTTTTCCGGCCGCTTCTACCACTTCTGCCAGTACGGCGTGAGCGAGACCGATTTCCGGATCAACTACGAGGAACTCGCCGAAGTCGCGAAACGGGAGCAGCCGAAGATGATCACCGCGGGCGCGAGCGCCTATCCGCGCATCATCGACTTCCAGAAGATGAGCGAGATCGCCAAAAGCGTCGGCGCCTACCTTTTCGTGGATATGGCGCACATCGCCGGCCTCGTCGCCGCGGGCGTGCATCCGTCGCCGATGGAATTTGCCGATTTCGTGACCAGCACCACGCACAAATCCCTGCGCGGCCCGCGCGGTGGCATCGTGCTGACGAACAGCGAAGAACTCGCCAAAAAAATCAACAGCCAGATCTTCCCCGGCGTGCAGGGCGGCCCACTCATGCACGTCATCGCGGGCAAGGCCGTGTGCTTCCTCGAAGCCCTCAAGCCCGACTTCAGAGCCTACCAGCAGCAAGTCGTGAGCAATGCCAAAGCGCTCGCTGCCGGCCTCGCCAAGAACGGCTACCGGATCGTCAGCGGCGGCACTGACAATCACCTCATGCTCGTGGACCTCCGTCCGAACGGCCTCAACGGCAAGATCGCCAGCGAGACGCTCGATAAAGCGGGCATCACCGTGAACAAAAACGGCATCCCTTTCGACACCGAGAAGATCACCCTCGGTGGCGGCATCCGCATCGGCACACCCGCGGTCACCACCCGTGGACTCAAGGAAGAGCAGATGCTCGAAGTCGCCGACCTCATCCACGAAGCGCTCACGAAGAAGGACGACGACACCGCCCTCGCCGCGATCAAGGAAAAGGTCCGCCTGCTGACCCAGCGCTTCCCGCTGCCGGGGTAGGCGGCGCGCACCATCGGACCCATCGGCGCGGAACAGCTCCACCAGAAAAGCCTGTCATCCCGAGCGGAGTGTAACGAAGTCGAGGGACCTTGGCCCTTCGAAGATCATTGATCCTTCTGCATCCCGAGGTCCCTCGGCTGCATTCCGGTCGCTTAGGCTCCCTCCATTCCGCTCGGGATGACACGCCGCTCGGGATGACACGCCGTTAGTTTATCTCGTTCCCAAAGTTAGCGCAGCGCTTTGGGAACGGATTGTTGAGGCGAAACTCGGTTTCGGGGGCGGCGGGGTGAGCGCAGGACGCAGTCAAAGCCTTGGTGCGTCGCAGGGCAGACAGAGTCTCGGCGCGTGGGGCGTTCCCAAAGCGCTGCGCTAACTTTGGGAACGAGAGGCGAAGATTACGCGGAGCCGTCAGCGGAACCCGCATCTGGGTAGACGAACCAGCTGCGTTTCACGGCTTGTCGATATCGACCGTCCCGCCGGTCTGTTCCGCCATTTCCGTCAACGTTGAGGGAATGTTCGAGCCCGCGAAATTGTGGAGGTAGAGCCGAATCCGCTTGAACTTCAACTCGGTGGTCAGCTTTTCCACCAGTTGAAGGCTCACCTTATCCTCGAAGTCGGCAAACCAGTAAATCGCGTCGACGCGGCGCTTGAAGAGTTCTTCAAAAGCGACCTGCGTCTGGCCAACCAGCTTCGGGTAATTTCCCTCCGGCATGCCGTCGGCTCCTTTGTCTGCATACCAGGAAATGAAGAGCGTTTCCCGGAGGGATGGACGTTTCACCATCTCACCAAACTCGCTGATCTGTAGCGCATCGACCAAAAATCCGGCCGTGGAAGAACCACCGGAATCAGCGGTCAGTTCCTTGGTGGGAATGGTCGAATACTTGCGGATTGCGTGGCCGGATGGGCCCTTCACTTCGGTCAAGCCGCAGCCGGGATAAAGGATCAGAGTGGCATCGGCGAAGCCTTTCTGAATTTCCTCGATCGCTCCGGCGAGGTAGGGATGTGCGGACCCCGAAACATCAAGGATGACGCCCAGCCGGTTGGCCTGAACCTTCTTTCCAAAAATCGTTGCCATCCGCGTTCCGCCGAGTTTTCCGATCGACCCGCCCGCGCCGCCTCGCGCCAGCTTGGTTTCCAGGGAACCCATCTTGTTTTTCAAGGAGTCTGAAACTCCCTGAGTCGGCAGCCGCTGCGCATGGGATTGCCACCGGGGAACGAGAGACGACGAAACCAAGGCGCTCAAAGGAGCCGCCTCAGTGGACGCAGTGGGAGAGAATTGCGGTTCCTGAGTCTGGCTCAGGGGATCGTCCGGGGGTCCGGCGGTCTGTCTAGGATCCACCAGGAATCCGTCATTGCCGGAGGTAAAATCGGGAGCGCTCTCGATCTGCCGAAGCAGCACGACACTTCCGCCCAGAAGGACGAGAACGACATGGAGGAGGGTCGAAACCGCGAAGGGACGCCATGCAGCGAGCCACCCGGATAAACACCGGCGGACTTCGAGCAAGATCGTCTGGGCATTCCGGAGGCCCGGAGGACGAGCCGAACGGGATGTTTTGGGTGGAACGGAGGGCCGCGAGCGTTTGCGCTTGCGGGGAGCGGGGATGCGGGCAGCGCTCTTCGGGGGCACGGGAAGCGTCGGATCCCGGGGTGGTGGTGGCGGCGGCGGAACCGGGGGAAGGGAGCTTTTTGCGCTGACGTGTTCCCCGCAATTCGGACACGGCGCCAACACCGCGATCTGATCAGGCGTGACCGAAAGCCGCTGCCCGCAATGCGGGCAATTGAATTTCAAGACGGAGTTCATCCGCGATTAAGCAACGCTCCTATTTCGGATTCTTTCCGGGATTGCGCATTTTTCCATCGTTCAGGTAACAAGCGGGAAAGGCAAATTGCATCGGGCGGAAGCAACCAGCACCCGGTGACGAAGTTTCCGGGATCAACTCTTCTTTTCAAAGAGCGAACTTCACTGCGGAGTTCGCTCTGTGCTCCCGGAGGAACCGGGTGGTGGAGCCGAGAGGCGCAGGTCCCCCTACTCACCCGGCGCTTCCCGCTCCCGGGATAAGCGGCTCGCACGCCAGCGCGGTAAGCGGCGCGCGCCAGCGCCACAAAAAGAGCTCTGTCATCCCGAGCGGAGTGTAACGGAGCCGAGGGACCTCGGCCCTTCGAAGATCATTGATCCTTCGGCACCCCGAGATCCCTCGGCTGCATTCCGGTCGCTGAGGCTCCCTCCTTTCCGCTCGGGAAGACAGCGTGTTTTGAACCCCGGTCCTCTCACCAAGGATCTCGCGCTCGATCGGCAGCGAATTCCCCCCGCTCACTGCACCCGGATCTCCGGCCGCGGCGTCAGCGCCGCCCGCGCCGCGCGGACTCGCTCGGCAGCCTCCTCACTGGTCGCGCCGAAGGCCACGAGATGTCCCATCTTCCGCCCGGCCCGCGGACTCGCCTTGCCGTAGAGATGCAGCTTCACCTCGGGAAACGCCAGCGCCGCCGCCCAGTCGGGTTCGCCGTGCATCCAGAGATTGCCGAGCAGATTCGCCATGGCCACGGGGCGCAACAACTCGGTGGACCCGAGCGGCAGACCGCACACCGCGCGGAGCTGCTGCTCGAACTGCTCGTCACCGCCGCGTCGAAACTCCAGTGCCCGCTGTTGTGCGGGCGGGGCGCGAGTTCGTTGATGAGGAGGTCGCCGCCTTTGGTCAGGAACATCTCCACGGCGAGCAGGCCCACGAGGTCGAGCTTCTCCGCCACGGCGCAGGCCAGCTCGCGCGCGGCACGTTCCACTTTCTCATCGCCAAAGGGCAGCACACTCACGTCGAGGATGTGGTGCGTGTGGACATTGCGCGCGACGGGGAAGGTTTCCATGCGCCCATCGATCCCACGCGCGACGATGACCGACAGCTCGCACTCGAAATCGACGAACGCCTCCAGCACCGCGGTCTGCCCGTGGAAAAGCGCCCACGCTTCCACGAGATCGTCGCCCGGCCGCAGCTTCCGCTGCCCCTTGCCATCGTAGCCGAATGCCGCGGTCTTCAGCACGCCGGGCAGCTCGATCCGCGAAGCCGCGCCGACGAGTTCCGCGGTGGTATTCACTTCCAGAAAGGGCGGCAGCGGCAGGCCGGCCTCGGCGAGGAAGCGCTTTTCGCGCAGCCGATGCTGGCAGATGTGGAGCACGCGCCCGGCGGGTCGCACGGTGCAATGATCGGCCGCCCAGTCGATGCAAGTCACCGGGATGTTTTCGAATTCGAAGGTGAGGACATCGATGCCGCGCGCGAAGTCGCGCACCGCCCGTTCGTCGTCGTAACGCGCGACCACTTCGCGATCGGCGAGCTGGCCGGTGGGCGTGTCGCCATCGGGCGAAAACGTGTGCACCCGGTAGCCCATGCGCCGCGCGGCGATGGCAAACATTCGCCCGAGCTGGCCGCCGCCCATCACGCCCACGATCGCGCCGGGGAGAAAGACGGGCGCGGTCATGGCAGCTCCGCCGCGAGGACGTCGGCGGTTTGCCGGGCGCGGAATGCGATGAGTTTTTCGCGCAGCGGCGCGTCGTTCAGCGCGAGGATGCTCACGGCGAGCAGCCCGGCATTGCGCGCTCCCGCGGTGCCGATCGCCAGCGTGGCGACCGGGATGCCCGCGGGCATTTGCACTATGGAAAGGAGCGAGTCCACGCCGCGCAGCACCCGGCTCTCGACCGGCACGCCGAGCACGGGCAGATGCGTGTGCGCCGCCGCCATGCCCGGCAGATGCGCCGCACCGCCCGCGCCGGCGATGATAATCTCGATCCCCCGCCCCGCCGCTTCGCGCGAAAAGCTTGCGAGCAGTTCCGGCGTGCGGTGCGCGGAGACCACGCGCTTTTCCACCGGCACGCCGAATTCCTCCAGCGTCTCCACGGCGGCACGCATCGTCTCCCAGTCGGACTTGCTGCCCATGATCACGGCGACACGCGCCTTGGCGGAATTCATAAGCGGGACATTTGCGATGGCCGCGCCAGCGATGGCAAGACAGCGATGCGCGCGGGCGTGAGTTTGGAGAATCGCGAGGCTGGCGCCGGAGGGCGCGTCGCCTTATCCAGTGAGACCTCCCCCATGGGCGTCCACGAGATCAAACCCAAGCAGCTCCGCGCGCTCCTGCTCCTGCTCGTGCTCGTGCCCTTCATCCCGCTCGTGCTCATGCTCCGCTTTATGGTCGACGCACTCGACAGCGCCCGCACCGCCGCGCTGGAGCGCACCGCCGGGGTTTACCAGCAGGCGCTGACGAACACCCACGGCTCACTGGAAAAATTCCTCACCACTCGCGTCAAGCCACCCCGCGCCGACGATGTCTTCGCCTTCTATCGGGAACTCTTCTCCGCGGAGATCGGTGTGCTCGTCAGCGAGACCTCGGGCAAGCCGCTCGTTCCGCCCGCCCGCCCGCCGGGCCCACTCCTCGCGCAGACTCCGCTGAAAACCATCGGCCAGCCGTGGCAGGCGCAGCTGTTTCTCACCGACCCGACCACCGTCGCTGACGCCACCCGCGATCAATCCCGCACCTATGCCTGGACCGCCGGCATCACCGCGGTGGGAATCTGCATCATCGCAGCAGGGGCCGGCATCGCCGTGAGTCGGCAGCTCCGTCTCAATGAACTCAAGAGCACCTCGGTCGCCACCGTCGCCCACGAGCTCCGCACCCCGCTCGCCTCCATGCGCATGCTCGTGGATACGCTCCGCGAAGGCCGCTACCACAGCGACGAACAGATGGCCGAATACCTCGATCTCATCGCCGCGGAAAATCTCCGTCTCAGCCGCCTCACCGACAACTTCCTCACGCTCTCCCGCCTGGAGCGCAATGAACACGCCATCCAGCTCACCGCTACTCCCGCGGGCGGCATCCTCGACCGCGCCGTCGCCTCGATGCGCGCCAAGCTCGACGCGCCCGGCTGCCACTTCACCCTCGATGTCCCCGGCGCACTCCCCGCGATCATCGCCGACCGCGACGCGCTCGCCCTCGTCATCGCCAACCTCCTCGACAACGCGGGGAAGTACACCGGCGACGACAAAAAAATCACGCTTCACGCCCGCGAAGCATCGGGCCACGTCTTCATCGCCGTGAAGGACAACGGCATCGGCCTCTCCCGCGCGGAGCGAAAGAACGTCTTCCGGCAATTCTATCAGGTGGATCAAAAACTCTCGCGCGCCCGCGGCGGCTGCGGACTCGGCCTCGCCCTCGTCCACCACATCATCGAAGCGCACGGCGGCCGCGTGGACATCGAGAGCCAGCTCGGCCGCGGCAGCACGTTTACGATCTCCATTCCCGTCGCCCCGTAATCTTTTTCTTTTTCTTCATCTTCATCTTTTTCCCTCCACACAGAAAAAGATGAAGATGAAGAAAAGAGACGAAAAGTCCCCCACCTTTCCATGGAAACAATCCTCATCATCGAAGACGACCCCACCATGCTCCGCGGGCTGAAGGACAACTTCGAATACGAAGGCTACCGCGTGCAAACCGCCACCGACGGCGACCTCGGCCTCAAAGCCGCGCTCGGGATCAAGCCCGACCTTATCATTCTCGACCTCATGCTGCCCAAGGTGAACGGCTACGAAGTCTGCCGCTTTCTCCGCGAGGAGGGGCTCGACATGCCGATCATCATGCTCACGGCGAAAGGGCAGGAATCCGACAAAGTCCTCGGTCTGAAAATCGGCGCCGATGACTACGTCACGAAGCCCTTTTCCATCAAGGAGTTGCTCGCCCGCGCGGATGCGTTTCTCCGGCGCCGCCGCACCGCGACCTCCACCGCGTTCACCTTCGGCGACTGCCAGCTCGACACCACCGTGCGCACCCTCACGCGCTCCGGACAGGACGTGCCACTCTCGCCGAAAGAATTCGAACTCCTCGCCTACTTCACCGCCCACGCCGGCCGCGCGCTGAGCCGCGACACGATCATGACCAACGTCTGGGGCTACGACGCCATGGTCACCCCGCGCAGCATCGATCGGTTCGTGAATGCGCTCCGCAACAAAATCGAGCCCGAGCCGACGGCGCCGCGCCACATCAAGACCGTGCGGGAATTCGGCTACAAATTCGAACCGTAGCGAACGCCGCTTTCCACCTGCCGGGCTCCCGCCTACGCTTCCTTTTCCATGTTCAAAACCCGCCGTCCCCTGCCCGGAACTTCGCCCGGGTATCTGGCTCCGATTCACGAAGGCATTCCCGTCGAACGGGCCACGATCAAGGTGGTGGAATACGACGAGGGCGAACTCACGGAGCGTGACATCGGCTCCATCGCTGATCTTCCCTCTTGCGACGCCCCGGGCCGCGTCCACTGGATCGAGATCAATGGAACCAGCGACATCGCGGCCCTCCGCGCGCTCGGCGAAAAATTTCACCTCCACCCGCTCGCGCTGGAGGACGTACTCCACACCCCGCAGCGCCCGAAGATGGAACCGTACGAAGGCTATCTTTTCATCATCGCGCAGATGCTTTACCGCCTGCCGGATGGACGGATGTGCGGCGAGCAGGTCAGCATGTTTCTCGGAAAAAACCTGCTCATCACCATCCAGGAAGATCCCGAGTTCGACGTCTTCAATCCCGTGCGCGAACGCATCCGCGCCGGCCGCGGTTACATCCGCAAGCTCGGCCCCGACTACCTCGCCTACGCGTTGCTCGACTCGATCATCGACCACTGCTTTCCCATCCTCGAAACCGTGGGCGATGCGCTGGAAGGACTCGAGGATCTTGTCCTCGAAAAGCCCCGCCCCACGGTCGTCGCGACGATCCACGAATATCGCCGCATCCTGCTGCAGCTTCGCCGCTTCGTCTGGCCGGAGCGCGACGTGGTCAATGCGCTGCTCCATGACGAAACCGGCATCGTTTCGAAGCAGACGAAAGTCTTCCTCCGCGACTGCTACGATCACACCATTCAAATCATGGATCTCGTCGAGAGCTATCGCGATGTGACGAGCGGCCTGATGGAACTCTACCTCTCCGCGGTGGGCATGCGGACGAACGAAATCATGCGCGTGCTCACGGTGATGTCGTCGATCTTCATCCCGCTCACCTTCATTGTCGGGCTGTATGGGATGAACTTCGACTACGATGGGGGCAACAAACCGCTCAACATGCCCGAGCTGCACCAACCGCATGGCTACCTCGTCTGCGTACTCGTAATGCTCGCGATCTCGATCGCGCAGATCATTTTCTTCAAGCGGAAGAAGTGGCTGTGAGGGGCGACCGGCGCGCAGCGCCAATCCATAATCCTGTCATCCTGAGCGGAGTTCCTCGTGGGCGCAGGCGGGGAGGAACGCAGTCGAAGGACCTCTCGCTATTTCTTCGCGCGCCAACTGCCGGTCGTCAGAAAAAAATAGAGGTCCTTCGACTCCGCGCCGCGCCGCCTCTCGCCCAAGGCCCTGCCTCCGCTTGTCCCGTACACCGCCACCTCGGCCCATCGGCGTTCCGCTCAGGATGACAGGTTTTTTTGAGTCCCCCACCCGACCACCCTTGTCCCACCCTCCCCGCTAGCTTTCCGCCCATGCCCGGCATCCACCTCCACCGCAGCAATCGCCTCGAAGCACTCGCTGACGCACTCGCCGCCACGCTGGCGAAGCCGCTCGGCCGCGTGCTCGCCGCGGACACCGTGGTGGTGCAGAGCCTCGGCATGCGGCGCTGGATTCAGCTCGAACTCGCGCGCCGCACCGGCATCGCGATGAACGTCGAGTTCCCCTTCCCCGCCGAACTCGCCGATCGCGTGCTCCGCGCCACGCTCCCCGCTGAGCGAAAAGCGGACGCCTTTTCCCGCGAAGTCCTGCCGTGGCGCGTCCTCGGACTTTTCCCCCGCGTGCTGCCGCTCCCGGCATTCGCCAGCCTCGCCGGATACGCCAGCGGCGAAATGGGCGCGCTCAAGGAATTCCAGCTCGCGAAGAAAGTGGCGGGACTGTTCGACCGCTACCTCGCCTACCGCCCCGAGCTGCTCCTTGACTGGCAGCGCGGACGCTCAGCATCTCGCCCCGAGGGCGAAGACCACTGGCAGGCCCAGCTCTGGCGCGAACTCACGCGCGAACATCGCGACACCAATCCACCCGCACTCTCCGCCCGCGCGGTCGCCTCGCTGCGCGAGAATCAGGTGAGCGCCAGCGACCTCCCCGCGCGCGTCTGCATCTTCGGCATCTCGAGCCTGCCGCCGATCTACCTCGAACTGCTCAATGTCCTCGGCGCCGTCACCGACGTGCATCTCTACCTGCTCGAACCCACCGCCGACTACTGGGCCGAACTCCTCACGCCGCGCGAGCGCGAACGCGAGGCCAAGCGCCGCCGCTTGAAGAATCTGCCCGACGACGAGGAACCCGAACTGCCCGGCAACGAACTGCTCGCCTCGCTCTGCAAGACCGGCCGCGACTTTTCGTGGCTGCTCCTCGACCGTCTCGACGCCGTCCATGAGAACGAACTCTTTCAGCCACCCGCCGAGGACACGCTGCTCGGCCAGCTCCAGGCCGACATTTTCCTCCAGCGCGAAACCGACTCGCCGCGCGCGATCGATGCCGAAGATCACTCGCTGCAAGTCCACTGCTGCCACAGCCCGATGCGCGAACTGGAGGTGCTGCACGATCAGCTCCTCGCGCTCTTCGCCACGCGACCCGATCTCACGCCGCGCGACATCCTCGTCACGATGCCGGACGTGGAAACGTATGCGCCATTCATCGACGCCGTCTTCGGCGCGCCCGAGGTGGAAGCGATGCGCATCCCCTTCACCATCGCCGACCGCGCCGCGCGCACCGAGAACAGTATCGCCGCCGCGCTGCTCCAGGTGCTCGACCTCGCGGGCAGCCGCTTCCCCGCCCCTAGCGTGCTGGCGTTGCTCGACACCCCAGCGGTGCGCGAGCGGTTCGATCTCGCCGAATCCGATCTGCCCCTCGTCCGCGACTGGACCGAGCGCAGCGGCATCCGCTGGGGCATCGATTCGGAGCACCGCGCGGAGCTGAAGCTGCCGCCCTTTCCGGAAAACACCTGGCGCTCCGGGCTCGATCGGCTGCTGCTCGGCTACGCGCTGCCCGGCGATGGCGCCACGCTCTTCGCCGGCGTGCTGCCCGAGCCGGGGATCGAGGGACAGGACGCGCTCACGCTCGGCCGCTTCGTCGAGTTCACCGATCGCCTGTTCACCCGCTGCGCCGCTCTCGCCGGACCGCGCCCACCCGCCGCCTGGGAGCTGTCGCTGCGGGCGTTGATCGACGATCTCTTCGACGCCGGCGATGAAACCGCCGACGAACTGCGCTGCGTGAATACGGTGCTCGAGGAGTTCAGCGAAGCCGCCGCGTGCGCCGGATTTTCCGCGCCGTTGGAGTTCGGCGTCGTCCGCGCGCACCTCTCCTCGGCGCTGGCGGATGACGCATCGAGCAGCGGATTCCTCGCCGGCCGGGTCACCTTTTGTGCGCTGAAGCCGATGCGCAGCATTCCCTTCCGGGTCATCTGCATGCTCGGTCTGAATGCTGATGCCTTCCCTCGCCGCGACCGACCGTTGAGCTTCGATCTCATGGCGCAGCAGCCCCGCCGCGGCGACCGCTCGGTGCGCGACGACGACCGCTACCTTTTTCTCGAAGCGCTCTTCTCCGCGCGCGACACGCTCTACCTCAGCTACTGCGGCCTCTCCGCGCGCGACAACTCCGAGTCTCCGCCCAGCGTCATCCTCGCCGAGCTGCTCGACACCCTCGCGCGGCGGTTTGCGCTGCCCGCGGACTTTGTGCTGAAACATCGCCTTCAGCCGTTCAGTGCCGCGTACTTCACCGAAGAAAATCCGCGCCTCTTCAGCTACTCCACCGATCACGCCGCCGCGGCGCTCCAGGGTTCCGCCGCGCGCCACGCCGCACCCGCCTTCGCCGCGCAGCCGCTGCCTGCGCCGGATCCCGAGTGGCAGGAAGTGTCGCTCGATCAACTCGCCGACTTTCTGACCAAACCCGCGCGCTACTTCCTCAAAAACCGCCTGCGCCTGCGCCTGCCGGAAGACGAACAACCGCCCGCGGAACGCGAACCCGCGTCGCTCGACGGGCTGACCCGGCATCAGTTTCGCGAGGCGCTCACGCAGCGCAGCATCGCCGCGGGGCAACTTACCGCCGATCTCGCCACCGCGCGGGCAACCGGCGCACTCGCGCCGGGTTACGTCGGCGCATCGGACTACGGCACGCTCACCGGCGAAGTCGCGCAACTCCTCGCGCGCGTCGGCGCCACCCTCACGGGCGAGCCGCTCGACCCGCTGCCTGTCCATCTCGCCGCCGGCGAATGGCGGCTCACCGGCACGCTCGCAGATGTGCGCTCCGGCGGGCTCATCCGCTTCCGTGCGGCGAAGTGCAAGGCCGCCGATCAACTCCGCGCCTGGATCGCGCACCTCGCGCTGCAACTCACCGCCGCACCCGATCGCACGACGATTTTCCACGCGCTCGACCTCAGCTTCCGCTTCGGCCCTGTGACCGATGCCGCGACGCACCTCACCGCGTTGCTCCAGCTCTATGCGCGCGGGTTGAGCACGCCGCTGCCCATTTTTCCGGAGGCCGCACTCGAGTTTGCGGATCGCACCTTGCACGACCGCGCAAGCAAGGAACCGCTCGCCGCAGCCCGCGATAAGTTCGAAGAGCGGGAAGGCAAGGACGCATGGACGAAGCTCGCTTTCCGCGGCCTGGACGATCCGCTCGCCGGTGAGTTCACCGCGCTCGCTCTCGCGATCTGGAAGCCGCTGCTCGCGGCGCGGGAGGAGCTGTCATGACGTTCACTCCCTTCGACGTCGCCGCCGCCCCGCTCGAGTCGGGCATCACGCAGCTCGAAGCCAGCGCCGGCACCGGCAAGACCTACACGCTCGCCGGGCTCTTCCTCCGGCTCGTCGCGGAGGAAGGTCTCGAAGTCGGCGCGATCCTCGTCACCACCTTCACCATTCCCGCCACCGCCGAGCTGCGCGACCGCATCCGCGATCTGCTTCGCGATGCCGTTACAATGTTTGACGAAGGCCCTGGCACTCACCCGCTGCTCGTCGCGCTCCACCCGCGCTACGTCGCGCATGCGGAAGAATTTCGGCCGCGACTGGTCCGCGCGCTGCAACGCTTCGACGACGCGCTGATCGTGACCATCCACGGCTTCTGCACGCGGCTGCTGCAGGAGCGCGCTTTCGAGACCGGGCTGCCTTTTGATGCCGAGACGCTGGAGGATGAAAGCGCGCTGCTCCGCGAGGTGGCCGATGACTTTTGGCGGCTCCGCATTTATCCCGCCGAGCTGCGGATCGGCGCTTTCGCCATGCTCGCGAAGCTCGATGCCGCGGCTCTCGCGAAGCTACTCCGAGCCTGCGTCCAGCGGCCCACGATGGACATCCTGCCCGCCCACGATCCCGCGGAACTCGCGGCTGCGGAAGCCGACCTGCGCGCGACGTTCGCGCAGGTCGAGGAGGCGTGGACCGCGGGCGAAACGGACGTCCGCGCGATCATCGACGACGCTGCGCGCTGGGCGAAAGGCACGATGAAAAAGCAGGACGTGACCAGCGCGGCGATGGCGTCGCTGGCGCGCTGCTTCCGCGAACCGGCGTCGTGTTGTGCGGACTACGCTGTGCTCGATTTCTTCACCGCCGAAAGCGTGGCGGAACAGACGACGGTGCGCGGGAAAAATCCGCCACAGCCACCGCGGCATGCGTTCTTCGATGCGTGCAGCGAATTTGTTCTCGCACGGGCGCGCTGGACGCTGGCGTTTCAGCGCGAGTTCCTCGACTGGGCGCCCGCGGAGCTGGCGCGGCGCAAGGCGCAGCGCAACGTGCTGTCCTTCGGCGACCTCCTTACTCGCTTGCGCGACGCGCTGCACGGCCCGCGCAGCGCGGAGCTGATCGCGGCGACGCAACAGCGATTCGCGGTCGCGCTGGTCGATGAATTTCAGGACACCGATCCGGTGCAGGCGGAGATTTTCCAGCAGCTCTTCCGCGATCATGGCCGGCTCTATCTGGTCGGCGATCCGAAGCAGGCGATTTACAGTTTCCGCGGCGCGGATGTCTTCAGCTACCTCGACGCCGCGAGCCGCGCCGCACACCGCCACGATCTCTCCGCGAATCAGCGTTCCGTCACGCCGCTCGTCGATGCCGTGAATGCAATTTTCGAGCGGAATCCGGATGCGTTCGTCGTGCCCGGCATCGGCTTTCACCGTGCGGCGGCGGCCGGCCGGCATGATGCGGATGCGCTCCAATGCGCGGGCGCGGGGCTGGCGCCGTTTCACTTCTGGGTGTGGTCGGGCGCAAAGCCGATCGCGGCCGGCGGCGCGCGGGAGCACCTCGCGACGGTGGTGGCGGACGGGATCGTCGAGCAATTGCAGAGCGGCGCGACAAGCGGCACGCGCGCTCTGAGTCCATCGGACTACGCGGTGCTCACGGTCACGAATGACGAGGCGGATCTCGTCCGCGATGCGCTGATCGCCGCCGGCCTGCCCGCCGTGGTGCTGAGCCGCGCACGAGTGCTCGAATCCTCCGAGGCAGCCGAGATGCTCGCGCTGCTCCAGGCCTTGGCCACGCCCACCTTCGAGCCCGCGGTGCGCGCAGCGCTCGCCACGACCGCGCTCGGCTTCACCGCCGCCGATCTGGCCACGCTGCCGGACGCGCGCTGGGAGCAGTTGCTCGAGACGTTTCTCCGCCGGCATCTGCGCTGGCAGGCGGACGGTTTTTTCCCCGCCTTCCGCGCCCTGCTCGTCGAGGAAGGCGTGCGGCCCCGGCTGCTCAGCCTGCCCGATGGCGAACGCCGCCTGACGAATCTGCTCCATCTCGCGGAACTGCTCCATCACGCCGCGAGCGCCCAGCGACTCGGTCCCGCGGCGCTGGTCCGCTGGCTGGCGATGCAGATGCACGCCGACGCGGAGAGCGGCGAGGAGCAGGAACTGCGACTGGAGAGCGACGAGGAAGCGGTGAAGGTCGTGACCATTCACAAAAGCAAAGGACTGGAGTTCGGCGTGGTGTGGTGCCCCTTCTCCTGGCGCAGCGCGGAGCCGCGGGCGGCGGCGGAAACGACTTTTCACGATCCCACGTCGCATCGGCTCGTGCTCGACCTCGGGTCACCGGATTACGATGCGCACCGCGCGCTCATGGCGCAGGAGCAACTCGCGGAACAGGCGCGGCTGCTCTACGTGGCGCTGACTCGCGCGAAGTGGCAGTGCCATTTCGTGTGGGGACGCTTCAACAAATGCGAGAACTCCGCCGCGTCGTGGGTGCTGCATCCGCCGGGCGGCGCGGCCGAATCCGCGGTGACGACGTTGCAAGCGCGTGACGTGACTGACGAGACGTTGCGCGCGGATCTCGCGGCGCTCGCCGCGGAAGTGCCGGGCGCGTTTGCGATCGCGGATGTGCCCGCGGCAGTCGGGCGGCGATATGTCGCGCCCGCGCCCGCGCACCCGCCGCGGCAGGCCCGCGCTTTCCGCGGCGAAATCCGGCGCGACTTTGCGATCGGCAGCTTCTCCTCGCTGATCGCAAACGCGGCACCGGAAGAGCGCGACTACGATCGGCAAACGGCGACAACCGCGCCGGTCGCCGCGGCGACGGGCATCCACGCCTTCCCGCGCGGACGGCGCGCGGGCACGTGCCTGCACGAGATTTTCGAGAACCTGGATTTCACCCAACCGGCCACGGTGGAGCCGCTGGTGCAGCGGAAGCTGGAGTTCTTCGGCTTCGGTCGAGCGGATCTGCGGGCGGCGGTGGAGGCCAATGTGCGGGCGACGCTCGCGGCGGAACTGGAGCCGGGGCTGCGGCTGGTAGACGTGCCGAACTCGGCGCGGTTGAACGAGCTGGAGTTTCACCTTCCCGTGGAACGGCTCGATCCGGCGGCACTCGAGCGTGTGCTCGGCGAAGCGCTACCTTTCACCGCGCTCTCCGGTTTTCTGAAAGGCTTCATCGACCTCGTGTTCGAGCACGACGGGAAATTTTTCATCGCCGACTGGAAGTCGAACTGGCTCGGCCCGACGGTCGATGACTACACGGCCGACGCCGTGGCCGCGGAGATGCGCCGGCATCATTACGGCGTGCAGTATCACCTCTACTGCGTCGCACTCCATCGCTACCTCGCGCGGCGGATTGCGGACTACGATCACGCCACGCACTTCGGCGGAGTGTTCTACATTTTCCTGCGCGGCATCGATCCCGCGCGACCGGAGCTGGGCATCTTCCGCGACCGCCCGAGCGTCGAACGCCTCACCGCGCTGGATGCGCTGCTTTCATGAACGAGGAGATTCCCGCCACGCCACTCGATCGGCATTTCGCCGCGCTGCTCCTCCGCCTGAATGGGACGCCCGACGCGGATCTCGAACGCGTGGCGCAAGCCACCAGCGCGTGGCGCGCGGCGGGGCACACTTGCGTGCCGCTGTCGGCGGTGGGCGGCGAGCATCTGGCCACGAAGCTGCGCGCCTGCGCGGTGGTGGGCGCGCCGGGTGAGTTCACGCCGCTGATTCTCGACGACGCCGGCCGCGTGTATCTCCAGCGCTACTGGCGCTACGAATCGGAACTGGCGGCGGCGATCCACGCGCGGCTCGCCGATGCGCCGCACGACGGGAAGCTGCTGACCGCGGGACTGAAGCGGCTCTTTCCAAAAGCAGCGAAAGATAACCGGCAACGCGCCGCGGCGGAAACGGCGGTGCGCAAGCAATTCGCCGTGATCACGGGCGGGCCGGGCACCGGGAAGACCTTCACCGCCGCGCGCGTGCTGGCGCTGCTCGCCGATCAATTTTCCGCGCTGGGCAAAGTGCCGCGAATCGCGCTGACCGCACCGACCGGCAAGGCCGCGGCGCGGCTTCAGGAATCGATCGCCAGCGCGCTCGCGCAAATGCCGGACACCGAAACCTTGCACCAGATGCCGCCGAGCGAGGCGCGCACGATCCACCGCCTGCTCGGGACGTTGCCGGACTCTCCGCAATTTCGCCACGACCGCGAGCGCCCGCTGGAAGTGGACGCGGTGATCGTGGACGAAGCGTCGATGGTCGACGTCGCGCTGATGGCGAAACTCTTCGACGCGATTCCGCCCGGCGCGCGGATCATCCTGCTCGGCGACAAGGATCAGCTCGCCAGCGTGGAAGCGGGCAATGTGCTCGGCGATATCTGCGGCGCGGGCGCGGGGGAAAAATGCGCGCCGATCGCGGCGCACATCGTGGAGCTGACCCAGGCATACCGCTTCCAAGGCGACAGCGGCATCCGCGCACTCAGCGAGCGGGTCAATGCGGGCGACGCAGCGGAAGCCGTGGCCCTCCTGAGGGCGGACGACCGACGCGACCTGCGCGGTGCGCCCACGCCGCCGGGCCGCGCGCTCGAGGCAGCGCTCACCGATCCCGTCCTCGCGGGTTACCGCGCCTGCCTGGAGAGCGCCACCCCGGCGGACGCGCTCGCCAGGCTGAATGATTTCCGCATTCTCGCCGCGACGCGAAAGGGACCGCACGGCGTGGAAAACCTGAACGCGCTGGCCGAACGCATCCTCGCCTCCGCGGGATTGATCGACCCCACTTCCGCCCACTACCACGGTCGCCCGGTATTGATCGGAACGAACGATTATCAACTCCGACTCTTTAACGGCGACGTGGGGCTGATCCTGCGCGATCCCGAATCCGCGGGCGAGTTGCGGGCTTTCTTCATCGACGCGAGCGGCGCGCTCCGGCGGGTGCTGCCCGCGCGGTTGCCGGCGCACGAGACGAGTTTTGCGATGACGGTCCACAAAAGCCAGGGCTCCGAGTTTGGGAAAGTGCTGCTGATTCTCCCGGATCGCGACACGCCAGTGGCGACGCGGGAACTGATCTATACGGGCATCACCCGGGCGCGCACCGCGGTCGAGGTGTGGGCGGATGACGCTGAGTTCGCCGCGGCGCTTTACCGTAAAACCGCCCGGTCCAGCGGGTTGCGGGACGCCCTCTGGGGAGACGCGGCCAACGCTGATGGCTGAGGTTCGGACGTTGGGCCGCATGAAAAGATTGTGCGACTTTGCATTTTTCTGCTGAGTTGCCGGCGGAAATGCGCAATCTCGTCGTCCCTTGGCCGCAAATACGGTGAACGACGACCGCAAAGCGCAGGTTCTCCCCATGATTTTCCGCAACCATTTTCTGCTCCTTGCCTTCCTCGCCCTCTCTATTGGAGTGCGGGCGGAAGTGATTCAAACGGACATTTGTGTTTACGGTGCAACCTCGGGCGGAATCGCAGCCGCAATTCAGGCTGCGCGGATGGGAAAATCAGTTGTCCTTATTTCCAACAATGACCAAGTCGGGGGGATGACGACCGCGGGCCTCACCGCGGTCGACGTCGGCAATGCGTCATCAATCGGCGGCATATCGGCGGAATTCTTCAAGCGGGTCGCCGCACGCTACAACGCCAGCGGGCTCTCCGCCGCGTTCGAGTCGCGCATCGCGGATGAGGAATTCCGCGCGATGCTTGGCGCGGCCAACGTGCCATTGCGATCCCTCGAAACGCTGAGCACGGTGACAAAAACGGGAAATCGCATCACGCAAATCACGATGGCCAGCGGCAACATCTACCGCGCGAAAATGTTCATCGATACGACCTATGAAGGCGACCTCATGGCCGCAGCCGGGGTCTCGTGGACGATCGGTCGCGAATCGACCGCAACCTATGGCGAGTCGCTCGCTGGAATCGGCCAGGCACTCGCAGGATTTCAGTTCAATACGGCGATCGACCCCTACGTGGTGCCCGGCGTTCCCGCGAGCGGACTGCTCCCCGGGGTGCAAAGTGGCAACGGTGGAGTGGTCGGGGCCGCGGATGAAAAAGTGCAGGCCTACAACTACCGCCTCTGCCTGACGAATAGCTCCGATCCCGCGAAACGGGTGGAAATCTCGTCGACCACGGCACCCGGCTATTCGGCCGCCGACTACGAGGTGCTGGCGCGCCACATCGCCGCCAACCCGACGGTCTCCCTCTATCAACTGATCTATTTCGCCGCCCTGCCGAACCAGAAATTCGACGTGAACAACAACGGTCCGTTTTCCACCGATATGGTCGGCGGAAACTACGACTACGTCGCCGCCTCCCCTGCGCAGCGGGCGCAGATCGCCTTGAATCACCGCCGCTACATCGAGGGGTTGCTCCTGTTTCTCAAGACCGACCCCCGCGTGCCCGCCGCGATGCGAAGCCTGATGGGCACCTACGCGTACGCGAAAGACGAATTCACCGCGACCGGCGGCTGGCCTCATCAACTCTACGTTCGCGAGGCGCGGCGGATGATCAGCGATTACGTGATGCAGCAGGGCAATTGCGCCGGCGCCCGCACGGTTGCCGACAGCGCGGGCCTGGCCTCCTACGCGATGGATTCCCACGTCGTTCAACGCTTTGCGAAGCTCGACGGGACGTCCGGCGCCCGCGTCTACAATGACGGCGTCTTTTACGGCAATGTTCCCGCGCCGTATCCGGTCAGCTTGCGGAGCCTGCTACCCCGGCAGGCGGAGTGCGACAACCTTGCCGTGCCTTTCGCGCTCTCGGCTAGTCATGTCGCGTTCGGATCGATTCGCATGGAGCCCATCTTCATGATTCTGAGCCAGACCGCGGTCACCACCGCCGCTTTCGCGATCGATGCCGACTCCGCGGTGCAGGCGGTGCCTTACGAGAAAGTCTCGGCCCAATCGCGGGCCGATAAACAGCACCTCGGCGGGGCGGCGCAAAACGCGGCCACCGTCATCGTGGATGATGCGGACTCCGGCGGAGTGACGGTCAGTGGAACCTGGACGAACAGCGCCAATCTGAGCGGATTCCATGGCGCCGGTTACAAGGTCAGTGCAGGCGACGGTGGCGCGGTCAATCGCACGTTCCGTTTCACGCCCACGATCGCCGCCAGCGGCAATTACTTCGTGCAACTTCGGTGGACCGCGTCGAGCAATCGCGCGACCAACGTCCCGGTGGAACTCATCCACACGGGGGGCACTTTCATTAAATCCATCAATCAGCAGACGGATGGCGGCGCATGGAACTCGATTACAGGGCCGACGCCTGTCTTCCTCAATGCAGGCACCGAATCCAGCGTCCTGATCCGCACCGCTGGCACGAATGGCGTGGTCATTGTCGATGCCGTCCGCGTCGTCAGCGCCACGGCCACGGTGCAGATCGTCGCGAGCGACACCGCCGCGCGAGAAATCAATCCCTCGGACACCACGCGTTTTACCATAGTCCGCGACTCGGGGCAGACCACAAATCCATGGACGGTAACTTACGTCGTGAGCGGGAGCGCCTCGCCGGGCGCAGATTATCTGGCGCTGCCAGGGAGCGTCGTTATTCCAGCGGGAGAAATATCGGCATCGATCCCCGTTACCGCGATTTCCGATTCAATCCTCGAGGGATCCGAGACGGTCGCAATCACGCTTCTCCCCACCGCGGAGTATGCTCCCGGCTCGCTGGCCTCGGCGACCATTCAGATCGTCGATCAGCCGCTCGTGCAGATCACCGCCACGGACGCGATTGCGAGGGAGAACGTAGCAGGAGACTCCGCGACCTTCACGGTCAGCCGGGACGCCGCGGACACCGCGAACGCGTGGACCGTGACTTATTCACTGAGCGGCACCGCCACCGCCGCGGCCGACTATGTCGCTCCGCCCGGCAGCGTCGTCATTCCCGTCGGGACGACCTCCGCCTCGATCACGATCGCATCCATTGCCGACGCACTCGCGGAGGGCACCGAAACCGTCACCGTAACGCTGGACCCGAATGCGGCTTTCGCCGTCGCACCTCTCGGTCAGGCCACCGCCAGCATCCTCGATCCACCGATCGACGCCTGGCGCGCCGCCGCATTCACGGGCGTGCAACTTGCCGACCCCGCCATCTCCGGCGACGATGGCGACCCGGACGCCGACGGCATCCGCAATCTGACGGAATACGCGCTGGGACTCGACCCAAACTTTCCCGATCTCGGCGCTACGCAGCGCGGCTGGGCCAACGACGGGCGACTCACCATGACCTATCTGCAGCGCCGTACCGCGACGGACGTTTCGATCATCGCGGAGGGGACGACCAACCTCTCCGACTGGTCATCCAGTGGAGAGATGGTGCAGGAAATCGCGCGCGAGGTTCAGGGGGAATTCGATCTCGTGACGATCCGCCTCGAGCCGCTCAATCCGGACAGCGGGTTTCTCCGCGTCCGCGTGACCCGCCCGTAGTCTACCGGCGGCCGCGCTTCGCCCCGAAGGAATAGCCGCGCAGCGTCCGCACGCCCTTGCCGAAGCCGCCCGCGGGGATCTGATCTTCGTTGAAGAGGGTCGTGTAGAGGTAGTTGAAATTCTCCAGCTTCAGCCGCTTGATCTTTGCGCCGATGAAGCGCTCGATCGACCGCACGTGATCCATTTCCTCCGCGGTGAAGATCGTAAACGCATCACCGGTGAGCTGCGCCCGCCCGGTGCGACCGATGCGATGCACGTAATCCTCCGGATGTCCCGGCACGTCGTAGTTGATTACGTGGCTCACCCCGGCGACATCCAGCCCACGGGCCGCGATGTCGGTCGCCACCATCACCTCGTATTTTCCGCTTTTGAAGCCGGCCAGCGCTTCTTCGCGCTCGCTCTGGGTGCGGTTGGAATGCAACGCCGCCACCGAGTGTTTCATCTCCTTGAGCCGGTGCGCCACCTTGTCGGCCATGATCTTCGTACTCGTGAAAATGAGGCAGCTATCGAATTTCGTGCGCTCCAGCATCGCGATCAGCAGGTCGAACTTCTGATCCTTCGCCACTGGATAAAGCGCGTGCGTGATCGTCTCCGCCGGCGAACGGCGGGCGCCGATTTCCACCGCCTCGGGATCCTTGAGCAGCCACTTCGTCATCGTCTCCAGCTCCGGCGGGAGCGTCGCGGAGAAGAACATGGTTTGCCGCTGCTTCGGCACGCGATCGACGATCCGCCGGACCTGCGGCAGGAAGCCCATGTCGAGCATGCGGTCCACTTCATCGAGGACGAGAAACTGGATATCCTTGAGGTTCGCGGTGCCGTCTTCGAGGAAATCGAGCAGCCGCCCGGGCGTGGCCACGAGGATGTCCATGCCGGCCTGGAGTTGTTCCCGCTGTTTGCCATAGCCCACGCCTCCGTGGATCAGGGCGACTTTCAAATCCATGAAGCGGCCGAAATCGCGAAATGCCGTCTCGACCTGCGCCGCCAGCTCCCGGGTCGGCTCCAAAACCAAGGCGCGCAGGGTGCCGTGCTGCTTGAGCTTGGTCAGGATGGGCAGGCCAAATGCGGCGGTTTTCCCCGTTCCGGTCTGCGCGGAACCCATCATGTCCTTCCCGCTCAAAATGATCGGAAAAGCCCTGAGCTGAATCGGGGTTGGATCGACGTAGCCCATCGATTCCACCCCGCGAACGACTTCTTCATGAAGTCCAAAATCCTTAAATGACATCGGCGGAAGGTAGGGCGTGACTCCTCCCCCACGCAACAAGCATTTCCCTGAGACGCCCCGTACCGCACTTCGGGCGACCTCCCCGAGGCGCGATTCCTCGGGCGATTTCCGCCTTCACGCTGGCCGGGGATTTGCTTTTACGGTTGCGCCCGGCGGGCTCTGCCCCTATTCGTGCCGGCTTCCATCCCCGCCCGCCCATAGAATCTCCCTTCGTGTTTTCCCGTATCCCCTTCGAAAAAGTAAACTGGATCACCAGTTCGTTCCTCATCGGCACCTTCGTCCTCTCGCTGACCGCAGTTCCGGTCTATCTCTGGAACTTCGGTATCGACTGGTTCCAGATCGCCCTCTTCTTCGTCATGTTTGCCGCGTGCGGCTTCAGCATTACGCTCGGCTACCACCGCCTCTACTCCCACCTCTCGTTTCAGGCACACTGGTCCGTTCGCCTCTTCGTTCTCATCTTCGGCGCGGCTGCATTTGAAAACTCCGCGCTTCTCTGGGCCTGCGAACATCGGACCCACCACAAGCACGTGGATCAAGACGAAGATCCCTACGACATCAGCAAGGGCCTCTTCCACGCCCACATCGGATGGCTGCTCTTCAAGTTGTCGCCGCCGCCGCCATTCGACAATGTGACGGACATGAAGCGCGACCCCCTGGTCATGTGGCAGCACCGCTACGTCCAGTACATCGGCGCTTTCGTCGCCTTCATCTTCCCCGCCATCCTCGGTTACCTCTGGGACGGCTGGTCGGCGGCACTCGGCGGATTCCTCATCGCCGGTGTGGCCCGCGTCGTCTTCCTCCAGCACTGCACTTTCTGCATCAATTCCCTCTGTCATTACATCGGCAACCGCCCCTATTCCTCCAAGTGCAGCGCCCGTGACTCGTGGATCATGGCGATCTTCACTTTCGGCGAAGGCTATCACAATTTTCACCACGAGTTTCAGCACGACTACCGCAACGGCGTGAAGCCCTGGCAGTTTGACCCCACGAAGTGGATCATCTGGACGCTCGGAAAATTCGGCCTCGCCACCAAACTCCGCACCGTTCCTTCCGAGAAAATCCTCCTCTCCGAACTCGCCGAGGCCCAGCGCCAGCTCGAATCCCGGCTGGAAACTCCCGACCTCACTGCTGCCGCGCGGGCCTACATCAGCGGCGTCTACGAGCGCCTTCAGGTTACGGCGAATGAGTGGGCTCAATTCAAAGCCGCGCAGATGGAAATCACTCGCGAGATGCTCGCCGAACTCAGCAATGAAATCCGGTCGGCTCTGGCCACGCTGAAGGTGCGCGACCTGGCCGCCAAGTCCGAGAGCGCCAGCTAGGCGCAGGTGGCAGAGGCAACAACGCCGCGGGAATCCGCGCGTCGGGCGCTCACCTTGGGTTTGCGTTCGATCTGCAACCGCCGGAGATCCGCGCCATGCACAGGCAGTCTTCCCTCCTCTCCCGCAGCCTCGAACCGCTCGTCCACGCGCTCTGGCCCCTTTTTGTCGGGTGGAGTGCCGCCGTGGCGGTCCTTTGGTGGATTGGCGATTCGTGGATCGAGCACCTCGCCAATCCCGGCCTCCGCACGGCAGTTGCCTTTCTGGTTCATTCCGCCGACGCAGCGTGGCTGCTGCTCGCCGCGTTGAACCTCTACCTTGACCTCGCCGCCCGCGAAGGCATTGCCCGGGCCCGAATGATTGCGCTCGTTGTTTTCACCAGCGCGCTGGCGATCGCGTGGGCGAGCGCGGCGACGAGTTACCCCCTCGGGAGCGTCGTCTACACCGGGCGCTTGGGCGCCCGCATCGGCCCCGTCCCGCTCGGCTGGCTTCTGCTCTGGTTCGTCGTCGTTCTCGGCGGGCGGGCGTTTCTCATGCACCTCTGGCCACGCCTCAGTCACGCGGCCATTTCGGTGCTGGCTGGATTGGTCGCACTGCTCACCGATCTCAGCCTCGAGCCTCTTGCGACGAAACTGCGTCTCTACTGGTTCTGGTATGCCACTGGCACCACCACGCCCACCCTTCCGCTGTGGCGCAACTACGCCACCTGGTTCGCCCTCGCCGCCGCGCTCGCCTGGTTCGCCCGCGAGCAAAAACTCGCCCGCGCCCGTGGCAACACCAGGCGCCCTGCCGCAGTGATCGTCATCATCAATTCCGTGTTTCTCACCGGGCACGTCCGCGGTTTGATTGGAAACTGAGCGAAAATACCGGCAAACAATTCCGGTCCCCGAGCGTTATCATTCGCAACATGAAACAGGGATTCTTCCAGCGAATCAGGGCCGCATTCCGTCGCGAGCCGCAGCTTCATCCAGTGGATCGCCAGATGGCGAAAAAGTGGATCAAGGAGCGGCTCATCGTCGTCTTTCCCCAACTTCGGAACAATCCGCGGGCGCTCGAACGCGCCTACCAGAATCTCGGCATGGAGGTCGAACCCGGAATCGAAGAGGGCGACGCCGAAGCGGTCTTCGTGCTCAACGCGCCGGAACCCCAATAGGTCCGGCTCGCCCTCGGCGCGCTACTTGATCATCTGCTCGAGCGCCGTGTCTGGCTCAGCCCCGAGTTCGGTCGCGCGCTTGTAGCATTTCCTCGCACTTTCCTTGTTCGGCGGCTGCTGCGTGGCAAAGACCACCGCGAGATTGAAGTGCGCGTCGGCGTAGGTCGGATCGAGCGCCGTCGCTGTTTCCAGCTCCTTTTGCGCGGCTTCCTGCCAGCCCTTCTGGCTGGCCGTGATGCCGAGATAGTTGTGCGCCGTCGCGTTCTTCGGATTGATGGCGAGAGCCTTGGTCAGTTCGCTCACCGCCTCGTCGTATTTGCCCTGGCTGTAGTAGACGATCCCGAGCGTGCAGTGCGAAAATCCATCCTCCGGCGCGATGGCGATCGCCTTCTTGAACATCTCCTCCGCGCGCGGGAGCTTCTGCGAGCGGAAGTATACCACGCCCAGATTCGACAGCGTGTAGAGGTTGCTCGGGGCCTGCGCGAGCACCTTCTCGTAGACGCGCTCAGCGTCCCGGTAGTTGCCCTTGTCGAACTCGTCCTTCCCCTGGCGCGCCAGCGCGGCGAGTTCGGGCGGCAGGTTCATCACTGCGCTGCTCACATTCGCCGTGCCGGCGGGATTCGTGGCGAGCGGAGTCTCGGCGGGCGCTTTTGGATCGATCGATTTCGCCGGGGTGACCTCCGCCGGCGGCGTGGTGGGGGCCGCGGGACCCGCCCCCGGCAGCGTCGTCTTGCCCGGCGCGGGACTCGTGGCTTTCGCCAGCAGGGTTTCCGTCGGCTTCGGCGTCAGTCCATCCGGGAGACTGGTGAAACCCGTCCCGTCACCCGGCCGCGGCGCCTTCACGCCCGTGTCGAGAGTCAGCGTGGACTTTGGCGCCGTTTCTGCGGACGCGGGCATGGGTGCTACGGGCGGAACGGGCGGAACGGGCGCGGACGGCGCTGCCGCGGCGGGCGCGACATTGGTTGAGACCTTCGGTTCGACTGGCGCCGTAGCGGGCGCGGCGGGCGGTATCTTGACCTCCGGCACGGCGGTCGGCAGCGGGGGAGCCTCCGTGGTCGGCAGCGCCGGCTCGTTGCTGGACGCCGCTGCGGTGGAACGCGGCGCGGCGATGGATATCTCGCTGTCGCTGATCTGCAACTCCGGCTTCTTGAACAGCGCCCGCTCCTTCTCGGAAAGCTTCACGATCGGGCCGGACAGATACTCGATCTGATCCATCAGCGTCTTCGATTTGATCTCGAGTTTCGCAAGTTCGCCGATGACCAGCTTCTTGGTCTGCGCTCGGCGCGCTTCCTCTTTCTGCCCGCGCAGGACGATCCCGCGCAGAATGTTGTTTTCATCGAGCAGCCGCGTGCGCTCAGCAGCGCTCTTCGAGTCGTTCACCTTCTGCTCGGCGATCTGCGTATTCGCCTGCGAGAGCCGCTGCTGGAGATCGGCCATCTGTTTCTGGTAGTCCACGCTCTCCTTCTGCGCCCTGGCGAGCTGATCCTTGAGCGAGGTCGCTTCCTTGCGCAGCGAAGCGATCTCCTGATCTTTTTTGGCCCCATCGAGCTTGAACTCGCCGATGGTCTTTTCCGCCTCGGTTAGCCGCGCCATGAGCGCCGTGTTGTCGGCGAGCAGCTTGTCCACCTGCTTCTGCGCTTCCTTCATTTTGTCGACTTGCGAAAGGGCCTCGTCGCGGGCCGCCGCCACGGATTTTAGATCGCTCTGCGTCCGGCTGAGCTGGATGACGAGGTCATTCTTTTCCTTTCGCGTCTGCTCGAGCTGCTTCTCGTAAGTGGCGATCGTTCCGGGAACATCCGCGCTGGCCTTCTCGACCGCGGCTTTCTCCTCACTTAAGCGGGTGATCTTCGCCTGCGCGGAGCGGACGCGATCGGTGAGTTGCTGGCGGTATTCCGACTCGGCTTCGGCATCGAACCGCAGGTCGCGGAGCTGCTTTTTCACGTTCGCGAGTTCGGCGGAAAGTTGTTTCGTCTCCGCGGATTCGGACTGCCCGGATTGCTTCGCCTTGGCCAGCGCAGCTTCGGTAGCGGCCGATCGTTGTGCGAGATCAGTCTGCTTCTTATCCGCCGCCTGCCGGGCGGCCGTTGCTTGCGCAAGTTGGGCGGCGAGCTCCGTTTTCTCCTTTTCAGCACGCGCAGCTTCCGCCTTCACCTTTTCGAGTTCCTTCTGCATGCGGGCGAGGCGCTGTTCCATCTCCTTGGCCGGCGTGCTTGCAGGCAGATCGGGCTCCACCGGGCGGCGATCCGGCACCGTGGGCGCCGGGCGCCGCTGGTTCGTGGTCGGTGGCGCGGTGGGCAGGATTTCGTCCGGCAACCCCGGCAGCGGATTGATCGCAGTGGTGGCCGGCGCGGCGGGCGGAGCGACCGCGGTGCCCGGCTGCCCCTTGGCTCCGCCGACCTGCGCCACGCGATCCTGAACGCGCCCGATCGCCTCGGCGGTCCGCTTTTTCCGGTAGTCGATGATCGATGGCTGCCACGCGGGATTCTTTTCCGAGATCTGGTCGAGCATCTGCGCGGCGTAGCGGAATTTCGAGATCGCCTCCTTCAAATTGCCCGCCTGCTCCGCTTTCTCACCCGCCTGTACGGCCATGTAGGCGCTGACAAAAAGGTCGCCCGGATCGGACGACTGAGCGTGAATGGAGTGCAGCGCAAAGGCGACACATGCGAGGACGGACAAAGCGAGCTGTCGCATAGATAGATGGTTGGGAAGAACGCGGATAGTAGCGCATTGACTCTCCCTTGCAATCAGTTCTCCATCCGCCGCCGTGAGGAAATTTTCTGACCGTCCGCCCGCCGAACCGCATCCCCGCTGGATTGGCGGCGCCCTCCTCGCCGCGTTCGCCGCCGCCGGGACCGATGCGCACCGAATCTGCACCGCCGGCGAGGCATGGTTCGAGCGTTTCGGCAGCGACCTTCTGCTCTCGTATCAAAATGAATCCGCCCGCGACTTGTTGCTCGCCGGACTGGCAGATTGGCAATCCGAGCACGGCTGGAAACACCGCCGCGTCTTTGGAAAATTCATTCCGCTCCAAAACGCCGAACGCATCGCGCCGGAACTGCTCGACGGTCCCGCCGATCTCCCCCTCGAAACCACCGTGCTCGAAACTGGCATCCGCTACGGCCTCGATTTCGCCGCCGGTTACTCGGCGGGACTGTTCATCGATCAGCGCGCGAACCGCACGTTCGTCCGCCGCGTCGGCATCCATCGCCTGCTGAATACCTTCGCCTACACCTGCTCGTTCTCGGTCGTGGCCGCACTCGGGGGAGCGGAAACGGTCAGCGTCGATCTTTCAAAAAAATCCCTCGACCGCGGTCGCGCGAATTTTGCGCTCAACGGGATCGACCCGGCGCCGCATCGTTTCATCGCCGACGACGTGCTCGATGTCTTCCCGCGCCTCGCCCGCCGGGGTGAAACTTTCGACGCCATCATCCTCGACCCGCCCACGTTTTCCCGCGGCAACAAAGGCCGCCGATTTCAGATCGAGCGTGACTTCGAGGCCCTCCTCGCCGCCGCACTCGAAGTCGCCGCGCCCAACGCGCGCGTTCTCCTTTCCACGAACTGCACCCGCCTCGGCCGCCGCGAACTCGAGCGCATCGCCCGCTTCGCGCTCAAGCTCCAGCGCCGCGCCGGCGACTTCCACGCCGAACCCACGCTGCCCGATTTTCCGCCGCAGACCGGCGCGCAGAGTCTCTGGCTCACGCTGAAATAACGGGTCACCGTCCGGCCTCCGTGAGTGGCCCCGAACTCAAATGGCGCTGTCATCCCGAGCGGAGTGTAACGAAGCCGAGGGACCTCAGCCTTTGGAAGATCGTGCAGTTCCCGGTAATCCCGGGTCCCTCCACTCCACTCCAGTCGCCCAGGCTCCCTGCATTCCGCTGCCAATGAACCTGCCGGATTTCCAAAGCCATTCGGAGTCGCCCGCACAAGGAGCGGCGAAGTCCACTTCGCCGAGCCACCTCTCGCGCAACGCGCCACTTCAAAAACGAAGACGCTTCCCGCGCCACGCGGTTCTTCGGCGAAGTGGACTTCGCCGCTCCTTGTCCTCCTGCCGGTTAATCCCACCCCAAAAATCACACCTGCGTTTTTGGTTCCTCGGGTTGACAGGCTTTCCGGACTTTCGAGAAACCCGCTCAGCCATCACGACGCGCCGGCGGTGTTTTCCACTGCACGGTTCCCGCTCAAGTATTCTGCGGTCCCGCCGCCTTCACCAGCGCCAGCCACGTATCGTGCCCCGGCTGGATCACTCCGCCCGGCGTCGTCTGGAATTGCATTTGGAAAGCCTCAATCGCCGCCACCGTGTTCGACTTCGCCGGGGGCTTCGCGATCTTTCCATCCACGCCCTTCGGATCGAGCGCCGGCAGACGCGCCGACCGCGCCACCGTCTCGAGCAGGCGTTGCACCGTCTCCACATCCGCGCGCACGTTTGCCGCGCCTTTCTCCCAGCGCCCGACCGGCGCGGAAATGGCCAGCGGCGGCGGCGGTGGCGGCGGCGGCGCTCCATGGAAGTATTCATCCAGATCGAGATCCAGCCGCAGCTTGCCGCTGTCGTGCCGGCTTTGCAGCGTGGCCGCCGTGGCCAGCAGATACTTCTCAAACCGCGCCACCTGGCTCGTGGTGAAAGTGCATTCGCGATGAAAGAACTCCTTCACCGTGGAATCCTCCTTCCACTTTTTCGCAAACGTCTGCAGCCGCGCGAAGGTCCCCGGATGCAGGTGGCTGATCCGCGCCACATAGCCTTTTTTGTCGAAGACATTGGTATTCAGCAATCCAGCGTCGGTGTCCTTGATGGTCAGCTTTTTCACCATCACGCGCGGCGCGTCCGGCGGGATATCGCCCACTTTCGAGGCCTTCACCGATTTGACCCGGTCGCCATCCTGAAAATACGCGAAGGGGTAGTCGCTGATGTTGCCACCGGTCAGCCGATCGGACTGCGCGAGCAACGTGTCGAGGATGATCATCTCGCTCATGTCGCGCATGCCCACGAGTGCCTGCACATTGCTCTGGGTGAAAGCGCGCGATCCCACGATGGCCTCGGCGGAGCGTGAATCCGCCATCCGTCGGAACGCGGCGATGCTGCCCAAATCCGCGCCCGCCTTCAGCCACTCGGCGTAGTTTTCCTCGCCGGTCGTATTCTCCAGCAGCGCGCCATAGATCTGCGTGAAGTCCGAGGTGAACAACGTCCTCGCGACCTCCGAGCCGCGCGGGTCCGCATAGTATCCGTTGAAGAGCGCCCAGCTTTTCCCCACCAACCCCCGCGCTCCCATGTCGGACGCGAGCCGGACGAGTTTCTTGTGCTGCTCGATGTCCATCGTCCGGAGCACTGCCGGCTTGATCTCGCAGATATCTCCGAGCGCCCGCGACACATGGTAGTAGCCGAGGATCGCGGCCGTGCAGGTCGTCGTGTAGCGATTGTCCGTCTGTTTGAATTTTGCGACCCGCTTCCCCGTGCGCTCGGCTTCACGACAGAACGCCGCCGTCAATTTTTCCGGCCGCACACTTCCCGGTGCGAGTTCGATGACTTCCACCGCCGCGCTCGTGCTCGTGCGCTTCGGTGAAACCGCGACCGCCCCGGACTCCGCCGTTCCCGCGCGATTTAGATCGTAGCTCGCGAGCTTCTTTTCGTCGGCCACATCCTTCGCCCCGTCCTTGCCGCGATAATTCGCAAACGGCAGATGCTTCGGCACGACACACAACTCATCGGGCCGCCCGCCTGGCACCGGAAACACTCGCTTCTCCACGCCGCGGTCCGCCGCGCGGTCCAGCGAGCCTTCATAAGGATCGGATGCACTCATGCACTTTCGCTACCACCTCACTCCCAGCCGTCGAGAGCTAATCTCGTTGCCGAACACCGCCCGTTTGCCGACGCTCTCCGCCACACGACGATGAAGACGGAATGGTATCTCACCTTTCACGGCGGCGCCGACCGCGGCGACCGGAACAACCTTCACGTCTACGACCTCAAGGGGCGCCATCTGCGCAAAGCGCTCGACTGCGACAGCCTCCCGCCCACGGTGGAACTTCGCGAACTGCGCGGCTTCACTTTCGGCCCCGACGGCGATCTCTATGTCGCGAACAGCTTCCGCGAACACAGCCAGATCCTCCGTTTCAAAGGCAAACTCGATCGCCGGCACGACCACGATTTTCGCGAGGTCTTCGTGAACGCCGATGCCACGACGAACCCCGGCCTCAGCCATCCATTCAACCTCGTCTTTGATTCTGCCGGCGACCTCTGCGTCACGAGCCAAAACACCAGCCTGGTCCTGCGCTACCACGGCCCGCATTCCCACCAGCCGGGCACTCCGATGCCGCTGCCGCCGACGCTCGCCGCCTCGGCCGCGCACTTCGCTCCGGGGACATTGTGCCCGGCGGCGACACACGTCTCGTACGGTTTGCACGTCGTCCGCGAAGCTCTCTTCGACCACGGCATTTTATATGTAGTCGACCGCGATGCAGATCAGGTGAAGCGATTCGACGCTGCCACCGGCAACTTCCTCGGTCCGATCGAAGCGCACGGTGCGATCGACAAACCGATCCACCTTGCACGCCACGGATCCACCCTCTTCATCGGCAACCGCGGCAACGAATCCGTCGTCCGCTACGATCTGCTCACGGGAAAAATCTCGCCCTTCATCGCGCCCAAAGCCGGCGGCTTGCGCAACCCCGCCGGACTCGCCATCGGACCCGACGGTTTCTTCTACGTCGCCAGCCGCGGCTCGCACCAGATTCTGCGCTATCGTCTCGACGACGGAGCACCCGCCCCGCGCCCCTTCATCGACAACCTCGAAGACGAACCGGAATTCCTCGAACTGATCACGCGCGATTGACGCCGCCTCACCCATCGGGAACCGAACTCAGCGCTGGCGGCTTGCCGCGCGCAACTGGCCGCAACCCGCCGCCACGTCGATCCCCCGCCGCTGCCGCACGGTACTCGGGATGCCCGCGCGTTTCAGCTCCTGCTGAAAGCGATCACTCGCCGCGCTGGTCTCGCCGGAGAACCCGGCGGTCGGGTTGAGCGGGATGAGATTCACATGCGAGTCGATCCCCGCGAGGAGTTCGCCGAGCCGCTGCCCGTGGTCGGCGGAGTCATTGACCCCGGCGATGAGCGTCCACTCGAAAAAGATCCGCTGCTCCATGGTGGCCGCGTAGTCGCGGCAGGCGGCGATCAATTCATGCAGCGGCCAGCGGCGGCTGATCGGCACGAGCGCGGCGCGTTCTTCCTCCGCCGCGCCATGCAGGCTGACGGCGAGATTGTAAGGTCGCCGCTCGGCCGCGAGCCGCCGAATTCCCGGCACCACGCCCACCGTGCTGATCGTCATCCGCGACGGAGTGAGGTTCAGTCCGCGCGGATCGGAGATGATCGCGAGCGCGGTCATCACGGCATCATAGTTGTGCAACGGCTCGCCCATGCCCATGAGGACGAGATTCCGGAGCGGCGCGGCGCCCCGCGCTCGCAGCACGCGCTGCACGTGGACGACCTGGGCGACGATCTCCGCCGGTCGCAGGTGCCGCACGAAACCCATCTGCCCGGTCGCGCAAAACACACAGCCCATCGCGCAACCGGCCTGCGTGCTCACACACGCCGTGGACCGGCCGCGGTAGCCCATGAGCACCGTCTCGATCGTCTGGCCGTCGTGCAGGCGGAGGAGGAATTTCTGCGTCAGTCCATCGCTGCTGCGAGTATCGGAGACCTCGGCGGGAGCGGCGGCAAAGCGGGGGGCGTTCGCCGCGGTCCAGCGCCGCAGCGGCGGCGGAAGCCCGTCCGCATCGAGTGCGGAAAAATCGCGGTAGAGCGCCCGCCAGAGCGACCGGGCGTGCAACGGCGAGACGCCGTCGGCGACGAGCGCGGCCTCCACTTCCGGGTAGGTGAGGTCCTGCACCAGCGCAGCGGTGGGAGGTCGAGATAAAGTGGCACTCACGAGGCGCGAAGAGTGGTTCAGCCCCCCGCGCTTTGCAACCGGAGCGGCGCCGCCTTTAACCTTTACCTCTCACCGCGCGGTCCCCAACTTCTTGAAGGCGAACGCTGCTCGCATGACTGGCCTCGAAGAATCGGACTGGGAAATCCTGCTCGACCGCATCCGCGGTGGACGGTGCACGCCGTTTCTCGGCGCGGGCGCGTGCTTCGGTGCGCTCCCGCTCGGCGGCGAGGTGGCGCGCGCGCTGGCGGCGAAGTTTTCCTACCCGCTGGGCAGCAGCAGCGACCTCACCGCGGTCACGCAATATCTGTCGATTGTGCGCGACCCCGCTTTCGCGAAATCCCAGGTTCTCGACGTCCTGAAAAAAGCCGGCCCGCCCGACTATCGGCAGCCGCCGGATTTCACCGCGCCCGACGAGCCGCACGCGCTGCTCGCCGATCTGCCGCTGCCGGTCTACATGACCACCAACTACGATCCGTTCCTCTTCCTCGCGCTGAAGCATCGCCACAAAGATCCGCGCCGCGAACTCTGCCGCTGGAACAAACTCATCGAGCACGAGCCGTCCGTTTTCGAAGACGAGCCGAACTACACCCCCACGCTGGCGAACCCGCTCGTCTACCATCTCCACGGCCATGACGAATGTCCGGACTCGGTGGTCGCGACGGAGGACGACTACCTGAAATTCCTCGCGAAGATGGCGGGCGATCCAAAGCTGCTGCCGGAAAAAGTGCAGCGGGCGATGCGCGCCTCGAGCTTCCTTTTCATCGGCTACCGCGTGGCGGATTGGAATTTCCGCATCCTCTTCGAGGGCCTGCGGATGCGCGGCAGCTTCAAGAGCATCGCCGTGCTCGTGCCGCCGCGCGCGGATGAGCCGGGCAGCGCCTCGGTGCAGTCTTACATGGAAAGGTACTACGACGAAATGGACATCCGCATCTTCTGGGGAACCGCGCGCGAATTCTCCGCGGAGCTGCGCCGCCGCTGGCAAAACTGAACCCCATGCAAGGCCTCACCGATCAAGACTGGGACACGCTCCTGCGGCGACTTGCCGATTTGAAATGCACGCCGATCGTCGGCCGTGGAGCCTGCTCCCCCGCCCCGCCGGTGGGCTGCGATCCGGCGGCGTGGAAGTTTCAGTATCCGCTCACGCCCGAGCTGAGTCGCGCGTGGGCGCAGCAGGTCGGCTACCCATTTCCCGATCCCGAGGAACTCGATCGCGTGGCGCAATTCGTGGCCATCCAGCGCGATCAATCCGCGCCGAAGGAACACATCCAGAAACTCTTCAGCACCGCGACGCCGCCCGATTTTTCCGTCGCAAACGAACCGCACCGCATCCTCGCCGCGCTGCCCGTGCCGGTTTACCTCACGACGAATTTCGACGACTTCCTGACCCGCGCGATCCAGCAAAAACCCGAGAAGGACAAGGACCCGCGCGTGCGTCTCTGCCGCTGGAACAAATACATCCCCGAGGATGTGGAAGTCTTCGGAGGCGAGACCGAAAAGCCGACGGTCGCGAATCCGCTCGTCTACCATTTCCTCGGCCGCAGCGATTACCCCGAGTCGCTCGTGCTCACCGAGGACGACCACTACGAATTCCTGATCAACCTCGCGCGCGACGAACAATCCCTGATCAACCACTGGGTGCAGCGGGCGCTGAGCAGCACGACGATTCTTTTCCTCGGCTACACGCTGCGCGATCGCGATTTCCTCCTGCTCTTCCGCCTGCTCGGCCACTTCCTGCGAGAGAGCCAGCGCATACACGTCGCCGTGCAGATCGCACCCGAAGCGGTGAGCGGCGACCCGGAGAAGGTCCTCGATTACCTCAATTCCTACTTCGATAACTTCCGCATCCACGTCTACTGGGGAGATTGTAAACAGTTCGCCGCCGAGCTGTGGAGCCGCTGGCAGGCCCGCAAGCCATGAGTGCTCCCGAACCCTACGTCGGTCCCCGCCCCTTCACGCTCGAAGACCGCGCGCGCTTTTTCGGACGGAAGGATGAAGTCGACGAAACGGTGTCGCTGATCATGGCGCATCCCGTGGTGCTGATCTACGCGCTCTCCGGGGTGGGCAAGAGTTCCCTGGTCAATGCGGGCGTCGTCCCGCTGCTCCGCGAGGAAGGCTATGCCGTGCTCCCGCCGGCGCGCGTGGAAGGCGTCGTGCCCGAGGGCATCAATGCCACGGAGATCGCCAATCCCTTCGTCTTCCACGCGCTCTGCTGCTGGCTTGCCGATTCGCAGGTTCCTTTCTGCGGCGCGGAGGAGGTGGTGAAAATGCGCGTCGCCGAGTTCGTCGAAGCGTGGCTGAAATCGCGACCGCCCGAGGACGCGGAATCTTCTCCCGTCCTCGTCCTCGATCAGTTCGAGGAAGTCTTCACCGGCAACGAAGCGCGCTGGAAGGAACGCGACGATTTCTTCCAGCAAATGGGCGAGGCCGGGCAGCGCCATCCCACACTGAAAGTGGTGTTCGCGATGCGCGAAGAATTCATCGCGCGGCTCGAACCCTTCGCGTCAAAATTTCCGCGGCAGCTCCGGATCAGGAAACGGCTGGAGCGGTTGCGCGGTCCCGCCGCACTCGCGGCGATCATCAAGCCGGTGGAAAAACTCGGCGTGCGCTTCGAACCCGACGTGGCCGAGAAGCTCGTGAGCGATCTGCTCGGCGTGCAGGATGAAGGTGGGCGCGCCGTCGCCGGGGAATTCGTGGAGCCGGTGCAGCTCCAGGTCGTCTGCCGCAACCTGTGGGAGAAACTTCCGGAGGAAATCCGCGATGGCACGATCGGCGGCAGTCTCCGCGTGATCACGCCAGCGCACCTCGCCGCTGCCGGCGAGACCACCACCGCGCTGTCCAACTATTATACCGACGCGATCACCGCCGCGGTCGCCGGCTCGAAGGTCAATGAAGGACGGCTTCGGCGCTGGTTCGGCGAGACGCTCATCGCGGGCGATCACTCCAGCCTCGGCCTCGCGGTGAAGGGCCAGGGCGAAACCGCACACATCCCCGAGGCCGCGCTCACCGCACTGGGATCGCGCTACTTGATCCGCCACGAGAAACGCGGCAGCGCCGAATGGTACGAACTCTCCCACGCCCGCTTCATCGAGCCGATCCTCGCCTCGAATGCGAAATGGCTCGAGCGGCGCAGCGGGGCCGAGGCCATCCGGAAAAAGCTCCAGGCCCGCGCTCAGGAACTGGATCGGACCGGCGGCGTCTTCGAGGAATGGGAACTGCGCAATGCCGAGGCCTATCTCGCCGGACCGGAGGCCGAGGATCTCGGCGGGCGCGAACTGCTCAGACCGCTCGTGCAGCGCAGTCGCGCGGCCTTCACCCAGCAGGTGAATCGCAAGCGGCAGATTCGCGTGATGCTCGCCTTCCTCGCCATCACCGGCGTCGGCGCATGGGTCGGCTTCGTCTGGGCATTCGCCAATGCCCGCACGGCTCAGGCCCAGGAACTCGCCCTCCGCGCCGCGGAGGAAATCCCCCGCGACCCGGAACGCGCGCTCCTCCTCGCGCTCGAGTCCACCGCGATCAAGCCCACCAACGCCGGCCTCACCACGCTGCGCCGGGCACTGGTCGCCAGCCCCATCCGGCTCCGCCTCGGTGGCGACAAGGGGCTCGGGTCATCGATCCTCAGCACGGTCTACAGCCGCGACGGAAAGTTCATCCTCACCGCGGGCATCGATCCCACCGTGCGCATTTGGGATGCCATGCACGGACAACTCCTCGGCACTGTGGGCGAACGCGACCAGCAGCACACCGACTGGATCTGGAGCCTCGCGATCAGCCCGGATGGCAAGATGCTCGCGACCGGCAGCCGCGATGGCACGGTCCGGCTCTGGCCATTCCCCCGCCCCGCCGCAGGCCCGTGGCCCGCACCGCGCGTGCTCCGGCATCTCCGCGGCGAAAAGCTGGTCACCGTGCGCAGCATCAGTTTCGACCACACCGGCCAGCGGCTCCTCGCCTGCTGCCACGACGGTTCCGCGAGCATCTGGGACGTGGCCACCGGCACCGAGACGCTGCGCCTCGCGGGGCACGACGGCTACGTGCGCGGCGGCGACTTTCACCCCACGCAGCCACTGGCGCTCACCGCCGGGGAGGACGGTGAAATCATGATCTGGGATCTGCAGGCGCCGCCCGCCACGGCGATCCCGCCGGGTCCGCCCACGCTCACCACGCCGCTCGCGAAAGTGCATGCCGAGGAGACGCAGGACCCCCCGTTTTGGGACGTGCATTTCAGTGACGACGGGTCGCGCTTCATCACCGCCGGGGCCGATCACACGGCGCGCGTCTGGGATTTTGCCACCCGCTCGGAGATCGCAATCCTCGACGGCCACGCGGGCGCGGTGATTGAAGCGAAGTTCGTGGACGACACCCGCGTCGTCACCGTGAGCGTGGACAAAACCGCGCGCGTCTGGACGCTTAAGCCCTCGGTCATGAACGGGCTGCAGCTCGCCGCCGACGCGCCTCCGGGCACCCAACCCGCGCTCGTCAGGCTCACGCGTCTCGCCGTGGAATCGGTGGCAGTGGTCCGCGGGCACAGCGACTACTTGCGCAGCGTGGACGTGAGCCCGGACCGCGAGTATCTCGTCACCTCCAGTCGCGACGGCTCGGCTCTCGTCTGGCGCATGCCGCCTCCGTGCGAAACGGGCCTGCTCCGCTGCCACGCGACCGTGTCAGATCTGGCCTACAGCCCCGACGGGCTGCGGCTCGTCACGGCCGCTTCGGAAACGCCGATCATCTGGGGCGTTTTCGGAGCGGAGATCGAGAAACCGCTCGTCACCCTTGCCGGACACAAGGCAGTCGTGCGCAGCGTCGCCTACCGCCCCGACGGCACGCAGATCGCCAGCGCCGATCGGGACGCGGTCGTGAAAATCTGGGATGCGAAAGACGGGCGCCTGGTCACCACACTCAAGCAACCGCTGACCTCCGTCGTGTTCGATTCCAAGGGGCAGGCCGTCGTCGGCGCCACGAAAGGATCCGACGCCGTGCTCGTGAATCTCGCCGACGAAACGACCGTGACGTTTCATGGCCATGAGGAGCGGGTGATGTCCGCCGCGTTTAGCGCCGATGACCGGCGGGTCGTCACCGCGAGCTTCGACCGCCGGGCGAAGGTGTGGGACCGCACCACCGGGGCGGAATTGTTCAGCGTTCCATTCCAGGTCGAGAACTACGCAAACGGCGTGGACAACGATATCCTCCTCTGCGCCACCTTCAGCCCGGACGGCCGGCTCGTGGCCACGGGCGGCGCCGATGGCAACGTCACGCTCTGGGATCTCGAAACCAAAAAACTCGCCGCCCTCCTCCGCGGGCACGAGGGCCAGGTGCGCCAGGTGCGATTCTTCCGATATCACCCCGCCGAACCGCGCAGCCGCGCCGAACGCCAGACCGGCCGGGTCGTGCTGCTCACCACGGGCTTCGACTCCACGACACGCCTGTGGGAAGACAACCCCCGCGCCGGCGGCTGGACCGAGGTCGACCGCTTCAGCCCGAAAACCGATCCAAACCGCAGCCTGATCGGCTACACCGCGGCGTGCAGCCCGGACGGCGCGCAGATCGCAGCCGGCGGCGAAGACGGCGTGGTGCGCCTCTATTACCGCGACGCCAACTGGCTCTGGGAGCTGGCCAAACAGCGCGTCACCCGAAAACTCACCGACGACGAGCGGCGCACCTTCCTCCGCCCCAAATAATCGCGGGCGACGTTCGGCCCCCAAGTTTTCCGTCCGCCAGGCTACGTCCCATCCGGCGGCCGCCCACCACCGCACGCTGCGGTTCCGAGGTCCAGCCCGGAGAGCGCCGAGAGATGGTGATCGAGACAATCCGGGCAGATGCCGTGGCTGAAATTCGTCCCGGTGCAGGTGTGAATATAGGTATCGACCTGCTGCCAGTAGTCGGAGTCATCGCGGACCTTCTTGCAATACATGCAGATCGGGATGAGTTCCTTCAGCACGCGAATCTGTGTGGTGAAATCGAGGATGCGGGCTGCGACTCGCAGCCGCATGGAGATGGTCTCCCGATCGAGCGGTTTGCTCAGGAAATCGTCGATCCCAGCGTTCATCGCCGTGCGCAGATTTTCCCGCGTGGTGTTATTGGCCGTGAGCAGGATGAAGTAGGTGTAGTCCGTCTTTTTCCGCTGGCGCACGCGGCGGCAGAGTTCGAGGCCGTCGACGTCGGGCATCATCCAGTCGCTCACGATCACCCGGGCCGGTTCGCGGTCGAACTTCTCCCATGCTTCCGCACCGGAGGCGGTGGTCGTTACCTCATGCCCATCGCTCTGCAATGCGGCTTTGAGAATGGTGAGCGATACGGGATCGTCTTCAGAGATAAGGATTTTCATGCGGCGGCGGAAGCGGGGCGGGCGCGTTCAAGCGCGATTCGGACATAGCTAAACTCCTGCTCCACCGCGGCGAGCAACGCCTCCGAACCTTCGATCACTCCGCGGTTGGCAAAATCTTCGAGATCCCGGCAGGCGAGTCGCATCCGCTCGGCTCCGAAGTTGCTGCAGCTTCCTCTGAGGGAGTGGGCGGCGCGAGCGAGCTTCGGCGTGGAGTGGGCACCGAGTGCGGCCCGCGCGTCGGCGAGGACTCGCGGCGTGTTTTCGAGGAACGCATCGATCAATCTCACGAGCAGATCGTCGCCCGAGCCGTCGCCCAGTTCGCGGAATCCCGCGATGGTTTCGAGATTGATCGGAGCGCTGCCTCCGCGGGATTCGCCAGCTTCTTCATGGAGATTGCGAATGCCGAGGTAGCGATCGATGGCCGCTTGGAGATTCTCGATTTTCACCGGCTTGCTCACATAGTCGTCCATCCCTGCGGCGAGACATTTCTCGCGGTCGCCCTCGAGCGAGTTCGCGGTCATCGCGACGATCCACGTCTTCCGGTCGGAGCGTTCCCGCTGGCGCAGTTCGCGCGTCGCGGCGTATCCATCCAGCTCCGGCATCTGGCAGTCCATGAAGACGAGGTCGAATTCGGAAAATTTCAGCGCATCCAGCGCGGCCCGGCCGTTGTCCACCACCTCTGCGAGGTAGCCGAGTTTTTGAAGCTGATGCAGCGCGACCTTTTGGTTCACCACATTATCCTCGGCAATCAGGATGCGCAGGCGGCGTCCCGGCGGCGGTTCCACCGGCGCTGCACGGTCGAGGACGACGAGGCCGGCTTTGAGTTCGCGGGGTTCGCGACCCTCGCTCAGCACGCCGATCAGCGTTTCGCAAAGCGCGGCCTGCTTCACGGGTTTCGTGAGCGGGGCGTCGACACCCGCGTCGCGCAATTGCTCGGGATCGTCCCGGCGATCGAGCGAGGTCAGCATGATGACCTTCGGCGACTGGAGCCGCGGGTCGCGCTTGATCGAACGCGCGAGTTCGAAGCCGTTCATGCCGGGCATCTGGGCGTCGATCAGGACGACGTCGAACGCCTTGCCCCGTGCCGCGCCGCGGGTGAGCAGCGTCACCGCTTCGTGGCCGTTCGCCGCTTGCTGGTCGGCGAACCCCCAGGCCGCGCACTGATGGTGGAGGATCTGCCGGCTGCTTTCGTTGTCGTCGACGATCAGCACGCTCTTGCCGACAAATTCGGTGCGGCGGACCTGCCGCACCGCGCGACCGCTTTGCTTAGGCAGCCGGGTGGTGAACCAGAACGTCGAACCCTTCCCCGCTTCGCTGTCGACGCCGATCTCGCCACCCATCTGCTGCACGAGTTGCTTGCTGATCGCGAGGCCGAGACCGGTGCCGCCAAACTTGCGCGTCGTCGATCCATCCGCCTGCACGAAAGCCTGGAAGAGCTGCCGCTGCGTCTCCGGCGCGATGCCGATGCCGGTGTCCGAGACACGGAAGCGCAGCGCCACATCGGTCGGGGTCTCTTCGATCACGTCCGCGCGGACGATGACCTCGCCGGTCGCGGTGAATTTCACGGCATTGCCCACGAGATTCGTCAGCACCTGCCGCATCCGGCCGGGGTCGCCGCGGAGTTGCACGGGCACATTGTTCGAAATCAGCGAGGCAAGTTCGATCCCCTTGGCCGCGGCGCGCGTCGCGAGTAGTTCCACCGAGCCTTCCACGACGGTGGTCAGATCGAAGTCGATCTGCTCGAAGTTCATCATCCCGGCCTCGATCTTCGAGAAGTCGAGGATGTCATTGATGATCGTCAACAGCGACTCCGCGCTGCCCGCGATCGTCCGCGCGAAATCGCGCTGCTTCGGCGAGAGCTCCATGTCGAGCAGAAGCCCCGCCATGCCGATGATGCCGTTCATCGGAGTGCGAATCTCGTGGCTCATGTTCGCGAGGAACTCCGATTTCAGCCGCACCGACTCGAGCGCAGCGTCGCGCGCCTGGCGAATCGCCGCCTCCGCGTTGCGCCGCGCCGTGATGTCTTCGACGGTGCCCTCGTAGTAGAGCAGCTTGCCATCCATGTCGCGCACTGCCCTGGCGCGCTCCGACACCCAGATTACGGATCCATCCTTGCGCCGCACCTCGGACTCGAAGTCGTTCACGGAATCGCGCTCCGCGATCAGCGCGGCAAACTGCGGGCGGCGATTTGGGTCCACGTAAAGCTGGCGGCCAATGTGCGTGACCGAGCGCAACATTTCATCTGCCGAGGCATAACCGAAGATCCGGGCGAGCGCCGGGTTCACGCTCATGTAGGAGCCTTCCTGCGTGGATTGGAAGATGCCCTCGATCGCGTTTTCAAAGATGCTGCGGTACTTCTCCTCGGCGTCGCGCAGGTCTTCTTCGATTCGCTTCAGGGCACTGATATCCTGGAGAGTGACCCGCAGCCCGGCGATCTGGCCAAACTCGTCGCGGATCAGCTTGACCCGGGAGAGCACCGGGACGCGCCCGCCCGTCTTGCGCCGGAAGGTGCGCTGCAGCACCTCCGCCCCGTCCTGCCCGGAAAGCACCATGTCGACGGGATGAGCCGCGTCTTCCTCGATGATGAAATCGGACACCGGTGCGCCAACCATCTCCTCCTCCGTGTAACCAAGCAGCGCGAGTTCCGTGCGGTTCACGCGGGTGATCCGGCCCTGGACGTCGAGTTCGTGGGAAGCGACCGGCGCCTCGTCGAAGAGATCGCGGAACTGCGCATCGCGGGCGGCCTCTGCGGATTCCGCGCGGCGCCGGTCGGTGATGTCCTCCCCCATCCCGCCGATCAGCGTCCGCTCGTCCGCGGTTTTGATCAGAAAGCTGGAGAGCTGCCACACCGCCTGCTGGCCATCGGCGCGTTCGATCGCAAACTCGATGACCTTCGCCGCCACTCCGGTCTCACGGAGGGTCTGCTCGTTTTCCGCAAGCGCGCACGCTGCCTCCGCGGGCAGCCAGTCGCCATCGCTGCGGCCGAGCATCTTCTCGAAGGAAACGCCGAACTGCTCCTCCATGGTGCGATTCATGAAGACGTAGCGCCCGAGTTCATCCTTGATGAAACCGAGCAGCGGACTCTGCTCCATGAATTCGTGAAAGCGCTCTTCGCTCGCCCGCAGCGCGAGCCGCATCTGCTGGTCGTCGCTCTGGTCGCGACAGGTCACGATCAGCAGCCGGCCCCGCCCGCCCGGAACCGTTCCGAGCGCAATTTCGCCGAGAAACTCCCCACCGCTCGGACGCCGGAACTGCCACTCGCCGCGGCAGCCTCCGTCCTCATGGGCGAGCCGCTCGAGATCCAGGAGTTTCTCGACCGAGGGCAGGCCGTCGGGCTGCGCTTCGGGTGAGAATGAGGCGAGGCTGCAACCCAGCAATGCCTCGCGCTTCGGCCGGCCGACGAACCGCACGGCGGCGAGGTTGCAATCGGTGATGCGGCCATCTTCGATGAGGAAGCAGGCGTCGTCCGAGCGCTCGAATGCAACCCGGAGCTTTTCGTCCGCAAGCTTGCGTTCTGACAGATCCCGCGCCGCAACGATGAAGCGCTCCGGCTCACCCTCGACCGGCGCTACATGCGTGATCCGCGCGCTCCACGGCGTGGCGACGCCTTCGACCGCGGCCAATTCGCCGGCAAACGATGAAAGACCGGCGACGCGCGCCTGCTCGAGAGCCTCCTGAGCCACTGCACGCTGCGCGCCGGGCCAGCGGTCGATCCACAGCGTGCCCTCCGGAATCGCGCCGGAACTCAGGCCGAAAACTTCATGACCGCGGCGATTGAGAGCGAGGATTTGCCCCGCGCTGGAGAGAACGGCCACGACATCGTCGGTGCCTTCCACAAGGAGATCGCGGAAACGGGCCGACCCGCGCAGCTCCGTCTCGCGCCGGCGGCGCAGCCGAAGTTCGCCCACCGCCAGCCACCCCAGGACACCGAGGATGACCACTTGCAGCGCACTCAAGATCACAGCGATGCGAGGTGCCATCTTGCCGACGATTCCGAAGGCAAAAATGGTCACCCCGGCAAAGCTGGAGAGCGCCACCACAAAGGCAGCGAGGATTCGCTTTTCGGTCAAAGGATTCATCCGGTTGGGCTGGGCATCTCGGAATTAGCAGAATGCGCGCCGCAACCGCCGGCCCCGGTGACGATTTTCCCCGCCCGCGAGGTCGGTACATGAAAAACCCCGTTTTGCCGGAGGCAAAACGGGGTTTTTCTGGAGACGGCGGGAAAGCCTTACAGCTTGGACTTGAGATCCTTACCCGCGGAGAACTTAACGCTCTTCGACGCCTTGATTTTGATCGCCGCTCCGGTCTTCGGATTGATGCCCTTGCGCGCCTTGCGGTGCGCGACCTTGAACGTCCCAAAGCCCACGAGTTGCACCGGCTTGCCCTTTTTCAGGCCGCCTTTGATCCCTTCGACGACCGCTTCCACGGCGCGTTCGGCTTGCGCTTTGCTGGTTTCCTTACCGAGTGCTTTTTGCACTGCTTCGACGAGTTCTGCCTTGTTCATGAATACTATCTTTCCTGGTTGGTGAGTGATTATTTGCTGGAGGTGGCCAGCGACTTGGTGGCGAGTCTTGTCCGTCGAAGAAAACCAAGTCAACCCTTCTCCGCGGTTTTTTTGACCCTGAGCCCTGTAATTATCAGCCTTCGCGGTTGATCGCCGCTTGCCGCCGGGAGACGATGCCCCATGGATCTTTCCGCCCAGCTCGCTCGCCATCTGGATCGACTTCCGACCATTCACCCCACCGCGTGGGTCGCACCCGGGGCCTCGGTGATCGGCGACGTGACTCTCGGCGAGGAATCCAGCGTCTGGTACGGCGCGGTCTTGCGCGGCGACATCCATCGGATCGTCATCGGCCCGCGCTCGAATGTGCAGGATGGCTCCGTCGTTCATCTCGCGGACGACTACGGCGTGCAGGTTGGCGAGCTCGTGACGGTCGGTCACAAGGCCATCCTCCATGCCTGTACGGTGGACAATGAAGTGCTCATCGGCATGGGCGCGATCGTGCTCGATGGGGCGGAAATCGGCGCGCGCTCGATCATCGGCGCCGGTGCACTGGTCACGGGAGGGAAGGTGATTCCGCCCGGATCGCTCGTGCTGGGCTCGCCCGCGAAAGTCGTCCGCACGCTTTCTCTCGAAGAACAGGCCGGGATCCGCCTGTGGGCGGATAAGTACGTCGGCGTCTCGCGCGGCTTCCGGGAACGAGGGTTATAGAACGGGCAAACCCGGCCTCCGGGTCACCGTCTAATCCATGGACGTCAGTGGCCGCATGGTGGGCATCCAGGGTCATCGCCAAAAAAGCCGCCGCTCAGGACCGGCTGCGCAGCCAAGTGCGCAGGACGGCGAGATCCACGGGCTTGACCAGGTATTCATCGAAGCCCGCGGCGCGTGCCTCGACGCGGTCTTCATTGCTGCCGTAGCCGCTCATCGCCACGAGGAAGGCGCCGGCCCGCGCGGGCATGGCGCGCAGGCGGCGGGCGACTTCGAAGCCGTCCATGCCGGGCAGGCCGATGTCCAGCAGCACGACTTCGGGCAAAAATTCCGCGGCGACGGCGACGGCATCCGGGCCGGTGAAAGCGGTGCGCGTTTCGTGGCCGCGCCGGCGCTGGAGGATCGCCATGCTGCGCGTGGAGTCTTCGTTGTCGTCCACGATGAGGATCCGGCGGGGCGCCTCATGCGCCGCGGGTGGCGTGGGAGGAGCATATTCGGCGGGCGCCGCGGCCAGGATCGGCAGACGCACGATGAATTCGCTGCCGTGCCCGAGACCTTCGCTGCGCGCCTCGACGCTGCCGCCGTGCAGCTTCACGAGCCGCTGGACGAGCGTGAGGCCGATGCCGAGTCCGCCATGCGCGCGGTCGAGCGCGCGGGTGGCTTGCACGAAGAGATCGAAGATGTGCGGCAGCAGTTCCGGCGCGATGCCCATGCCGTTATCGCGCACGCGCACGATGACTTCCGGCGGCTCCGTTCCCTTCGCCGGAGCGCGTTCGGCGCTCAGGGAAATGGTCGAGCCGGGGTCACTGTATTTGCAGGAATTGCCGAAAACCTGCTCCAGCCGCGTGGCATCCGCACTCAGAAAGATCGCCTCGCGGGGCAGCGAAAGTGCCAGCTCCTGGCGCCGGGCCGAGATCCCGGAGCGCGCCACGCTGGCCGCCGCGGTGAGGATGTCCGCGAGCGCCACCGGTTGCCGGCGCAGGTCGATCTTTCCTTCGGTGATGCGCGAGACATCGAGCAGGTCGTCGATCATTCGCGTCATGTTTTCAATCTGCCGGCGGATGATTTCCTGCGCGTGCCCACACTCCTCGGCGCTCGCATCCGCCGTCTGCAAAATCTCCGCGGCATTGCGCAGCGGCGCGAGCGGATTGCGCAGTTCATGCGCGAGCATGGCGAGGAATTCGTCCTTGCTGCGATCCGCCCGCACCAAGTCCGCAGCGCGCGCGGCCAGCGATTCCTCCAGCATGCGCCGCTCGGTGATGTCCGTGTAACTCGTCAGGATCGACTCCGTGCCGCGGTCCAAAACCCAGCGGCAAAGCGCGGCCACTCTCCGGCCATTCCGCGCGACCTGCACCAGCTCGCCGCTGAATTGTCCCTCGCTGTGCAACTGCTCGAGAATTTCCGTCATCGGCTTGGGAAATTCCGTCTGGAGCAGCGTGTCGAGGTGCTTCCCGATCACCTCCTCGCACGTCCAGCCGTAGAGATTCTCCGCGCCCTTGTTCCAGGAACTGATCTTGTCCTCGAGATCCCGCACGATGATCGCATCGTTGCTCAGATCGAGCAGCCGCGCTTTTTCGGAAAGCTCCCGCTCGGCCTGCTTGCGCTCGGTGACGTCGCGCGCGGCGGCGAACACGCCCTGCAGCTTCCGATCCCGGTCGTAGAAAGTGGTCGCGTTGTAGGACACCACGGTCTCCTTCGCATCCCGGGCGCGCGCGGTGAGTTCGTAGTCGGTGACCTTCTTTTCGCTCAGCACCAGCTTGATGCCCGCCTCGGCCCGCTCCGGGTCGGTGAAGTAGCTCTTGAACGGCGCGCCGATCAGCTCATCGCGCGTGCAGCCCGTGAGCGCCTCCATCTGTTTGTTCACGTCGGTAATGATGCCCGCCGGATCCGTCGTCATCAGCGCGTCGATGTTCGATTCGATCAGCGAGCGCGTGTAAAACTGCTGGTTGCGCAGCCGCTGATCGAGCTGCTTCTGATCCCAGGGCAATCGCGCCAAAATCGGCGCTGGATTATAGATATTATAAATGTACTCTTAATAGCGAGGTTGGCAGAAGCTTGGGATGCCCGACACCCACAGCCTGAGTCACTATTTCCGTCAACTCGAAGACCCGCGCATTG
>JANPHH010000626.1:0-16458 GCA_031424375.1 Chthoniobacter sp. | reverse complement strand
GCGCATGCAGGAATTCCTTGATTACGTCATCCGGAATCTTATCGATTACCCGGATGAAATGATCCTGAGCAAACACGCGGCGGGAAAGAAAACCGTCTTCCTATTGCGTGTGCGTCAGAGTGATGTGGGCAAGGTGATCGGCAAGCATGGCCACACCATCGTGGCCATCCGAAATCTCCTCGCGGCTGCGGCGTCCCGGCATGGGGAGAAGGCAGTCCTCGAAATCGTCGAAGATCCGAAGCCCGCTGACAATCGGGCGGCTGGAACTTCAGCGATGTAAGCCGGAGCAGGAGAATCTCAACCTGTTCCACTGAATGAGCGGCGTGCGGCGGGCGCATGCCCTGTGCCTCGTGTGCCTCGTGTGCCGCGGTTTGCCCCGCCCGGCGGCAAAATTATGCGGCCCCCTGACTTTGCGACGGTCCCTCCGACTCTGGTTCGAGCCACTCGCAATACTCTTTCCGCATGGCTGCGCAAATCTCGATCAATCGCCCCTGCGTTCGATCGAGGTACTGGTGGAGACCGGTCTTGAAGATGTCTGAGATCGTCGTGAAGTTTAGATCCGAGCAGAGGCGGCCGGACAGCCGTTCGGCTTCATTGGAGAAGCGGTCCCGCTCGGAGCCTGAAATTCGATGGAGCGCGGAGTCGAGTTCATCGACGCAAAAGCGGATGGAGCGGGGAAATGCAGCGTGCAGAATGACAAATTCCGCGACACTCCAAGGTGCCACCTGTCCGGTATCCAGTTTGCGATAGGCCTCAAAGGCGCTGCAACTCTTCAGCACCGCCTGCCACTGGACGATGTCGATCGTCCCGCCGATTTTCTCGTCCGTTGGAAGCAGAATGTGGTACTTCAGATCCACGATCCGCGAGGTGCTGTCGGCGCGCTCCAGATACTTGCCAGCTTGGAGAAAGTCCCAACCCTCGCCGTGGGTCAGGGTGGCGTCCGTGGTGCCGTGGAACTGGTGGGTGGAGTCGACGATGCGCCGGTAAAAGTCGATCGCACTGGCGGCAAAGTGCTGATGGGCATCGGCGGAATTGATCCACAGATACAGGCTGTTGATGCGCTCCCACATTTCGCTCGAAATGTATTCGCGCACGGTCCGCGCGTTTTCCCGAGCGAGGGCGACGCAACTGCGAATCGAGTTGGGGTTCTCCTTGGCGAAGGTGACGAACTCCGTGACCGCGTCGGCATTCGTCACGGCGTAGAGGCTCTTGAAAAGCTTCAGGTCTTCGAGCGTGGCGAGAATCGGTTCCCAAGCCCGGCGGTCGGACTCATCTCCGGAGTGTTCGTCATCCAGCGTGACCTGGAGATTCACGTCCAAAATGCGGGAGTTGTTCTCGGCGCGTTCGACATAACGGCCGAGCCAAAAGAGGGAATCAGCGACGCGGGAGAGCATGGTGTGATTTGAGGCTATTCTTCATCGAGAACCCATGAGTCCTTCGATCCGCCGCCCTGCGACGAATTGACGACGAGCGACCCTTTGCGCAGGGCGACGCGAGTGAGGCCGCCGGGTATGATGGTAATCTTCTCGCCGCTCAAAATGTAGGGGCGGAAATCGATATGCCGGCCTTCGATGCCGGCATCGCAGTAGCTGGGGCTGCGCGAGAGCGAGATCGTCGGTTGGGCGATGTAGTTGCGCGGATCGGCAAGGATTGCCTGGCGAAATTTCTCGTGCTCTTCATTCGTCGCGTGCGGCCCGATGAGCATGCCGTAGCCGCCGCTTTCGTTCGCGCTCTTCACCACCAGCTTTTCGATGTTTTCGAGCACGTATTTCCGCTCGCCTTCGAACATCGTGAGATACGTCTCCACATTCGGCAGGATCGGCTCCTCGCCGAGGTAAAACTTAATCATCTTCGGCACGAAGTAGTACATCACCTTATCGTCCGCGATGCCGGTGCCGATGGCGTTGGTGAGGTTCACGTTTCCGCATTGGTACGCTTCGATGATCCCCGGCACGCCGAGCACCGAGTCCTTGCGGAAAACTTTCGGATCGATGAAGTCGTCGTCGATCCGCCGGTAGATGACATCGACGCGCTTCGGACCTTTCGTCGTCTTCATGAAAACGACCTTGTTCTCCACGAAAAGATCCTGCCCGACCACGATCTCGATGCCCATCGAGCGCGCGAGGTAGGAGTGCTCGAAATACGCGGAGTTGAAGATGCCGGGCGTGAGCAGGACGACGGTCGGGTCCTCTGGCGTCGGGCAATTCGCCGGCGCCACATAGCGCAGCAGGTTCAGGAGTTCCTGCGCGTAATTGTCCACCGGCCGGACCTTGTAACGGGCGAAAAGCTTGGGAAATACCCGCTTCATGACCTGGCGATTTTCCAGCACGTAGCTCACGCCCGACGGGCAGCGGCCGTTGTCTTCGAGGACGAGATAGTTGCCCTCCCGGTCGCGGATGAGATCGCTGCCGCAGATGTGAATGTAGACATTCTTCGGCACATGGAAGCCGACGAACTCCTTGCGAAAGTGCTTCCCGCTCAGGATCACCTCTTCGGGAATGATTCCTTCCTTCACGATGCGCTGCTCGTGGTAGAGATCGTGCAGGAAAAGATTCAGCGCCTGGATTCGCTGAATCAGGCCGCGCTCCACGTGCTCCCATTCCCGCGCTGGGATGATCCGCGGGATGAGGTCGAATGGGAAGATCCGCTCCGTTCCCTGATTGTCGCTGTAGACAGTGAAGGTGACGCCCTGGTGGAGAAACGTGCCATTTGCCAGAGCCTGCTTCCGTTCGATCTCCCCGTCTTGCATCTCCCCAAAGCGCTCGAGCAGCGCGCGGTAGTGAGGACGGACGACACCCGGAGCCGCGAACATCTCGTCGTAAAAATCTCCAACGTCGTACTGATTGAAAGTATGTCCCATAAAAACCCTGTTGGTGACCGGCTAGGTTCCGATCAATTGTGGCTCGTAATCATGCGGGCTGCTCGCTGATCCGAATTTCGGATAGACGAATTTGCACGCCGTGGCGTTTTCTTTCGTGATTCCGGCGGCGCGGTCAAGCCCGGCTTTTTTCAGTTGCTGCAGCGAGCAGTAGAGCAGCGCCGAACCGATCCCCCGGTTGCCGTATTCGCTCAGGACGCAAGGACCCGAGACCAGATTGCTCTCACCATCGATCTCCGTCGAAAGCACCGACGCAGCGATCACGCGCGTTCCGTGGGTCACCACGATCGCGGCGGTGCTTTCCCGTTGAAAAGCGAGGTCGATTTGCATCTCGAGCCGGTCGCGGAAACTGTTCAGCACGTCGCTCCATGCGCTGTCGAGCGTGAATGAAGTCAGCACCATTCCGAAGATCGGCTTCCCCTCGTCGCGAGCCGCCTCGCGGAATGTAAAGTGGCTGGGAAGCTTTTTTTCGAGTGGAGGGATCTTGGTCAGATCCCAGATGAAGCGCTTCCAGCGCACTAATTTCATTGGCCAGCAACGTAGAAAGTCCACGCACTGAACGCAATCGCCATTTCTCCATCTTCGGCATTTCCGGCGTACCTCCGTCACCGTGGAGTTTGCTCTTGATGCGTTCCGCTGTGACCGGAAAGGTGCGCCGCACGCATGGACACCCCAGATCGCGCCCCCGCCGCTGCCCCCCTGACCTTCGAGCAGGAACGCGCCACCCTCGCCCGCGTCTCGCGCCGACTCCTGCCGCTGCTCTTTTTCTGCTACATCATCGCCTACATCGACCGCATCAATGTCGGCTTCGCCAAGCTGCACCTCCGCGAAGTGCTCGGCGTGGATGGCAAGATTTTCGACAGCGTCTATGGCTTCGGCGCGGGTCTCTTTTTCATCGGCTACTTCATCTTCGAAGTCCCGAGCAACCTCATCCTCCAGCGGGTCGGGGCGCGGGTCTGGATCGCGCGGATCATGATCTTCTGGGGCATCGTTTCGGCGCTCATGATGTTCATGAAGTCGGTCACGATGTTTTATGTGATGCGTTTTCTGCTCGGTGCGGCGGAGGCGGGATTCTTCCCGGGCGTGATTCTTTACCTCACCTTCTGGTTCACCACGCGCGAGCGGGCGCGGGCCGTGGCCCTCTTCGCCACCGGCGGGGTCGTCGCCGGCGTGGTGGGCTCACCGATCTCCGGGACGATTCTCAGCCTCCACGGATGGCACGGACTCGATGGCTGGCAGTGGCTCTTTCTTCTCGAAGCTCTCCCCGCCGTCGTCATGGGCTTCGTCGTTCTCACCATCCTTCCCAATGGCCCGAAGCAGGCCCGCTGGCTTTCGCCCGCCGAGAGTGGCTGGCTCCAGCGTCGTCTCGATGAAGAGGCCACCGAACTCGGTCACGAGCAGCATCACGATTTGCGCAAGGTCTTCACCAGCGGACGCGTCTGGCTGTTTTGCCTTCTCTATTTCCTCATGAATGTCGGCGGCTACGGCTACGAACTGTGGCTCCCGTCGATCATCAAGAGCTTCTCGGGCAAAGGCGACGCAGTGGTCGGATTCATCAACGCCATCCCATACTTCGCCGCCGGCGTGATGATGATCTACGTCAGCCGCCACTCCGATCGCTCCGGTGAACGGCGCATCTACGTTTCCGCCGCCGCTGCCATTTCCGCGATCGGCTTTGCACTGAGCGCCTACTTCAAAAACCCCTTCATCGCCCTCGCCGCGCTCACCGTCGCCTTCGTCGGGCTCAAGTGCACGATCGCACCCTTCTGGGCCATGGTGACCACGTTCCTCAGCGGCACCGCTGCCGCCGGTGGCATCGCCCTGATCAATTCTGTGGGCAATCTCGGCGGCTTCTTCGGGCCGTTCCTCGTCGGCGTGATCAAGGATCAGACCGGGAGCAACGTCGCCGCGCTGCTCTTCCTCGGCGGCGCGCTGCTCGCCATGAGCCTGCTCGCGCTGACCCTGCCCCGCGTCAGCGCGAAGGCTTGATCCGCCGCACGCACTCCTCGATCACCGCCACATGCGCCGCCACGCGGTGCTCGATCGCCACTTCGCTCGGCGTCTCCACCGTGAGCGCTCGCTGGGCGTGCAACTCGTGCAGCCAGATCGCCTCCGGGAAGCCGATGCGCTCAAACAGCGCGCGATCGAAACGCCGCCGGATCACGCCCCCGTGTGCCTTGCGCCCGTCGATCTTCGTCCGCGCGTCGATCGGCAGGTGCCGGGCTGCGACTTCGAGCAACTCTTCGCCCCAAAACGGCCGCTGCCGCTGGATCTCGTAGAGGTAGAATCCCTGCGCGTCGTAGTCCTCGTGAAGCATCAGCGCCACTTCGAATTGGTGCTCCGCCACCGTTCGCTTCATCGCAGCGATGACCGGATGGGAGTCGAGATGAAAAGCGCGATTCAGATCCAGCCCTTCTTCATCCATGCGGACGTTATTGCGCAAGCCCCATGGGTTCAGGCAGGGGAAGAGGAGCAGCGGCCAGCGGGCGAGGCGGCGCGCGTGTTTCTCTGCCCAGGTAATCAGCGCCTCACTCGACGCAGGTTCGTCACCGTGAATCGCCGCAGAGATGTAGATGCCGCCGGTCGCCGCCAGCGCCGGGGATCGGAGCGAGACGACCGGGTCCGGGCCGGCCTTCGCGAAACTGCGCAGGCGCAGGCCGCTCCTCTGCGCGAGAGCGCGCCAGCGTTGGAGGAGGTGGCGGTAATCATGGCTGCGGTGGGGCATGGCGGACGTTTCTCGTAAGGCGTTCGCCCCGGCCATGTCGAAGCATCTTCTACCTCACGACCGGAGTGGCCTGCGGCGCGGAATTTTTGTCCGGGAATGCGAAAAAAGTGCTTCCCAACTGGACGCTCAAGTCATCGAATTCCATCCCATGAAGAAGCCCCTCCTCCAGAACTCCATCTTGGCCGTGTGTCTTACAGGGTTTGTTTTGACGAACCAAGCCCATGCCGTCACTGCCACAGCGCTCGTCAACAGCTCGGGAACCTTCCAGCTCCTCTTTTTCGACACAGCAAGTCCCGGAACGGTGAATGCACCAATTCCAGTCAGTGGCCTGACCGTGGGAGACACGCTCGTGGGGATCGACTACCGTCCGGCAGACTCCGTCCTCATCGGGCTCGGCTACAATGCAGGGACCGGCGCCACCCGCGTCTACTCGCTGAGCAATGTCGGTATCGCCACTCCCATCAACACCTTGACCCTCGCCACGGGTCTCGGCCGCATCACCGCCGATTTCAATCCGGCGGCCAACGCGATCCGCGTCGTGACCAGTGGCGCGACCAGCAACAATCTGCGCATCCCCGCCGCCGGCACCGGTGCACTCGTCACCGACGCCAATCTGAATCCGCCGAACCCGGGCATTCGCTCTACCGCCTACTCCCGCAACAACGCCGGCGGCGGAACCAGCGGTGCAACAACGCTCTACGAGATCGACGGAACGAACAACGCGCTTGTCACTCAGGGCACGGTCGATTTCTTCACCGGAACACCGGGCGGGGATTCGCCCAACAACGGCAATCTCACGCAGGTCGCTAACTTGACCGGCGTGACCGGCTCGAGCGTCGTCGGATTCGATATCTTCAATGCACCCGGCACGGCCGCCACCTCGCCGGGATCGGCGTTCCTGGCTTCCGGCACCGGAGGCACTGGCACGGTGACGATCCTGTCGTTGAATCTCACTACCGCCGCCGCCTCCAACCTCGGCACGCTCGGGGGCACCTACACGAACGTCGTCGACATCGCCACCGTGCCTGAGCCGAGCTGCGCGATCCTCTTCGGCCTCGCGGCCGCCGGGCTTGCCTCACGTCGCCGCCGCAAGAGCGGCGCCTCCGCGTTGGCTGCTTCGACTGCTTCTTTCACGTGTCCCGCGCGGGGTCTTCCGCGCGCGGGACTTTTGTTTTTCGACGAGAGACCGTTTCGATCCGACCCGTTTTTCGGTCGACACAACGCGCCCTCTCCGTTGGTCGACCGAGCTTCAAGACTGCCTGTCATCCCGAGCGGAGTGTAACGCAGCCGAGGGACCTCCGAGTGCAGAAAAAGCCGCGATCTTCCGAAGGCCGCGTTCGTTCCCTGCGGCTGCGCCGACACCTCGGCAACAGTGACCCCTGCGCAGCGTGAACGGCGGGCCGCAAGGTCCACCTTCCTTCAAAACCTACAGTTCCTTCAGCAGCCGCTCGTGAATCCCCCCAAAGCCGCCATTGCTCAGGATCACGATCACATCCGTCTCGCGAACGAGCGGCTTTAACCGCGCGATGATCGCGTCCACATCCGGTTCGTAAAACGCCGGCTTGCCCGTCGCCGCGATGTCCGCCACCACCTGCTCGGGATGCAGCCGTTCATCCGCGGCGAGCTGCTCCATCCGCGCCACCTGCGCGAGGATCACGCCATCGGCTTCGCCCAGCGCCACGGGCAGCTCATGCTGGAAAATCGCCCGCCGCGTCGTGTTCGAGCGCGGCTCGAAAAGCGCCCACAGCCGCCGCCCCGGATACTGGTGCCGCAGCCCGCGCAGGGTCTCGCGGATCGCCGTGGGGTGATGTCCGAAGTCGTCGATCACCGTGATGCCACGCACCGTCCCACGCACTTCCTGCCGCCGCTTCACCCCCTCGAATGCCGCCACCGCCTTCGCGATCGCGTCCAGCGACACGCCATAGAAATGCGCCGCGCTGATCGCCATCGCCGCGTTGCGCACATTGTATTCGCCCACCATCGGGAGGAAAAAGCGCGTCTCCAGAAGCGTGAACGCCGAGCCTTCCGGCGTGTATTCCACCTCGCGAATGTGCCGCGCCGCATTCTCCGAAAAACCCACCTCCACGAGCGGCGCCCGGCAGTCACGCGCCACGTCGATGCAGTTCGCGTCGTCCCCATTGATCAGCACCATGCCTTCGCCCGGCACGATATTCAGCAGCCGCTTGAAGCTCAGCTTGATCGCGTCGAGGTCGGCGAAGATGTCCGCGTGGTCGAACTCGATGTTGTTCACGATGACCAGCTCCGGCAGGTAGTGGACGAACTTCGAGCGCTTGTCGAAAAACGCCGTGTCGTACTCGTCGCCTTCGATCACCACATACTTCGACTCATGCAGGCTCGCGCCCTGACCGAGATTCTTCGCGATGCCGCCGATCATATAGGCCGGGTCGAGCCCCGCGCTTTTCAGGATCCACGTGAGCAGCGAAGTCGTCGTCGTCTTCCCATGCGTGCCGGTGACCACGAGATTGTGCCGCCCGCGCAGGAAGAACTGCTTCAGCGTCTCCGGCAGCGAGAGGTAGTAGAGCTTGCGGTTGAGCACCGCCTCGATCTCCGGATTGCCGCGCGAGATGGCGTTGCCCACCACGATCAGGTCCGCATCCGCCGGGATGTTCTCCGCGCGGTAGCCTTCGCTCAGCTTGATCCCCTTGCTCTCGAGGAAGGTGGACATCGGCGGGTAGACGCCCGTGTCCGAGCCGGTGACGGTGTAGCCCTGCGCGCGCATCGCCGCCGCGACTGCGCCCATCGCCGTGCCGCAGATGCCGATGAAGTGAATGTGTCGAAAGTCTTTGCTCATGGTCTGGCGGAAAAAGACGCGCAGGCTAGCGGGCCGCGACCCCGTCACGCAACGCGTGAGTTCCGCGCCGATGCGCCCTGGAATGTGATCCGCTGCGCGCAGGGCGAGCTTCCCTTCGGACGATTTGCACGTAGAGTCTCGACCATGACTTGGGACCGAGGAGCTGGCGTTTTGCCGACCACCCACCGCCGCATGACTGCGGAGGAGTACTATCAACTCCCCGAGGGACCGCCGTATTTTCAGCTCATCGATGGAGAACTGTTTATGTCGCCCTCGCCCCATTTTTTTCACCAGGAGATCGTCCTGAATATCGCCTCACCGATTCGCGAATACCTGCGCCGCCATCCGATCGGGAAGGTCGTCGTCGCCCCATCGGATGTTCAATTCGATCAGGACAATATTTTTCAGCCGGACGTATTTTTCATCCGCACCGAACGGCTCGGGATCGTGGATAAACACGGCGCGAAAGGAGCGCCGGATTTTGTTGTCGAGGTGATTTCCGGCAGCACTGGGAGGCTTGATCTCGGGCCCAAAAAAATGGTCTACGCGGCGCGGGGCGTTCTCGAGTATTGGGTCGTGTTGCCACTCACGCTCGAAGTGGAAGTTTATCGGTTCGCCGCGTCGGCCACGGACCCTGTGGAAAAGCTGGCCGCCGGAGCGGCGGTCACGACGCCGATCCTCCCCGGTTTCGCCCTGCCGCTCGCCGAAATCTTCGCGCAATAGCGGGGTACCCGCCCTGGTCAGTCCGAGTGCCGCGGCGCTTTCACCATCCCGGCTTCCACCTCGCTCGTCCTGCGCTCCACGATGCCCATGGCGACGTCCTGCACCATCTGCTCGAGCAGCAGCCGCAGGTGCGAACCGGCGCGATAATCCGCCGGCGCAATGTGCCGCACGCGGTCCGCGTGGCTGGAGAGCTGGTAGCACTTTTGGAAGCTGGAGCGCGACGGGTCGGCGGGATTGTAGACCGCGATTGCCTGTCCGCCGTGCTGGCGGACCACGGTGAAGCAGGGCACATCGGTCGGTCCATCGCCCACATAGATCATGTGCGAAAACGGCACCGGCCGCAGGTCGGCCGGCATGTGGTCATTCACGTCCTGCGACATGTCGAGCAGGCCCTTGTTGATCCGGAAGAGGAACTGCGTCTTCTGCGTGTGCGAGATCACGCGCTTCGGAAAAGAGATGCGACCTTCGCGATCCTCCGCGAATTCGCAGCCGAACACCGCCTTCGTGTATTTCGCGATCTGCGACCCATCGATCAGCGCCTTCAGCCCGCTGGAAATGATGTAGTGCTCCACGCGGATGCCGTGCGCTTCGAATTGCGGCGCGAGCAGCCCGAGTTTGAACTCCTCGAACATCTCCGGCAGCCCCGGGAAAAACTGCAGCTTCGCTCCGAGCTCGCGCAGCCGCGCCGTCGTCGGGCGGTCGATCTCCAGGTAATCGAGCAGCGCCTTCATGTAGGCCAGCTCGCTGTCGTAGCCGTGCTCGTTGACCAGTTCGCCGCAGTGTTTCCAGAAGCGCTTCGCATCGATCCCGAAGGTCGGGAACAGCACCTCGTCCTGCATGTAGTTCGGCGAGAGCGTCTGGTCGTAGTCGTAGACGATGGCGATGAGATTTTGCGGTGCGCCCATGATGGAGGTGAAGAGGGGTGGCTGGGGGGAAGAACTCGCGGAGCATCCGCGGTGCGCCGGCTTTTTACGACGCCTTTCTCGGTTCCGTCCATTCCCGGAATGGACGAGCGAAGTTCCGACGCCTACACCGTTCCCATGACCTCCCACCGAACCCTCTTCCGCCTCATCCTCACGGCGCTCTGCTTTTCGCACGTCGCCCGCGCCATCGCGGACGAAGCGCCCGCTTCATTTGAGAAATGGGAAAAGGAAATCGCCGCGCTCGAGCAGCGCGATGGACCGCAACCGGACACGAAAGGCGCGATCGTTTTCGTCGGCAGTTCCAGCATTAAGAAGTGGACGACCGTCGCCGAAGACTTTCCCCATCACCGCGTGCTCAACCACGGCTTCGGCGGCTCGCAACTCCGCGACGCCGCCCATTTTGCCGACCGCCTTGTGACCGCCTTCGAGCCGCGCTTCATTGTCGTCTATTCCGGCGGCAATGACATCAACGCCGGTCGCACCGCCGATCAGGTTTTCGCGTCCTTCAAGGACTTCGTCGCCGCCGTGCGCGCGAAGCAGCCGACCACGCCGATCGCCTACATTTCCATCGCCGGAAACCCGAAGCGCTGGGCGCAGGTCGAGGAAGTGAAACGCGCCAACGCGCTCGTCGAGGCCTTCACCAAGGAGCAGCCGAACCTCGAATACATCGACGTCTTCCACGCCATGCTCGGCGCCGACGGACTGCCGAAGCCGGACATCTTCGTAAGCGATCGGCTGCACATGAACCCCGAGGGATACAAAATCTGGACGGCCATCGTCGGTCCGCGCCTCCCTGCTCCCGATTTGAAATAGCGGTCCTCGTTCAGCCGAGCAGATCTTTCAGCGCCGGCGCGAGTTCGGAAAAGCGGAACCCGAACCCGTGCTCCAGCGCCTCCGCGGGCAACACGCGTTTGCTATCCAGCAGTTCGTGCGAGAATTCCCCGAGCGCCCGCAGTGCCAACGCCGGCACACGAAAGATCGCAGGCCGTCGCACTGCCGCCGCGAGGATTTGCGTGAACTCCGCATTGCGGACTGGCCACGGCGCGGAGGCATTCAGCGGGCCGCGCAGGTCCAGATTTTCCACCGCAAAGAGAGCGAGCCGCGCCTCATCTTCGAGGTGAATCCACGACATCCACTGCCGCCCATCGCCAATCTGCCCGCCGAGCGCCGCGCGAAAGATCGGCACCATCGGCTGCAATGCGCCTCCTTTGCGACCGAGCACCAGCGAAGTCCGCAGCAGCACCGTGCGCACGCCCTCAGCCTTGCCTGCTTCCGCTTCCCACGCCGCCACCGTATCCGCCAGGAACCCCGAGCCGCGCGGCGCCCGCTCGGTCAATTCGACATCCCCCGAGTCGCCGTAAAATCCAATCGCCGATCCGCAGACCAGCACCTCCGGCTTCTGCGCGCTGGCATTGATCGCCTCCACGATCCGCCGCGTTCCCTGCACGCGGCTTTCCGTGATCCGCCGCTTCTTCGCCGGAGTCCACAGCCCCACCACCGACTCCCCGGCGAGATGAATGATCGCGTCGCAGCCCGCGATGTCCGGCGGGCGTTCGAGCGAAAAGGCGCGCATCGTACATCCCGGAATCACTTTCTCCGGCCGCCGCGTGAACGCGATCACCTCATGCCCGCGCCGCAGCGCGATATCCACGATCGTTTTCCCGATGAAGCCCGATGCTCCCGTGATGCCGATGTTCATTCGCGAGTAGCTACGAACGTCGTGCGGCCGACGGATTGCCGAACTCGCGAATTCTCGCCCGAAACCTCAATCCAAGCGGCTATGCAGCCAGCGATAGGGGAAGCGGTCGCCCGGGCAGTCGGTAGGCCAGCGTGGCGGGTTGATCTCGCGGTGCGCCTTCACGATGGAGGGTTTGCCGTCGATTTTGCCGACGCGGGTGCGGAGATAGCGGGTCAGTTCCTCCAGCGCTTCGAGTTCGCGCGTGGTCGGCACCTGGCGGTTGAAGTCGCCCACGAGACAAATGCCCAGCGCGATGTTGTTCAGGTAGTCGCTATGCACGTGGCCGCCATTGATCTGCCTCGTCCAGCGACCGCCGATCTCCACCTCGCCGTCGCCGCTCGACGTGCCGTTGCCGATCACGAAGTGATACGCGAGCCCGTTCTGCATTTTGCGCACCCGCTTGTGGTAGTAGTCGAAAGCCCGCGCGTTGCCCTGTTTCGTGCCGCTGTTGTGGACCACGATGTAGCGCCAGCGGCCGCGGGCCACATTCGCCCGGTCGATCGCCGCGCGGACGCCCGCGGTGAGATACTTGTAGGTCGGCCGCGAAAACCACCCGCGCTTTTCCTGCGGCGGCGGCTCGACGAAGCCCTGCTCGGAGGATTTTTCGATCAGCACCTGTGGGGTGATTCCGGGGAATGGAGTGACCGGAGGCGGGGTCACCGACCGTGGCTTCGGCGTGAAGTTTGGGAATGCTTCGGAGTTCGGTTTCGGCTTCGGAGTGGGCTCCGGCCGAGGCCGTGGAGTCGTTTCGGGCTCCGGCTTCGGCCGGGGCGTCGCCTCCGGCTTCGGCGGCTGCGATTCCGGTTCGGGCGCGGGCGGACGGATGGGTTTCGGCTTCGGTTTCGGAGCCTGCTCCGGAGCTGGGGAAGGCGGCAGCGTGCGCATTTCTTCCCGCGCTTTGAGGAACTGGCGCTTCTTGTCCGCGTCGATGCCGCCGTCTGCCTGTTGGGCTCGGAGACCTGTATTGATGAGCATTCCGAGGCTGATGATCAGCAGTGTCTGGGCTCGCACGGCGCGGATGCTAGCAGACGGGACTTCCGGTTCAAGCGGTCTGCGCGACCGTCTCTGGGGTGGGGCGAGAAGAAGACGAGGATCGACTCCGTGGGGTGTTTCCGCTTCAGGGCGGAAATGAAAACGCCATTCTCCAAGATCCTCTTCGTCGGTGCCTTCCTCGTGACCTTTGCCTGCGGCTGGGTTTGTCATGCGAGTCAGGCGGGCAAGGCGATGGCCGAGGCGGATGCGAATCTGAACACCCTCTACAAGAAACTCATCTCGACGGTTCAAACCAGCGCGCAGAAGGAAAAACTCAAGATCACCCAGCGTGCGTGGGTCGCGTGGGTCGAGGCGGAGGTGGCGTTTCAGGAAGAGCTGCTCACGGACGGCAAAGCAGGCCTCTTCGCCCGGCTCGAACCGACGGAAGCACGGGCCAAGCAGTTCGAGGAACTGCTTCAGCGCACGGAAGACTTCAAGCGCTGAGATGGTTTGCCTCAACGCAAACCAGCCTGTCATCCCGACCGGAGTGTAACGGAGTCGAGAAACCTCGGAGTGCCGGGAGCTGCGCGATCTTCCAAGGGCGGAGGTCGTTGCCTGCGGCGGTCTCGCAGACTCGGCTCGACTCCGTTACCCTCCGCTCAGGATGACAAGGCTTGCTGATTTCGGTAGCCCCTTAACGCAGCACGGCTTTCAGGAACGGCGCGGTGCGGCTGCGTTTGCTTTTCGCCACTTCTTCGGGCGTGCCGCTGGCCACGAGTTCGCCGCCGAGTTCGCCGGCTTCGGGGCCCACGTCCACGACGTAGTCGGCGTCGGCGATGAGGCTCATGTTGTGCTCGATCACGATCACGGTCGCGCCGTCGTCCACGAGGCGGTGGAAAACTTTCAGGAGTTCAGCGACGTCGGCCATGTGCAAGCCGATCGTGGGTTCTTCGAGGAGGTAGAGCGTCGACTTTGGTTCGCGATTCTGGCGCAGGCGTGAGGTGACGCTGCGGCCGACGCCGCGGGTGAGTTCGCTGACGAGCTTGAGTCGCTGGGCTTCTCCGCCGCTCAGCGTGGGGCTGGGCTGGCCGAGCTTCAGGTAGCCGAGACCGGTGTCGCAGAGGAGCGCGAGCGGGCGGTGAATCTTCGGCTGCGCGGCGAAGAAGTCGGCGGCTTGTTCGAGCGTCATCTCCATCACGTCGCCGATGCTGCGGTCGTTGTATTGCACCTCGAGCGTCGCGGAGTTGTAGCGGCGGCCGTAGCACTCGGTGCACGGGGTGAAGCTGGTGGGCAGGAAGGCCATCTCGACCTTGATCACGCCCTGGCCCTGGCAGGTGTCGCAGCGTCCCCCTTCCGCGTTGAAGCTGAATCGGCTCGCGGTGTAGCCGCGCATCCGGGCGACGGGCATCTGCGCGAAGAGCGTGCGGATTTCGTCGAAGACCTTGATGTAAGTGGCGGGCGTCGAGCGCGAGGTTTTGCCGATCGGCGACTGGTCGACTTCGTAAACGGTCTCCAGGTGCTCGGTGCCGAGGATCGCTTCGCAGCCAATGAGCGGCGGTTTCTTGCCGCCCTTTTTCAGCGCCCCGGCGACGGCGGGTTTCAACACGCCGCGCATCAGCGTGCTCTTTCCCGAACCCGAAATGCCGCTGACGACGCTGAGCCGCCCGATGGGGAACTTCACGCTCACGTCCTTGAGGTTGTGCAAATCGGCGCCCTTCACTTCCAGCCAGCGCGTCACGTCCTTGAGCGAACGGCGTTTGCCGCGCGTGGGATGTTGGAGCGGTTCGCGGAGGAAGCGGCCGGTCGCGGATTCCGGCACGCGCTGGATCTCCTCGATCGTGCCCTGCGCGACGACCGCACCACCGCGTGAACCCGCGCCGGGGCCGAGATCAATGATCGTGTCGGCGCGGCGCATCGTGTCTTCGTCGTGCTCGACGATGACCAGCGAATTGCCCTTGGCCTTCAGCGCTTCCAGCGTGTCGAGCAGCTTCTCGTTGTCGCGGGCGTGGAGGCCGATCGTTGGCTCGTCGAGGACGTAGAGCACGCCGCGGAGGTTCGAGCCGAGCTGCGCGGCGAGGCGGATGCGCTGCGATTCGCCGCCGCTGAGCGTTTTCGCGGAGCGGCTGAGCGCGAGGTAGTCGAGGCCCACGGAGCCCATGAAGGTAAGCCGCTGCTTGATCTCGGGAACGATGTCCTCGGCGATCTGCTTTTCTTCGTTGGTAAACTTCAGCTTCGCCAAAAGATCGAGCGACCCGCGCACAGAGCCGCTGGTGAATTCGTCGATCGTGCGATCCTGCAGCCGGACGTGCCGTGCGATTTCATTGAGTCGCGCGCCTTTGCAACTCTGGCATGGCGTCGCCTCATCTTCCTCGAGCGACTCGTGCTGGCGCTCCTGTGCGAGTTCGATCTCGATCGCGGATTCGAGCTTCGGATCGACGTAGGCTTTCCACACTTCGCCGAAGCCGTGGCACTCCTCGCACCAGCCGTGCGGCGAGTTGAAGGAGAAGAGGCGCGGGTCGAGTTCCTCGAAGGACATGCCGCAGGTCGGGCAGCTCATCTCGGTGCTGAGCACGTGCATCTTGTTTTTCGCGTCGAGGACTTTGGCGGGTCCTTTGCCGTTCTCGAGCGCGCGCTTTACGAGCTCCTGCACGCGGGTCGCGCCGGAGCGTTCGCCGACGACCACGTCGATGGTGTGTTCGCGGAAACGGTCGAGCTTTTCAAAGCGCTCAGCCTTCACGATTTTGCCGTCCACCAGCAGGTCCTCGAAGCCCTGCCGGATCGCCCACCGGGCGACTTCGGTGTGGAAACCTTTGCGGGCTTTGATGAGCGGCGCGAGCACGGTGATCTTGCCCTTCTCCGCGAAGGATTCGGCCTTTTTTGTCGCGGCCTGGAGGGTCTGCTTTTCCACCGCGATGTCGCACTTCGGGCAGAATTGCGTGCCGACTTTCGCGAAGAGGAGGCGGAGGAAATGGTAGACCTCCGTCACGGTGGCGACGGTCGATTTGCCACCGCCGCGGGTGATCCGCTGCTCGATCGCGACGCTCGGCGGCAGGCCGGAGATGAGGTCCACGTCGGGCTTCTCGAGCTGCTCCACGAACTGCCGCGCATAGGGCGACATCGAATCCAGAAAGCGCCGCTGGCCTTCGGCAAAGAGCAGGTCGAACGCGAGCGTGGATTTCCCCGAACCGCTGAGGCCGGTGATGATCACCATCTGGTCGCGCGGGATGTCGAGGGAGATGTTCTTGAGATTGTGCTCGCGGGCACCGCGGATGGTGATGGCATTGGCAGTGCTGCCGTAGCGCGGTGCGTCTTCAGCGACGCGGAGCGATTCCTCCTCGTGTAGCGGCGGTCTATGACCGTCGGTCGCTTCGCCGGCCGCCGCTGCCCGCGGTTTCGGGCGAGGGTAATAGACCGCCGCTACAAGGAGGTGCTTGAGATACCTGCCGGTATAGGACGCCTCGCATTTCGCCACCTCCTCCGGCGTGCCGGTGATGACGATCTCGCCGCCGCCGGTGCCGGCTTCGGGACCGAGGTCGATGACGTAGTCGGCGCATTTGATCACCTCGATGTTGTGCTCGATGACGATGAGAGAGTTCCCGCACTTCACCAGCCGTTCGAATACGCGAAGCAGCATCGCGATGTCATCGAAATGCAGGCCCGTCGTGGGCTCGTCGAGAATCAACAAAG
>JANPHH010000625.1:0-19335 GCA_031424375.1 Chthoniobacter sp. | reverse complement strand
CTTTCCCGCGAGCAAGGAGGAGCGCCGGCAGATTGCGGAGTATTACCTCTCCGTCGTCGGTCTCGGTGATGCACTCGACAAGTATCCCGGAGAACTTTCGCAAGGCATGCGGCAGCGCGTGGGCATTGCCCGCGCCTTCGCGCTGAAGCCGAAAATGCTGCTGCTCGATGAGCCGTTCGGAATGCTCGATTCGCTGACCCGCTACGAACTGCAAGCGGTGCTGCTCGAACTGTGGCGCAAGGAACGCATCACCGCGATGATGGTCACGCACGATGTCGATGAGGCACTCTACCTGAGCGACCGCGTCGTCTGCATGACGGACGGCCCGGAGGCGACGATCGGCGAGATTCTTGCGGTGCCATTCGAGCGTCCACGGGATCGCAAGATGGTAATGGAACACGGGGATTACCCGCGGCTTCGGCAGGAACTCATCGGGTTCCTCGAGCACCGCGCCCACCGCCGCCCGCTCGCTGGTGTGAGCGCCGCCACTGAAGCGGGGACGGCCGCGGTGACGCCGGCCGCCGCCCGCGTTCCCGCCTGACGCCCACCCATTCTCAACCACCAACACCATGACCCATACCAAACCAAACAAGGAAAGAAGCGGAGCACTGCTCGCCGCAGCGCTCGTGATCAGCCATTCGATTGTCTCGCTGGCAGGAACTCCCATTTCTGACCCAACACCCGTCATTGCTCCTGCGCCGGACCGCAACCCGCTGAGTTTCTTCGAAGGAAAAGTCGTCTTCGATATCGAGGAACGCGTCCGCTGGGAGATTCGGGAAAACAATTTCGACTTCAATGACTCCTTCAATTCGTTGACCGACGACAACTGGTTCCTCCAGCGGTTCCGGATCGGCCTCATGTTGAAGCCGGCACCCTGGCTGAAGATCTATGCGCAGGCTCAGGATTCGCGCGAGGTGAATTCCGATCGGCCCGATTTCCCGGGTTTCCTGGGAGCGGAAGGAGACGATGCCTTTGACCTGCGCCAGGGCTATCTCGAGTTTGGCGATGCGAAGCAGTTTCCGCTCACCCTCAAACTCGGCCGGCAGATTCTCAGTCACGGCGACGAGCGCCTGATTGGCTCGTTTGACTGGAATAACATCGGCCGCACCTTTGACGCGGCGAAGCTCCGCTGGGAGGAGAAGACGTGGTGGCTGGATGCCTTCGCATCGACGGTCGTGGTGCCCGAGCGCGGCAGTTACAACCAGAGCGACTTCCTCAACGGCAACGAGCTTGACCGCGAGCAGATTTTCAGCGGCCTCTACTTCAGCACTACCGCAGTGGGCCCGCAGACCACCGATCTCTACGTGTTGCATCTTCACGAGAATGCGAACCCGCGCTACCAGCAGAATCCTTTCGGCGACACGAACTTCTTCACCTTCGGCACGCGCATCAAGTCGAAGCCCGGCGCCTTTGCGAAGCAGGACGTGGAAGGGTTGAGCAAGGATGGCAAGACAGTCATCGCGCCGAAGCCGCCGCGTCCGGTGGGCTTCGACTACGACGGCGAGTTTGCATTCCAGACAGGCGAAGTGCGCGGGCTCGATCTCACGGCGTTCGCCGTCCATGCGGGAGCCGGTTACACCTTCGATGCGGCGTGGTTGCCGCGGCTCGGTGTCGCTTACAACTTTGGCACCGGAGACGACGATCCCACCGATCGCGAGCGGCAGACGTTCCAGAATCTCTTTCCGACGAACCACAAGTTCTACGGCCAGATGGACGTCTTCTCGTGGCAGAACATGCACGACCTCGAGATCAGCGTGAAAGCGCAGCCGATCAAGGCCGTGACGGTGAAGGCCGAGTATCATGCCTTCTGGCTCGATACGACCGAGGACGTCTGGTACCGCGCCAATGGCGTGGTCGCGGTGCGCCCACTCAACGCCGCCGCGCGCAGTGCAGATAGCTATGCCGGCTCCGAGGTCGACATCACGGTGACCTGGAACGCGAACAAACATCTCCAGATCGAGGCCGGCTACAGCCACTTCTTCGCCGGTGATTACCTCGCCGATACCGGCCCGAGCGACGATGCCGACTTCGGCTACGTGCAGGCGAAAATCACGTTCTGATCTTCCTTGGTTGGATTTGCCGGCCCGCTGCGCCCGTTGCGCAGCGGGTCCGGCGAACTCGACAGCACTCTGATGACACCGATCCCGTTCATTCCTGAAAACGCCCCCTTCACACCCGACCAGCGCCAGTGGCTGAACGGCTGGCTGGCCGGCGTGCTCTCGAATGCCTCGGGCGTCCCTGCGCCGCCGACCGGCGCGGAGTCGAAGGCGCCGCTGCTCGTGCTCTACGGCTCGCAGACCGGCACCGCCGAGGGGCTGGCGAAGAAGACGGCGAGGGCGGCGGAGACTCGCGGCTTTGCCGCGCGGACGCTGTGCATGGAAAAGTTCGAGACCGTGGACCTGACGGGTGAGGAACAAGTGCTGGTGATCACCAGTACCTACGGCGATGGGGAGCCGCCGGATAATGCGCACGGTTTCTGGAACTGGCTGAGCAGTGACGCCGCGCCGCGACTTGACCGCACGCGCTTTTCCGTGCTCGCGCTCGGCGACACGAACTACGCGCAGTTTTGTGAATTTGGGAAACGCTGCGACACCCGGCTCGAGCAGCTCGGCGCGCAACGGGTACATCCGCGGGTCGATTGTGATGTGGAATACGAGGCACCAGCCACGGCGTGGACAGACGCAGTCTTCCAAGTCCTGAAGCCGATGGGTGGCTCGAGCGCGACGCTGGCGATTGAGGAAGAAACGGAAACCGGCTGGTCGCGGAGTCGCCCGTTCGGAGCGCGCCTGTTGGTGAATCGGCTGCTGACCCGCGAGGGTTCGGAGAAGGAGGTGCGGCACTTTGAGATTTCGCTGCCCACTTCCGGCCTCAGCTACGAAGTCGGGGATGCGCTCGGCGTGATGCCGAGCAACTGTCCGGCGGTGGTTGATGATTTGCTCGCGGTGCTGGGTCGTGATGGGGAGGAAGCGGTCTCGGTGCCGGCCGGCGGCGAGTCGTCGCTGCGTCTGGCCCTGCAGCAGCACTATGATCTGGGGAAGCCGCCGGTCGATTTGTTGAAGGCCATCGCGGAGCGTGACGCGACTGGAGAAATTGCGGGGCTGCTGAAACCAGAACGGGCGGACGAACTGAAGAAATGGCTGTGGGGGCGAGAGGTGATCGATGTGGTGGGCACCGCCTCGCGGGCCTTCACCGCGCCGGAATTTGTCGCCTTACTCCGGAAACTGCAGCCGCGGCTCTATTCCATTGCTTCCAGTCTCAAGGCGCATCCCGGGGAGGTGCATCTCACGGTCGGCGCCGTGCGCTACGAGACTTATGGTCGGCGGCGCAAGGGGGTGTGCTCGACGTTTCTTGCGGATCGCTGCGGGGAAGAGACCCCGCTGCCCGTATGGGTGCAGCCATCGCATGGCTTCAAGCTGCCCGGCGATCTGTCGCGGGACGTGATCATGGTCGGACCTGGCACGGGAATCGCGCCATTTCGCGCGTTCCTCGAGGAGCGTGAGGTTTCGGGGGCGAGTGGGCGGAACTGGCTTTTCTTCGGCGACCAGCGCCGCGCTTTCGACTATCTCTACGAAGAAACGCTTGAGGCTTGGCGCAGTTCGGGGCATCTCGCGCGGCTCGACCTCGCCTTCTCCCGCGACCAGACGGAGAAAATCTATGTCCAGCACCGCATGATCGAGGCGGCGAACGAGCTGTGGAGCTGGCTGCAGGGCGGCGGGCATTTCTACGTCTGTGGCGACGCGACCCGGATGGCGAAGGATGTGGATGCCGCGCTGCATCGGATCGCGGTGGAAGCCGGCGGCCTTAGTGCGGACGCGGCAAAACAATTCGTGGAAACGCTGAAATCCGAGAAGCGCTACCAGCGGGACGTATACTAACCATGAGCACTGCCATCCTGCCCATCGCGGCGATCAACGGGACCCCCCTCAATGAAGAGCAGGCAAACTACCTCTCGGGATTCTTTGCCGGTGCTGCGGCGCGTGGATTGCGGTTCGGAGATGTGGAAGCTGCGCCGGTCGCCGAGAGAAAAGTCGATCTTGACGACCTGATCTTTGAGGAGCGGGTGAAGCGCGAATTGCATCCGCTCGATGCCTACCAGCAACTGCTCGACAACGCTGCAGCGGACAAGGCGCCGGACAAGGAGGATGCCTTTCGCTTCAAATGGAACGGGCTGTTCTATCTTTCCCCACACAAGGAAGCATTCATGGCACGCCTCCGGATTCCCGGCGGCCTCTTGAAAACCTACCAACTCCGCGAACTCGCGGCGGTGGCGAAGGAATTGACGACCGGCTACGTGCAAATCACGACGCGGGCTAACTTCCAGATTCGACTTATCGCGCCGAAAGACGCACCCGAAGTATTGCATCGGATTCAGGCGGTGGGCTTACACACGCGCGGAGCGGGTGCGGATAACATTCGCAATCTTACCATGCATCCGACCTCGGGGCTCGATCCGCAGGAACTGATCGACGTGCAGCCGATGCTGCGGGAGTTGGCGCAGATCATTATCAATGACCGCGCGTTCTACGACATGCCGCGCAAGTTTAACATCGCCTACGATGGCGGCGGAGCGATCGGCTCGGTGGAAGACACCAATGATATCGGAGCGAAGGCGGTACAGGTGGGTAACGAGGTCCTTTTCCGGATCGCCGTTGGCGGTGCCACGGGACACAAGGCGTTTGCGCGTGACCTCGGAGTGCTCGTCAAACCAGCAGAACTGAACAAGGTGATCGTGGCGCTGGCGCGCGTGTTCATCGAGCATGGCAACCGGACGGACCGCAAGCGCGCGCGGTTGAAGCACCTGCTGGAGAAGTGGTCGATGGACCAGTATCTCGAGGAAACGGAGAAGGTGCTCGGCTACGCGCTTGCAAAGGTCGCCTATGATCCCGCGCTGCTGCGCTATCCGAGCCAGGATGTGGCCCATTCGCACGTCGGCGTCTTTCCACAGAAGCAACCCGGCCTGAACTATATTGGCGCCGCCGTGCCGGTGGGGCAGATGACGCCAAAGCAGATGCTGCGGATCGCGGAGATCGCCGACCTCTACGGCTCGGGTGAGGTGCGGCTGACGGTGTGGCAAAACTTCATTATCCCAAACGTGCCCGACGCCTTCGTGGCGACGGTGACGAAGACGCTGCACCGAGCGGGATTCGAGACGCGGCAATCAAATCTCCGCAGTGGGATCATCGCCTGCACGGGAAACAGCTACTGCAAGTTTGCGCAGGCGGATACGAAAGGGCATGCGCTGTTGCTCGGCGAGTATCTGGAGAAGCGGGTGCAACTCGACCAACCGGTGAACATTCACCTTACGGGCTGTCCGCATTCGTGCGCGCAGCATTACATGGGCGACATCGGTCTGCTCGGGACGAAGGTGAAGCGGGCGGGTGAAACAGTGGATGGTTACCACGTCTTTCTCGGCGGAGGATTTGGCCGTCATCAGGCAGTGGGGCGGCAGGTCTTCAATGCTATCCCGCACGATGAGCTGGCTCCATTGATCGAGAAGGTGCTGCGCGGTTACCTGCGGCACCGCATCGCTGGAGAAAGCTTCCAGGCGTTCACGGCGCGGCACGATTTGAATTCCTTGCAGGCGATCTTTTCCAACGAGGAATGACCGCGATCGCTCACGCGGGGAAGCTGGAAGAGCCGCGGACGCTGATCGACGAGCTGCTCGCCGAGCAGCAGCGTCTCACGCCGGTGGAGCGCTTTGCCGAACGTCACGAGCGCGGCGCGGTTCCGGCCCAGGCCCGGTATTACCGTTCGTTGATCCCGACGGGGCGGCCGGATGCGGGTGAGCAGTATGCGTTCGCCGTCGATCTCGATGTTTGCACGGGCTGCAAGGCGTGTGTGGCGGCGTGCCATTCGCTGAACGGGCTGGAGGACGACGAGGTGTGGCGGAACGTGGGGATGATTCATGGCGCAACGGGGGCGGAGGCATATCAGCAGACGATCACCACGGCCTGTCATCATTGTGTGGAGCCGGGTTGCCTGTCGGGCTGTCCCGTCATGGCCTACGAGAAAGACGCGGAGACCGGGATCGTGCGGCACCTCGATGATCAGTGCATCGGCTGTCAGTACTGCGTGCTCAAATGCCCTTACGATGTGCCGAAGTATTCGAAGCGCCTGGGCATCGTCCGCAAGTGCGACATGTGCATCGGGCGGCTCGCCGTGGGTGAAGCTCCAGCTTGTGTGCAGGCGTGCCCGCATGAAGCGATCGAGATTAAGATCGTCAATCGAGGTCTGGTGGTGGCCGGCGCGGTGCCGGGCAGTGAGATGGTGCCGGGCGCGTTTGATTCGAGCTACACGAAGCCGACGACGCACTTCCACTCACGCCGCGCTTTCCCCTCGAATTCCCGCGCGGCGGGCGCCGCTGCGTCGCGACGTGAACCCGCGCACTGGCCGTTGATCGTGATGCTGGTGTTGAGTCAACTCGGCGTGGGCGCGTTCGGTGCGGCTGGTTTTTCGAGTCGAGCGGACCTGGTGCTGCTCGGCTGGGTGGCGTTGCACGTGGGATTGGTCGCTTCGGTCTTTCATCTGGGTCGACCGCTCGGCGCGTGGCGGTTTTTCCTTGGGCTGCGGACTTCCTGGATGAGTCGCGAGATTCTGGCCTTCGGGATTCTTTCGGCCGCCGCGACGGGTGCGGTGGCCGCGACTTTTGTACCGTTGATTCCCGTTTCTCCGCTGCTGGTTGCATTGCTGGGGCTCGGTGCGGTATTCACCTCCGCGATGATCTACGTCGATACGCGGCGGCCGTCGTGGCGTGCGGGGGTCACGTTTCCCCGGTTCTTTGGCAGTGTGATGTTACTGGGTTTGGCGGCTGCATGGCATCCTGTCGCGCTCGCGTTGGCGACGCTGGGAGTGGTCGCGGAGCGATACCGTTTCTTTACTCGCTGCATCGCGCCGCGGATGCCGGGAGGTGTGGCGTGAAGCCGCTCGCCGAGGCGATCGGTGGAGTGATCCGCCAGCGCGAAGGTCCGCTGACGCAGGAACTCGTGCGCGAGCCGGGACGCTTCGGTCTCGGGCAGGTGCCGGAGCGACTCGCTCCGGATGCCACGACGACGATGGTGTGCGGTTTCTGTTCCACGGGTTGTGGGTTGAAGATTCACATGAAGGATGGCCAGGCGGTGAATCTCACGCCCGAGACGGACTACCCGGTGAATCTCGGCATGGCTTGCCCGAAGGGGTGGGAAGCGCTCACTCCGCTCGCGGCTCCGGACCGCGCGACCACGCCGTTGCTTCGCAATGAAACGACCGGCGAACTTGAGCCGGTGGACTGGGATCGTGCGCTGACGATTTTCTGCGAGCGGCTTCGCGAGATCCAGGCGCTGCACGGGCCCGAGTCTTGCGCGTTCCTTTCCAGCGGGCAGATCGCGACGGAAGAGATGGCGCTGCTCGGCGCCCTGTGGAAGTTCGGGATGGGCTTCGTCCATTGCGACTCCAATACCCGCCAGTGCATGGCGACCGCGCATGTCGCCTACAAGGAGTCATTCGGCTTCGACGCGCCGCCCTTTACCTATGCGGATTTTGAAGAAAGCGATGTGCTCGTGTTCATCGGAGCGAATCCTTGCATCGCGCATCCGATCATGTGGCAGCGCGTGATGCGGAATCCGCATTCGCCGGAAATCATCGTCGTCGATCCGCGCCGGACGGAGACGGCGATGGCGGCGACGCAGCACTACGCGATCAAGCCGAAAAGCGATCTGGTGCTGCTCTACGGGCTGGCGAATCTCATCGCGGCAAGTGGGTGGATCGATCGCGAGTTCATCGACGCGCACACCGGCGGCTACGAGGAGTTTGCGGAGTTTGCGACGCAGTTCACCACCGACCGCGTCTGCGCGGAAACGGGCCTGAGCGCGGAGGAACTGTGGCGCTTCGCGCAGACGATCGCCGAGGGGAAACGCGTGTCGTTCTGGTGGACGATGGGCGTGAATCAAGGCCACGAAAGCACGCGCACCGCACAGGCGATCATCAATCTCGCGTTGATGACGGGGAATATCGGACGGCCCGGGACGGGGGCGAATTCCATCACCGGGCAATGCAATGCGATGGGCTCGCGCCTGTTTTCCAACATCACGGGACTGATGGGTGGTCACGATGCGAACTGCGATGCGGACCGCGCGAAGATCGCTCGGATTCTCGATATCGAAGAGGCACGCATCCCGCGTCAGCCGGCGCTCGCTTACGATCAGATCGTCGAGGGAATCCGGGCCGGGCGGATCAAGGCGCTGTGGGTGATCGGCACGAACTCGTCACACTCGTGGGTGGATCAGCGGGAGTTCAACGAGATCCTCGGAAAGTTAGACATGCTCGTGGTCCAGGACCTTTATCACACCACCGAGACGGCGCAGCGTGCGGACCTCGTGCTGCCCGCCGCGGGATGGGGGGAAAAGGAGGGCACGCTGATCAATTCCGAGCGTCGCATCGGGCTGATCAAGAAAGTCTCGCGCGCTCCCGGCAGCGCTCTCGCGGACTTCCATATCTTCAAGCTGATCGCTCACTACTGGGGCTGCGGCGCGATGTTCAACCGTTGGTCCTCACCGGAAGCGGCCTTCGAGCTTTTGCGCGAGATTTCGCGCGGACAGCCTTGCGATTTCACGGGGATCGAGAGCTATCGGATGATCGACGAACAGTCGGGGATTCAGTGGCCGGCGCGGTGGAGTGAGCGGCCATTTTCCGCCGAGCGCCGCTTGTTCGCGGATGGGAAGTTCTTTCACGCCGATGACCGTGCCCGCTTTATCTTCGACGCCCCACGTCAGCAGCCCGAGATGCCCGATGAGACTTTCGACCTCATTCTCCTCACCGGGCGTGGCAGCTCGGCGCAGTGGCATACGCGAACGCGCACGGAAAAATCTGCGGTGCTCCGGCAACTCAGCGCGCGGCGGATCTACGTTGAGATTCACCCCGCCGATGCCCGCCGCCGGGGGATCGCGGATGGCGACAGCCTGCGAATCGCGAGTCGGAGAGGCAGGATCGAAGCTTCGGCGATGGTCACTTCGACGGTGCAGGAGGGGACCGTCTTTATGCCGATGCACTTCAAAGAGGTGAACGAACTGACCATGGCCGCATTCGATCCGCACTCGCGGCAGCCGAGTTACAAGTGCTGCGCCGTAAAGATTTCGCGGGGTGAAAAATAGGCAGTATTCGGTGAGCTAAAGTTTTCAAAGAAAGTGGTTGGCACTCCGGAGATCGGGGTTTACCCGTATTTCAACCCCAGAAATGAAATCCTTACCATACCTGTTGTGTGGCGGTTTCCACCGCTACCCCACCCGTCGAGGAGGTCTCACCAAATGACGCCTCTTCTCGTTTTCCTCGCAGCCGCTTACGCCGCAGGCTGCGCTCTCGCAGTTTACGCGTATCGTCGAGCCCCGCAGATCCTCGATGAGATCCCCTCATCCGAGGAACCGGTCTGCTCTTCTGTGCGTCTGGGCGGTCGGGTCAACGGCTGCGCCTGCCGCCGCTGCTCGCAGCGCCACTCGCGGCAGCGCCGTCCGTTGCGGATGCGGCACACGAGGCTGCATCTTCGCCCGAGCGCCATGGGCGCGCGGACCGGCAGCTTCGGCGGGAGCCCGGCTGCACAGTAGCGGCCCTTACACGAAGGCCTCCGCCACGGAGTCGGCCAGGAGCTTGCCCCGGCGGGTGAGCGACAGCCTTCCCCCGGCGCGCCGCTCGAGCAGGCCGAGCGCCTGAAACTCCTGGATCTCGCCGGGCCAAGCGGACACTTGCGCTGATTCCACGCCAAGCTCGGTGCGGAGTGCGAAGGCGACGATCTCGCCGTCCCGCTGCTCGCGGCGAAGTCGTTCTTCGAAACTCCTCGTGCTTTCATCCGCGAGAAGTCGGCGGGTGTATTCAGCGGTGTCCGGGACATTTTGCCAGCGATCGAGCCCGAGCGTGGAGAAGGCGCTGGGGCCGAAGCCGAGGTAGTCGGCGCCGTGCCAATAGGCTTGGTTGTGCAACGATTCGCGGCCCGGTCGTGCGTAGTTTGAGATTTCGTAGTGGGCGAAACCGGCGGCCGTGAGGGTGTCCATCGTCGTCTCGAAAAGCTGGGCATCGAACTCCACATCCTGACGGAAGCTGCCGCCGAGCAGTGCGCGGAAGTAGGCGGTGTCTTCCTCGTAGGTCAGACAATAAGTCGAGACGTGCTCGGGCTGGAGCGCGATCGTTTTCTCCAGGGTTGCGGTCCACTGCGCGGCGGTCTGGCCGGGCACAGCAAACATGAGATCGATGTTGAGATTATCGAAGCCTGCGTCGCGGAGAATGTGAAATGTTTGTTCGGCTTGCGCGGCGTCGTGGATGCGGCCGAGCGTCTTGAGCAGCGCGTCGTCCCAGGATTGAACGCCGAGGCTGAGCCGCGTTATGCCGAGTTCGCGCAGCAGCCGGGCTTTGCTCGGGCGGACGGTCGCGGGGTTGGCCTCGAGTTCCCACTCGCGGAGCTGGGAGAGGTCGAGTCGATCACGCAGGCCGCGGAGCAGGTGATCGAGTTGCGCCTCGGAGAGCGCGCTCGGTGTGCCGCCGCCGAAGTAGATCGTGTGCGGCTGGACGGCCCAGCGCTGGGTGGCGATCTCGACCTCGCGGAGCAGCGCATCGAGGAAGGCGGTGTTTTTGTGCTTCGATCCGACTTCGACGTAGAAGCTGCAATAAGGGCACAGCTTCGGGCAGAAGGGGATGTGGAAGTAGAGGTGGCGGATCATCGAACCGCACAATCTTCCACGCCCGACGAGGAATGTCCCGGCTGCTTAGTGTGCCGTCGCTTTCTCCGCGCCGAGGCCCGTGTTCGCGCGGACGGCGAGCTCGGTGTAGAGCTTTTCCGTTTCCGGCTCCTTGGTGAAAAGGGTGCCGAGAATCGCGGCGAGGAAGCCGAGCGGGATGCTGACGATTCCGGGGTTCGTGAGCGGGAAGATGGCGGCCATTTGGATCAGGTGGCGCTTGGCCGCCGGGACGCTGGCCGCATCGATGCCCATGATGGATGGACTGATCAGGATCAGCCCGATGCTGGCGAGCAGCCCGACGCCGAGACCGGCGACGGCGCCGGCCGTGTTGAAGCGGCGCCAGAAGATCGACAGCACGATGACGGGCAGATTCGCGCTGGCTGCGACGGCGAAGGCGAGGCCGACGAGGAAGGCGACATTGATCGTCTGGAGCTGGATGGCGAGGACGATGGCGAGGGCGCCGACGACAAAGGCGGTGATCCGCGCGACGAACACTTCCTCACCGGGGCGCGTCTCTTTGCCGTGGTGAATCACGTTCGAATAGAAATCGTGCGCGAACGAGGTGCTCGCGGAAATGGTGAGTCCGGCGACGACGGCGAGGATCGTGGCGAAGGCCACAGCGGAGATGAAGGCAAAGAAGACTTCGCCGCCGAGGCGCTGCGCGAGGAGCGGCGCGGCCATGTTGTCGTTCGGGATGCCGTTCACGAGGATCTTGCTCGGGCCGAGGATGGTCGCGGCGCCGAAGCCGAGGAAGGTCGTCATGATGTAGAAGAGGCCGATGATGATCATCGCCCAGACGACCGAGACGCGTGCCGTCTTTGCGTCGGGGACGGTATAGAAGCGGATGAGAATGTGCGGCAACCCCGCGGTGCCGAAGACAAGCGCGAGGCCGAGCGAGATGAGATCGAGCGGGCCCCAGCCATTGGTCACGGCGGCGCCGTATTTCAGGCCGGGAAGGAGAAAGTTCTGCGTACTTGTTGCGCCGGTTTTCGGATCGACTTTGAGCACCTGCGTGATCGCTTCGAAAAAGCGCGCGAAGCTGAAGTCGAAATGTTTCAGCACGAGGATGCTGAGGAAGATCGTGCCGGACATGAGCAGGATCGCCTTGATGATCTGCACCCAGGTCGTGGCGAGCATGCCGCCGAAGACCACGTAGACGATCATCAGCACGCCGACGCCGATCACCGCGTAGTTAAAAGGCACGCCGGGGATGAGCAGCTTCACGAGCGCTCCGGCGCCAACCATCTGCGCCACCATGTAGAAGGTGGAAACCGTGAGCGTGCTCAGCGAGGCCATCGCGCGGACGGGCCGCTGCTTGAGCCGATAGGCGAGGAGGTCGGCCATGGTGTATTTGCCCGCATTGCGCAGTGGCTCGGCGACGATGATGAGCACAGTGAGATACGCGACGAGCCAACCGACGGAATACATGAAGCCGTCGTAGCCATAGAAGGCGATCATGCCCGAGATGCCGAGGAAGCTGGCCGCACTCATGTAATCGCCGGCGACCGCGAGGCCATTCTGCCAGCCGGTGATGCGGCGGCCGGCGGCGAAGTAGGCGCTCGAGCCGCTCGATTTGCGGGCGCTGAAATAAGTGATGACCAGCGTGGCGATCACGAACGCGAGGAACATGTAGAGCGCGGTGTGGCTCTGGGTAGGGGGTACCGCGGCGATCACGGCGGGCGCCGTAGCGGCGAACAGGGTGGAGAGAAACATGATTAGCGTTTGGAAAATTTTGTGAGCAGGGCGGCAGCGGCCTTGTCCCATTTGGCGGCGGTCCTCACGTAGAAAAAGGCGAGAATCCAAGCCATGAAAAACTGCGAGAGCGCGAAGAGGTAGGCGATGTTCACCTTGCCCCAGACCTCCCGCTTCATGAGGTCTGGCCACCATCCGACGAGGATCGGGAGAGTGAAGTAGTAGGCGACAAAGAAGATCGTGGCGGGAATGATAAAGCGCAGCTTGTCCGCGAGCAGCTTGCGGAACGCCGGATCGGCTTCGATCGCATTCCAGGGCGCGAGGTTCGCTTCGTCGGCCGCGGTTCTTTCGTGGGCCGGAGTGGCGCCGCTCCGGCCAAGTGGCGCGACGTCGGTGGGCGCAGCGGATTCTGGGGTGAGATCGCCGGAGGGCTGGGTGCTCATGAGGCGGCGAAGCTAGCAACCACGCCCTCGCAGCCGCAAGGCTTTAGCACGCGCCCGCGCTTCAGCTCTCGCCGTAGATGTATTTCGTGAGCTGGTCGATCGTCGCGGTCTGCGAGGAGATGATCCATTTCACGAGGTCACCGATGGAGACGATCCCCAGCACTTCCTCGCCGTCCATCACGGGCATGTGGCGCACTCGCTCCTCGGTCATGAGGCGCATGCAGTGGCCGATGGAGTCGTCTGGTTTCACCCTCGCCGGCTGCCGGTTCATGATCTCTGAGACGGGGGTCTTTTTTGACGCGCGCCCCTGGAGAATGATCTTTCGGGTGTAGTCGCGCTCCGAGAGCATGCCCACGAGTTTGCCGCCATCCAGGATGGGAAGCGCGCCGATGTTCTGCGCGGCCATCATCTCGATTGCGGCGTAGACCGTCTCGGTGGGTTTGATCGAGCAGAGGGGGCGATTTTTTTCGCGCAGGAGCGCGCTGACGGTGCCGGCGATTTCCATAGGCAGAAGGACTTGTCTCTTCTTGTGCCCACCCGGCGCATTCGACAATCAAAAAACAGCCCCGGTTTTTCCGACCGTGCTCTTACTCGCGCTCGCGGAGGGTCAGCGCGCCCCACGAGATGACGTAGGTGCCGACTAGCCAGAGAAAGTGTCCGAACAGGGCGAGCCAGGCGGGGCGGCTGACGTGGAAGGGGACTTCGGTATCGAGTTCCTCGGTGAGCTTGATGTTGCGGTAGGCCTGGCTGTGATCGCTCATCAGTTCGCCCCGGAGGTAGCGGTTCCAGAGGAAGCTCGTGTCGAACACCGTCTGGGCGGAGAACGTGGGCATGAGCCGGCTCACGGTCAGGACGGAATCTTTCATCGACGTGGGTTTCACCGTGTATCCGGAGAAGATGATCATCGGGATAATGAGCAGCGGCACGATCATCACCGCCTGCATCGCCGTGCGAGCGAGAGCCGAGATGGCGCTGCCCATGCCCACGGCGGCCACGGCGGTGCCGAGGAGTGCGGCGAGCTGCCAGACTACGGAGCCATCGAACGAGCGCTCGAAGAGGATCAGGGCGAAGTAGATGATCACCGCCTGCAGGGCGGTGATCGCCGTGAGGAAGATGAACTTGCTCGCGAGGTAGGCGTGCGCGCTGACGCCGACGAGGCGCTCGCGCTTGTAGATGGCCAGCTCTTCCACGATGCGCTGCGCGGCATTGCTGCAGCCGAACCAGAGCGTGGAGACATAGGCGAAAAACATCACCTGGTCGCGTTCATCGGTGACCCATGAGACGAGCGCAGCGATGATCAGCGGCTGGCCGAGAAGGATGAGGAAATTCCGCCAATCCGAGCGCAGGATCGCCCACTGGCGCTCGAGCAGAATGGGCAGCGCGAAGGCGCGCCGCAGCGGGCGGACGCGGCGGCGGACGACGGTCGACTCATCGCCGGGCGGGCCGCTGTGGGTGCGCTCGTGAAAAGTCTCCTGCCAGTGTTTCGGGGTGCGGGCTTCGAGCTGATCGTAGAGCGCCGTGAGCTTGTTTACCCCGAAGTAGGTGCGTGCCTCGGCGGCCGGTCCCTGGAAGGCGAGGCAGCCGCCGACCATGATGATGAGCTGATCCATGAGGAACGCATTTTCCATCACATGGGTGGTGCAGACGATGGTGCAGCCGGTATCGGCGAGATCGCGGAGGACCTCCATCAGCTTGAACTCGGTGGCGGGATCGAGGCCCGAACTGGGCTCGTCGAGGAAGAGGATCGAAGGTTTGGCGAGCAGCTCCGCGCCCACGCTCACCCGCTTGCGCTGACCCCCAGAGAGCCGGCTGATCGGCTTCATCGCATGCTCACGCAGGCCGAGCTGGTCCATGGTCTGCAGGACCAGCTTGTGCAGCTCATGGCCGGGTGTGGTGGCAGGCAGGCGCAGGCGGGCGCTGAAGCGGAGCGCCTCGACCACGGTGAGTTCCGGATGCACGATGTCATCCTGCGGCACGAAGCCGAACGAGCGCGCTTCCCGGTGCGCGTAGATGTCCACGCTGTCGACGAAAACGCTGCCGGCGCTGGGCGCCCCCATGCCGCTGATCACGCGGAGGACGGACGATTTTCCCGCGCCGCTCGGGCCGATGATGCCCACGAAACGAGAGGCCGGGATGTGAATGCTGACGTCGTCGAGGATCGTGAAGGTCGGCGTGCGCAGAAAGATCCCATGGGTGCGAATGGTGCCACCCGAGGAATTCGCGACGCGGTTCAGGGCGCCGCCGTCGTACTGGAAACAAAACGGTCCGATCTGGAGGCGGTCGCCCACGGTGAGTTCGTGGCTGTCGAAGCGGTGGCCGTTGACGAAGGATCCCGCGGTGCTGTGGAGGTCGGTGACAATACAGCCGCCATTCGCGAGGGGCGCGATCTTGGCGTGACGGCGGGAGACGGCGGGATTGTTCAGGACTACCTCGACCTCCGGGTCGCGGCCGATTTGCAGCTCGCGGTCCACTTCGATCCGCTCGGCGGGCACGCCGTGGACGAGCATCTGCGGCGGCTCGTCGGCGGGTTTCGGGCGTTCCTCCCGGACGATGGCGGGGGCTTCGCCGAGTCCGAACGCGATCACGATCGGCCCGATGCCCACGCGGTCGCCGGGGCGCAGCGTGGTGCGTTCCTTGATGCGCGTGTCATTGACGCGGGTGCCGCGCACGCTGCCGAGATCTTCGACGGTGCAGTTCTTCCCATCCCACGCGAAGCGGCAGTGCTGGCGGGAAACTTCGACGTGATTCAACTCGAGATCCGCCGTGGTGGCGCGCCCCGCGACCCAGGTGCCCTCGGTGAGTGGGAAGGCCTTCTCCGGTAGTCCGCTGATGATGACGAGGTGGGCGCTCAGGGGAAGGATGAAGGATGAAGGCGGAAGGATGAAGAAGAGTGACGGAGAAGGATCGAGGAAGACGGCTACTCCCTACGGCGAAGCGCTGGTCTCTTCATCCCTCATCCTGCTTCCTTCATCCTTTCTTCACGGCAGGACGATCCAGATCTCGGCGATTCGATTTTTCTCCATGCTCTGGCCATCGAGCAGGGTGGAGCCGCCCATGGCCACGGAGCGGACGAGATTGCGCTCGCCGTATTCTTTTTTGATCACGTTGGCGACGGCTTCGGCGCGGTCTTTAGAATACTTCAGATTGCCCTTCGGATCGCCTTTCGGATCGGCGTAGCCGAGGATGACGAAGGCGGCGAGCGGATCGCTGAGCATCTTCGCGATGTCGGGCATGCTGAGGGCGTCCTTGATCGCGAGCACGTCGCCGGGATTCAGCACCGCATTGCCTTTGCCGAAGGGAACGGTGATGACGAGACTCATCTGCCGCGCGCGTTCCACGCTGTTGTAGAGCTTGTCCTTGTCGGACCGCGGGATGCCCGGCATCAGGTCGACGCGCTTGAGGACTTCGGTTTTTACGGAAGCTTCGATGTTGACCGTGGGTTTCGGCACGACGACGACCTGCGGTGGCGGCTCGGCCTCACCCTTGCTCGCTGGGTTGGGAATCTTGGGCGATTCCTGTTCCTCCACGACAGCGCGATCCATGCGTCCTGGGGAAGGCGTGGTGATCGGTTTGTCGTCGGGCGACGGAGTGGTCATTTCCGTTCCCGATGATTTGTCCGGTGGCGGTTTCATCACCGATTTCTTCGGCTTCAGAAAAAGAAATGCGCCCGCGGCGATGGCGACTACGGCGAGGCCGGTGCCGCCATAGAGGAGCAGGCCTTTCGCGCCAGGTTTGACTTCCGTGAGAGCTTTCCCGCATTCCGCGCAGACGAAGGACTGCCCCTCGGGAATGTTGGTTTCCTCGCCCCGGTAAGCGAGCAGACAGCCGGAGTAGTTAGTGCATTTACCCAGACGAGACATAGGCCGGCATTATGATGAGCTGGCCGCGGGAGTCGCGAGCAAATTCTCCCGCACCCAGTCGGCGAGGTCTTGGGCGAGCGGGCTGTGCCAGCTCCATCCGTGGACGGGTAGATGCAGGGCCGTGGCGTGCAGCGCGTGACGTGGCAGGAGGAGCCGCCGGGCGAGGGCGGGGGTCCAGCCGGTCTGGATGAACTCGAGGTAACACTGCTCATCCGGGCCGTAGATTTTATCGCCGACGACGGGGTGGCCCGCGTGGGCGAGATGGACGCGAATCTGATGCATGCGACCCGTTTCCGGAAAGGCGCGCACGAGCGAAAAGCGATCTCCGGCCGTGGTGGCGCCGGTGTAGCGCTGCTCGACGCGGAAGCGAGTCCGCGCGGTGGCGCCAGCCGGATGAACGGCCTGCCGGAGGTAGATGGGCGACGGCCCCTGCGTGCCCTGGCGGAGGAGCGGCGCATCGACTTCGAATTCGTCTTCATCCGGCCAGCCCCAGACGAGTGCGAGGTATTCCTTTCGGAAGTGCCGGTCCTGCATCGCCATGTGGAGCATCCGCGCGGCGGGGTGATGCTTTGCCACCAGGGTCAGGCCGCTGGTTTCGCGGTCGAGGCGATTGATCAGCGACACCTGCCCGCCATTGGCGAGTTCGTAGGCGAGCAGACTGCGCAGGCCGTCCCAGAGGGTGGCGCGGCCGTTCGGTTTGCTGGGATGCGCCTCGATGTAGGGCGGCTTGTCCACGACGATCCAATCCGCGGTCTCGTCGATAATGGTGAGCGCGTTGATGGTTGAGGGTTGAAGGTTGAGAGTTGAGAGGCGGTGCCCACAAGCTCCGGGTCGCTTCACGAAGAACGAATGCACCCGCAGAGTCGACTGGCAGCGAAGATTAGTCGCCCGCGCCTCTCAACTCTCAACTTTCAACGCTCAACTTCCCCTTGATCCAACTCCACCACGTCACCCGCCACTATGCTGCCTCGGGCGCGGCGCTCGATGACGTCTCGTTGCGGATTGAGGAGCACGAGTTCGTGGCCATCACCGGCCCGAGCGGCTGCGGTAAGAGCACGCTCATGCATCTCATCGGTGGGCTCGATACGCCCACGAGCGGCGAGGTGATCGTGGGCGGACTCGCCTTGCACCGCGCGAGTGAGGCGCAACTGACGGATTACCGACGCCGCCGGCTCGGCATCGTCTTTCAGTTTTTCAATCTCCTGCCCACCATGACCGTGCGGGAGAACGTCTGCCTTCCTCTGCTGCTCCAGGGTCGTCCGCTCGCCGAGGCGGAGTCGCGCGCGGCGGAAGTCATCGATCTCGTGGGGCTCGCTGACCGCGCCGGGCACCAGATGCACCAACTCAGTGGCGGCCAGCTCCAGCGCACCGCGATCGCCCGCGCGCTCGTCCACGAGCCCCGGCTGCTGCTCGCCGATGAACCGACGGGGAACCTCGATTCGCACAGCGCGGAGCAGGTCATGACCTTGCTGGAAAAGATTGCTTCTCAGCGCCGGACGACGCTGTTACTCGTGACCCACAGCGAAGAAATCGCCCGCCGGACCCCCCGCCGAATCCGCATGCGCGACGGGAAAATTCTCGACCATGAGCACCACCCCTGAAATCCGCGAACAACTGAAGCACACCGTGCTTTTCAGCGACTTTACGCCGGACGAGATCGAACAGTTTGTCGACCTCTGCGACCTCACCACCGCGAAGCCGGGTGAATTGATCGTGAAGCAGGATGACCATGGCGATTCCATGTACGTCCTCGTCGCCGGCGAGGCGAAGGTGAAGCATCACAAGGACGGGCGCGAAATCGATTTGGCGAAACTTTCCTGCGGCGATTTTTTTGGCGAACTGGCGCTCGTCGATGAGGGCGTCCGCTCGGCGGATGTCATCGCCGAGCAGAACGTCACCCTGCTGCGGATCACGCAGGGAGTGATCTCCGCCGTCGCCGGCGTCTACCCCACAGCGGCGTTCAAGTTTCTCGTCTCGATCGGCCGCATCCTCGTCAGCCGGCTGCGCCAGACCAATCAGCGCTATATCGATTCGATGCTCTTTCCGCTCGCCGGCAAGGACTAGGCGGCACGAGTCGGCGGAGTCTCGGGGGTGGAAACGGGCTTGTCGCCCGCAGTTCCGTCGCCCATAACGAGCGCCCTTTTTTCCGGGCACCATCGTTCATGACCAATCAGCAGCATACCCTCGCGCACAGCGCCAGCCTCACCGGTGCTTCGTTGCATACCGGCGAGAAAGTGACGCTCACCGTGCATCCGGCCCCGCCGGGACACGGTTGCAAATTTCGCCGCACGGATTTGCCGGATCAGCCGGTGATCGACGCCCACATCGACCATGTGAAGACGGTGGAACGCGCCACCACCATCGCGCAGGGCGCGGTGAAGGTGCAGACGGTGGAGCACGTCCTCTCCGCGCTCGCCGGGCTCGGCGTGGACAATGCGCTGATCGAGATGGACGCGAACGAGCCGCCGATCGCCGATGGCAGCGCGCAACCCTACGTGGCGCTGATCAAAAAAGCGGGCATCGTCGCGCAGGGCGTCCCGCGCGCGGTGTTCGAGGTCACGGAGACGATCCATCTGGAGACAAAGGGTGGGTCGCTGATGACCCTCGTGCCGGATCCGGAGTTCCGCGTCTCCTGCACGCAGG
>JANPHH010000624.1:0-23586 GCA_031424375.1 Chthoniobacter sp. | reverse complement strand
CGCCGGGCGGGGTGCAGCTCGAGGTGGGGATTCAGACGTTCGATGCGGCGACTTCGGCGAATATCAGCCGGCGGCAGAATGTGACGCGGCTGGAGGATAATCTGCGGTATCTGCGCGCGGAGACAGGCGTGCACATTCATGCGGATCTGATCGTCGGGCTGCCGGGGGAGGATCTGGAGACGTTCGGGCGCGGGTTTGACCGACTGGTGGCGCTGGGGCCGCAGGAGATCCAAGTGGGGATTCTGAAGCGTCTGCGCGGGACGCCGATCGTGCGTCATGATCAGGAGTGGGAGATGGTCTACAGCCCGGCGCCGCCCTACGAAATCCTGCGCAACCGGCTGCTCGATTTCCCGACGATACAGCGGCTGCGGGCGTTTGCGCGGTTCTGGGATCTGGTGGGAAATAGCGGGCACTTCCGCGAGACGGTGCCGCTGCTGTGGGCGGATGGCGGGTCGGCGTTTGCGGGATTTTTGACCTTCAGCGACTGGGTCACGGCGCGGCTGGGGCGGCGGCACAGCATCGCGCTGGTGCAGCTCGCGGAGGTGCTGTTCCGCTTTCTCACGGAGGTGCGGGGAGGGGATCGCGAGGGAGTGGGCGCGGTGTTGGCGCGGGACTGGCACCGGCAGTCCGGGCGGGAGCGGCTGCCGTTTCTCGATGCGGAACCGCTGGCTCCGGCGGCCCAGCGGCGCGCGGCGAAACGCCAGGCGCGGCACCTCGCCTGAGTTTACCGGAAGCCGAATTTTTCTCCGAGGGCGAGGCACTCCGCGAGCGGCTTCAATCCGCCCGTGCACGTCTCGTCGCTCAGATTCGCCGCGGCGGCACAGACGCCGATGCGCAGCCATTCGTCGACCGGCTTGCCCTCGTGCCAGCCGAGGAGGATGCCGGCGGTGAAAGCGTCGCCCGCGCCGGCCGCGCCTTTGATGAAGTCGCCGGGAAGCTGCACACTCCCGTGTTCGTGCCAGGCGCCGTCGCGACCGAGCGCGCAGCCGCCTTCGGGGAAGTGGATGACGATGCGCTCGCGGACGCCGGCTTCGAGGAGTTGCTCCATCGCGGCGCGGAGTTCCTTTTTGTCGAGTCCCGCCACGCCCGGTGCGCCGGTGTGGGCGTCGCCCACGCGGATGCGCCGGCCGGTCACTCGCTGGGCCTCGAATTCATTCATGATGCACACGTCGACATACTTCAGCGCGGGCAGGACGATCTTTGGAAAGCGGTCGCTGTCTTCGCTCACCACGTCGATGGAGGTCTTCAATCCGGCGGCCTGCGCGCGGGAGAGAACCTCGGCGGCGACGGTGCCATGGGTGGGGCTGGGGCCGTCGAGCCTGTCGAGCAGGAGGAGGTAGCCGAGGTGGAAGATCTGTGCGCCCGTCTCGGTGAACTGAAAGTGCGGTGAGTCGAGCAGTGCATTCGCCCCGCGGGCATGGAAGAAGGTGCGGCGGCCATTGTCCTTGACCGTCATCACATCGGTGTAGCTGGTCGGCGCGGCGTCGGTGTGAATGAGCGTGCGGGTGCCGATTTTCAGGTTCGCGCAGGTTTCCACGATCCACTTGCCATTTTCATCCGCGCCGACGAGGCCCGCCGCTTCCAGCGGAACGCCAGAGCCCATGAGCGCGAGATCGACGAGGACGTTAAAGGGCGAACCGCCGGTGCCTTTGGTGGTCGAGAGGATGTTGGCCAGCGCGTCCTGCTGTGGCCAGGTGTCGATGATCTTCACGGCATCGACGATCCAATTGCCACCTGCGAGGATACCGGAACGGGAGGAATTCATAGGGAGGAGGGGAGACTGGAGGGTGGGTGGGGCGAGGTGCCGCGCGTTCTACTGTGTCATGCGGCCCGCACGCCAGCTTACGATGTTAAAAAAGATGCCACGGGTCACCTGCGGACCGCTGTTGGCTGGGAAGCGTCGTGAAATCGTTCATCGTATACCGCGGGTGTGATTAAATGTGGCGCCATGCGGGATGCGCACGGTGTCCCGGAGGGACGATGGAAATTAGCTGGTGGCGTCAGCCACCGGATTGCGGAAAAAATGAGTTCGCCCCGGCAGGGGCGTTGGAATTCAACCGCCGAGACCACTCCACCGCCCCTCCGGGGCGGGTTCGCCCCGCCGTGCGGTTCCGGTGGCTGACGCCACCGGCTAATTTCCGCTGTCCCTCCGGGACTACAGACTTTGCTGCACCACATTTAATCACACCCGTATACCGCAGTTCCCCGGTCGGTCCCTCGTTTTGGTTGCACGGCGTCCACGGTGCCACACCGCTGCCGGATTTTCCGTCCGCAAAGGGAGGGATCAGAATGGTTTCCGCTGGGGTCGAAAGAGTCGCGGTTCCATGTGGCGAATTCTTTGGTCCTGAGTAAGCTGCGGTAGATCGCACAAGGGTTCCGTGGTTCGCCAAATTTTCCGTCAAGATTCCTCCGAGCACGTTATCAACACCGCACGCCCTCATTTGGATGTTTACACGTTATAGTCAATCGTAGTAATTGTAGCTGCAATGAGTTCCCCCACCCCCCCCACGATGCAGCAAATCGCGGATACGGCCGGTGTGTCGCGCATGGCGGTTTCCCTCGCCCTCCGGAATAGTCCGAAGATCTCCGCCGCGACTTCCGAACGAATCCGGAAGCTAGCCGACGAAATGGGTTACCGGCCCAACCCGATGGTTTCCGCGCTGATGACCCAACTCCGGCAGGCGCGCGATGTGAAGCGGACGTCGGTGCTCGCCTACGTGACCGCCTTTCCCACCGAGGGCGGATGGCGCCGGCACCCGTCGCTCCTGACTTTTCACGAAGGCGCCAGGAAACGCGCGGAAGAACTCGGCTACACCTTGGAGGAATGGTGGGTCCGGCGACCGGGGCTCACCGAGCGGCGTTTCTGCGAGATTCTCGAGACGCGGGACATTCATGGCCTCGTGGTGGCTCCGTTGCCGCCGGGGACCGATGAACTGGCGATCGAGTGGGAGCGTTTCTCGGTCGCGGCGATCGCGAATTCCCTGGCGCGCCCCGAACTAAATCGCGCCAGCACCGATCAGTTTCGCTCCACGGAGATCGCGCTCAAGGAACTGACGGCGCTCGGCTACCGGCGCATTGGACTCGCGTTCGTGGAGGGCCGTGACGACCGGGTGCATCAGCCGTGGACGGCGGCGATGCTCTCGTATCAGCAGGGGCTGCCGCTCGCCGAGCGCGTGCCGACGTATCAGGGCGCGGGGCCGATTGGGCGCTCCTTTTCCGCGTGGTTCCACGAGCATCAGCCGCATGCGGTGATCAGCGTGGGCGGGGAATGCCTGCGGGTCTTCCGCGAACTTGGCCTGCGCGTGCCGCAGGATGTGGGTTTCGTAAATCTCGCGCTGACCAGCAGCGAACGGGACATGGCAGGGGTAAATCAGCATGCCGACCTCGTGGGCGCTGCGGCCGTGGATCTCGTCGATGCGCAGTTGCGCGGCAATGAGCGCGGGATCCCGCGCTATCCCCGCACGCTGCTGCTGCCTGGCGAGTGGGTCGCGGGCCCGACCGTTCGCGATCTCCGCCCGCAGCCGAAGCGGGTCAAAGTGCGGGTTTGAGCTGCGGCCCTGGGTTCCAGACAGCCCGCGAATTCGAGAGCAAAGCCGCGAAGCCGAGCCGAGTCGGCGCGCCAGCCGCAGGTAATGAGCCGTGCCTTTCCGGGAGCTGAAACCGGACGAGCCGATTGGTGACGAATTGAAAATCCGGCCTGCTTTCTGCCGCTGCCCACCGCGTCAAACGTCCCAGTGCGCTCAACTCTATCATTGCACCACGCGGCGCGGACCTTACCTTTCGCCGCCCTATGCCGAACGAGGACACCGTCCAGTACGCCATCGAAAACACCCGCGTCCTTCACGCGCCCACCCGGCGTATCGCCACGTTTGGCCAGACGAGCTTTCGCTTCTTCCTCGTCACCGAACTGATGGACCACGTCGACCGCGTGCGGGTCCGGGATGGTCGCATCCATGCCGAGCGTCCCCAGATCATCACCCCGGGGCATTTCCAGAGCATGCTCGTCGAGGGATTCGGCGAACGCGCTGAGGAGTTCGGCCGGTGGCTCCGTGAACATGGAGCCGACCTCGCGGTGGTGAAGTACGGGTTTCAGTTTCGGAAGAGCGACGTGAGCGATGAAATCGTCCACTGCCCGCTGGCCGACGTAGTGGGCCGCCTCCGCGAACGCGTCGACGATTCCAAGGATCCGCTGAGCGCCATCATCGAAGGCGTGGATGAAGGATGGGAAATCTGCCTGCTGAAGTTTGCCTCGGATCTCATCGAGGAGTCGGCCGGCGAGAATTTGCGGGACTTCCGGCAACGCGGCCTGTTTTGAGTAGCTCGATCGGCGGGGCAGGGGAGCGGTTTCTGCGGTTTCCATCGACCGGCCAATCCATTATTTCATCGCTCCATCCCCACGCGTCCGCATCCCCGTGAAAGCCCTCGTCATCCTGCTCTTTGCCTGTGCGATCTTCGGCACGAGCGGATATTTTGCCTACGAGCTGTTCGTCAAGCCGCAGCTCGAACTGCAGCGGGAACGCACGGCCCCCGCGACCCCTGCGCCGCCGGATAGCTCGGTCCCGGAGTTTGAAAAATGCGTGGCCATCAAGCGCTCGGGCCAGCTCGTGGAAGCGCGCAAGGCGTTCTACGACTTCATCGATCAGCACCCCGTTTCCACCAAGCTCGACGACGCTCGGAACGAACTCGGAGAACTCAACACGCGCCTCTTTTTCTCCGACTTCCCGTCGCCCGACAAGGTGGTCTACATCGTCCGCTCCGGCGACGTGATCACGCGCGTGGCGCAGAAAAATCGGAGCACTCCCGAACTCATCATGCGGGCGAACAATCTTCAGGGAAGCATCCTCCGCATCGGTCAGAAGCTGGTCCTGCCCACTCCGGATTTTACCGTTGTGATCAGCCGCAAGCAGAACAAAGTCATCGTGCTGCGCGGTAACAAATTCTTCAAACAATACCCCATCCTCAAATGGCCCGACCAACTCGCGCTCAAGAAGGGCGCGCCGCCGGTGAAGATGGCGGGCAAGATCATCGAAAAAGTCGCCCGGGTCGACGGCAACCGGGTCAACTTCACCGACAAAAACTACGGGCGCGCTCTGCACCAGATCAACATCTCGATCCGCCACTGCACGTTCTATCCGGTTCCGCCCGTCGGGACCGATCCCGCGAAATTCACCAAGCCCCCCACGGGCATCGCGCTCTCCGCCGGAGCCACCGCCGAACTCGGCGCCTTGCTCGCGCGGGGCAATCCCGTCACCCTCGAATAACTCCACCATGAAACTGCCCCCGCTCGAATTCGAAAAACCGATCGCGGAACTCGAGGAAAAACTCGCCGATCTGAAGCGCCACTCCCGCGCGAACGACATTAATTTCGAAGTCGAGGTCCACCGCATGGAGGACAAGATCGATGAGACGAAGCGGGAAATTTACCACAATCTCACTCCCTGGCAGCGCGTGCAGATCGCCCGGCACCCGGCGCGGCCCTACGCTCTCGATTACATCCAGTTGTCGTTCAGCGGGTTCATCGAGCTGCGCGGCGATCGGCTCTACGCGGATGACAAGGCGATGCCCGGCGGTTTTGCGACGATCGGCGCCCGCAAGTGCGCGGTGATCGGCCACCAGAAAGGCCGCGAACTCAAGGAGAACATCAAACGCAACTTCGGCTGCGCGAATCCCGAGGGGTATCGCAAGGCGCTGCGGATCATGCGGCTGGCGGAAAAATTTTCGCTGCCCTTCGTTTCGCTGATCGACACTCCCGGCGCCTATCCCGGCATCGGCAGCGAGGAACGGCACATCTCCGAGGCGATCGCGGTGAATCTCCGCGAGATGATGGTGCTGCGCACGCCCAGCGTGGCCGTGGTCATCGGCGAAGGCGGCAGCGGCGGTGCGCTCGGCATCGGCGTCGCCGACCGGGTGCTGATGCTGGAGAATTCCTATTACTCGGTGATTAGCCCGGAGGGATGTGCGGCAATCCTCTGGAAGCATCGCAAGCACGCGCCCGAAGCCGCTGCCGCGCTGAAACTCACCGCGCGTGATTTGCTCGAACTCAAGCTCATCGACGAGGTCATCCCCGAGCCGCTCGGTGGCGCACATCAGGATCACACCGCCGCGATCGCGAACCTCAAGAAGACGGTCGCGCGCCACCTCGACGAACTTTCCAAAATCCCGGTCGATCAACTGCTCGCCGAGCGTTATGCGAAGTTTCGGCGCGTGGGCGTTTTCGCCGGCGACAAATAACCCGCCGCTTGTCAGGTGCGGCGGGATGAACTGAATCGCTCCTGTGCGTAGAGTGTGACCCGCTGGGTGAGCCACTTCGCCAGCGCGGGGCGGACGAGATCGAAGCCGAGCTTCAGAACGGTGATGAGCAAACCGGCTTTCACCGCGGTCTCTCCGGTCTGACCCGGACGGCCTTTGCGGTCGACGACCACCTTCTTCGTCCGCGCCGGCAGCTTCGCGAGCGCGAACGCGAGGAGGCTCGCACCGGTAAGCCACGCAAATCGATTTCGGGCAAATGCGTCCGCCGCGCGCTGGGTCACGTCGAGACTGCGGCCCACGCCACGGACGCCGGCCGCGAGCGCATCGCGCGAGCGGGCGAGTTCGGCGATCAGTTCAGATTTCCGGGAGTCTTGAGCCATTGCTGATCCTTTTTGAGTTCGTCGAGAGTGGCGGCGAACATCGGCTGACCGAGCTTCATTTTCGCCAAGAGCAGCAGCCCCGCCGCACCGATGAAATGCAACACGGCCGCCCCGAGAGTGACCCAGATCCAGGCGTCGCCGCCACCGAAGGCCAGCGCGACCAGAAACACGAGTGCGATGACGAGAAAGAGGTAGCCGAAGACGATCATGACGAGCGCCACGCAGGCGAGCGAGAGGATGAGGCCGTAGTGGACCGCCGCTTCCTTCCCCTCCAATCCCGCGAGCTCGAGCCGCGCGCGGAGATAGGCGAGCTTTGCGCCGAGCAGCGAGGACAGGTTGCGGAAAAGTCCGTCGGGTTCGCTCATGAGCGGAGCGCGTCAGGACCGCTGCAGCGACCGGGCAGGATCACCGGCTTAGCGGCGGAAGCTGATACCGAGCAGGAAGCCGGCGCCGAGCGCGATCAGCACGGCCTTGAGAGGATTGGCGCGGATGTATTCCTCGCCGTCTTCCTGCAGCGTGCGCACGCGGTCGGTCGCTTCCCCGCGGAAGCTCTCCGCGCGGCCGCGAAATTCCTGAGCCTTGGATTCCGCGGCGCCGCGGAATTCGCGGGCCTTGGCTTCTGCCGCCGCGCGCAGGTCGCCGGCCGCTTGCTTGAGGTGCTCCTTCGATTGGTCGACGGCATTTTTCAGGTTGGCCTTTGCCGCTCCCGCGGCTTCCTGTGCATGGGCCTTGGCACTTTCGAGGTTGCTCTTCGCTTCGTTGGATGGAGTTTCGTCGGGCATATGATTTGTCGGTGGAGTGGGCGGTGCTTGCCGTCCGGGGTTTCAGTGCAGGATCGCGGTTGGAGAAGGGGTTGCGTGTGCCGCGTTATTGTTCGCGGAAAATAATCCGCGCCTTGGACAGGTCGTAGGGCGACAGTTCGAGTTCCACCTTATCGCCGGGCACGATTCGGATGAAATGCTTCCGCATCTTGCCGGAAATATGGGCGAGGACTTCGACGCCATTGGGGAGCGTCACGCGGAACATCGTGCCGGGGAGCACGTCGCGCACGACGCCTTCGGTCTTGATCGCATCTTCTTTTGCCATCGGGTAAAAGATTGCGAGTCCCTCGCCGCGAACGCAACAACGGAGTCGTTCCTCATCGCGCCGACCGGTCGTGCGAACCCGCGGCACGGCGCACGAGGAAAGAAAGCGCCCGGTGTGGCGCGTCACGCGATCAGACTCAGACCTTGGCGGCCTCGCGCTTCAGGACGGCTGAGAGTTTTGAGACCTTCTGCCTCATCACCTTGCCCGACCTAAACTTCACCGTCGCCCGTGCGGGAATGACAAAACTGCTCCCGGGTCGGTTGGGATTTCGCCCGACCCGCGGCTTGGTCAGCTTGACTTCGAGGACGCCGAAGTTCCGCAGTTCGACCGTCTCCCCGCCCGCGAGCGCATCGACGATGTGATCGAGGGTTTTTTGGACGACGGCGAGGACTTGATGTTGAACGATGCCGGTTTCGTTGCTGATTTTAACGACGAGCTCGCGCTTGGTTAGAGTTCCCATGGGTGTGGTCAAATGTGCATATCCCATCGCAACGGGAGCGCAAGCATGGTGCGCCGTTTTCGTCACCAGGCAAGTTGCCTGGGGACTAAGACTTTTTACGGTTAAAAGACAGCGGCTTCTCCACCACCGGATACTCGCCAGGGTCGATCTCCGATGCCGTCTTGAAATGCACTTTCGCGAGGCGGCGCAGGATTGGAGCCCCTTGCGCGGCGACAAACTTTCGCGCGACTTCCTTGACCTGCGCGGAGGCGCCGCGCGGAATCGCGGTTCCGGTGGCCCGCCCGGTCTGATCCATCCAGTCGATGAAGCGTTCCCTCGCCAGGATCGAGGCCGCGGCCACCGCGACATCGCTTTCCGCTTTCGTCCGCTGGTCGAGCTGAATGGCGCGGCCCTTTTCGAGCAGCGCGCGTTTGATTAGCGCGGGATTGGCAAACTGGTCCGACAAGGCGCGCGGGCAATCCGGTCGCAGTTCGAGGAGATTCTCGATCACGCGCGCATGACCCCAGGCGAGCAAGCTGTTGAGGTTGGTAAACTTTTTGTAGAGCTCGTTGTATTTCTCCGGGCCGATCGACACCACCGAATGCACCGCGCCCGGCGTTGCGCGGATGATTTTCGCGAGGTCCCGGATGCGCTGGTCGCTGCCGATTTTTTTGCTGTCCTGAATGCCCGCGGCCATCAGCGTGCGGGTGATCTCCGCATCCGTGTAGCAACCGGCGATGACCAGCGGACCGAAAAAGTCGCCCTTGCCGCTTTCATCGATGCCGCAATGCGGGGCAAACATTTCCGGATTGTGGACTTCCTCGTAGCCCAGCTTCGCCTCGCCGAGGACTTCGGGTTCGAGCCGGAAGGTGACGAAGTCCTGCGTGCCTTTGCCCTGCAGCACGACCTTCGGCCCCTTCTCGTAGACGGCGACGTTCAGCTTGTCCTTTACCGCGTAGTAGAGCGTGTAGGGCTTGGGCTCGAAGCGGTAGCCGTCTTCCTCGAGCAGGGTGCGGAGTTTCGCCGCCTGCGCGGGCGTAAGCGGTGACGTGTAGAGCGTGATGGCGGCGGGCTCGTTTTTTGATTTTGGATTTTTGATCGGGCCCATGAGCGCGTAGGAGTCTGCGCCGCATCGCGCCAATGCCCAAACCGAAAATCCGCCAGCCTCAGATTCTCCGCACCAAACTCGCCGCCTGGTTCCGCGCCAGCGGCCGCGATCTGCCGTGGCGCCGACGGACGGATGCCTACGCGGTCATGGTCTCGGAATTCATGCTGCAACAAACGCAGGTCGCGACGGTGATTCCGTTTTTCGAGCGCTGGCTCGCGCGGTTTCCCGATTTCGCCACGCTCGCCGCGGCCACGGAGGATCAGGTGCTCGGGATGTGGCAGGGGCTGGGATATTATTCGCGGGCGCGGAATCTTCATCGCGCCGCGCAGCAGGTCGTCACTGAATTCGGGGGCGTGCTCCCCTCCGATCCCGCGGTGATCGCGAAGCTGCCCGGCGTGGGCAGCTACACCGCGGGAGCGATCGCGAGTTTCGCCTTCGACCTGCCGGTGGTGACGATCGATGGCAACATCGCCCGCGTTCTCTCCCGGCTCGTCGATTCGCATGAGCCGATCGACACCGCAGCGGGCGCCCGGGTCCTGCGCCAGGCCGCGGAAGAACTACTGCCGGCCAGCGGCGGACGCGAGCACACCTCGTCGCTGATGGAACTCGGCGCGCTGATTTGTTCTCCGAGCAAGCCGCAATGCCTCCGCTGCCCGGTTCGTGAGGAATGCCGCACGATCGATCCCGATTCCCTGCCGATCAAGAAGCCCCGGCCCAAGATCGTTCCACTCCGCGAAGACTGCGCGTGGATCGTGCGCGGCCGTCGCATCCTGCTCGCCCAGCAGACCGGCGCACGCTGGCGCGGACTCTGGAAGTTGCCGCCGCTGGCCACGCCGGTGAACGGTCACGCGCCGCTGAGCTTTCTCACCTATCCTTTCACTCACCACCGCGTGCAGCTCTCGATCTATCGTGGAAGCCCGCCCGAGCGCCTCGCTCCGAATGAGCAGTGGTTCCTCACCGCGGAGCTATCCGACGTGGCCGTCACCGCCCCCCACCGCCGCGCGATCGAGCACTTGCTTCGTGCGGAGGAAGCGGCAGCGTAGAGGGGCCGGCGAGCGTGGTTTCGCGGTGCTGCAATCATCCGCCGGGCTGGATCGTTTCACTTTCACACCACTGTGCTCCGCAATCTTCGTCCGTCGTTTTACTGGCGGGCGTGACCGCGGGAAATTCCGAACCATTGACCCCAAAACCCGATGAAAACTTCACTATTGCTCTTCACGACGCTGGTTCTTGCCGGCCCGTTGTTCGCCGAAAGCATCGAGATTCCTCCAAGTGCCGACACCACGATCGACCAGGCGGAACCCGTGGGAAACTTTGGCCGGGAGACAGCGTTGCGGGTCCGGAATGCGCCGGGCAGCGAGACGCGCGCACTGCTGCGCTTCAATATCGGTACGAGCGTCCCGCCCGGCTCGACGATCACCGGCGTTAGCTTGAACCTCGCACCGGCCGATGGAGCTTCGTCGTCCGGCCCGGCCCGACTCGCACTCTACCGCGTGGCGCGAGTGTGGAATGAAGGGCGGGGCAGCGTCGCGGCGGGAATCGCCAGTGAGGCGCATGAGGCGAGCTGGAGTCGCCGGCTGCATCCGGTCGCCATTTGGATTCGCCCGGGTGGCGCGCGGGGCATCGATTTCGTCTCCGGCGCGAGCGGCAGCGTCGATTTGGGGACAGGCGTCCCGGTGGTATTTCCCTCCACCAAGCGGCTCGTGAGCGACGTGCAAGACTGGTTGGACCGGCCTTTTTCGAATGAAGGGTGGATTGTCGTGGCTGGTCCGAATTCCGATCCGGCTGGATTGGTCTTCGGATCACGCGAGGACCCAGCCCGCGCGCCGAAATTGACCATCGAGTTCACCCCGCCGAGCGCCGATGCGGCGACGGCCAGCGTCGAATATGAAGTCGTCTTCCGCGCCACTTGGAACCCCGCGAGCCATCCCCGTGAGTTTCCTCTGAGCGCGCACTGGTCCGGTTTGGTCGGCGGCTTGCACAACGAGTCGGTCTCGTTCTGGCGGCGCGGGGCCCCGGCGACCGAGGGCATTCGCCGCATGGCGGAACGCGGATCGCAAGGGATCCTGTCCGACGAAGTCACTGCCGCCATCACGGCGGGCACGGCGAACCGCGTTCTATTGGGAACCGGGATCAGCAGAGGAGCGGGACGTTCATCGATTCGCTTCACCATCGATCGCAGCCATCCGCTGGTGACGTTGACCTCAATGGTGGCGCCGAGCCCCGACTGGTTTGTGGGCGTGCGAAATCTGCCGCTGGTCGAGCGCGGCCGGTGGGTCGCGCGCAAGATCGTGCCGCTCTTTCCCTACGATGCAGGGACGGATAGCGGAACGACGTTCAGTTCACCGGATCAAGTCACCGATCCGTTTGGGGTCATCAGCCGCATCGCCACGGCGCCGCTCGCCGGTCGGCGGGGAAATGTGATCCCGATGGGCTATATGGATTTCCGCCGGATCACGCCCCCCCGCGGGAATTGATCCCCAGGGAGGGTGTGCCGGAATCAAAAACCGCGTGTCATCCCGAGCGGAATGCAGGGAGCCTGAGCGACCAAAATGAAGTCGAGGGACCTCGGAATGCCGAACGATCCGTGATCTTCGAGAGGCCGAGGTCGTTGCCTACGGCTGTCTCGCAGACTCGGCTCGACTCCGTTACACTCCGCTCCGGATGACAGGCTTTCTTGAGTTTCGGTCCACCCTCTGAGGTCGCGGCGAGTGATCCGGGCGGTTCCGTTAGATCGATTTCCGGCCTTGGAATTTACCCAGGATCGATTTCGTATTATCTCCGCGATGACGCTCTCTCGACGCTTGCTGGTCGTCGATCGAGCCGGTTTGAGCGCCGGGTTTTCCGGGTGGCTGTGGTTTCGGTTTTTTGCTGGGGCGCTGGGGCATAAGTCGACGCTCGCACGGCGGCAGAGACCCGGCGAGCGATAAGCATCCGATGCGCACCAAGCTTCAAGCCGCTCCGGTACAGCAAAACGCCCCGACAATAAGTCGGGGCGTTTGCGTAAGGATTAACAAGTCGGGCGCGCGAGCGCCCGGCTGGCTTAGTAGCGCCGGGAAGCGCCGCCGCGATCTCCACCACCGCCACCGCCGCCGCCGAAGCTGCGGGGGCCGCCGCCGGTGCGATCTTCGCGAGGACGAGCTTCATTCACGGTGAGAGGACGGCCTTGCACGTTCTTGCCGTGGAAGAGGCTGATCGCCTTCTGGCCTTCTTCGGTGGAAGACATAGTGACGAAGCCGAAGCCACGGGATTTCCCCGTGAACTTATCCTGCATGAGGGCGACTTCGGAGACGGTGCCGGCTTCGGCAAAGGTGTCTTGAAGGTCGACCTCGGTGGTGTCGAACGAGAGATTACCGACGTATAGTTTACTGGACATGATGTTACTTTCTTTGACTGCAAGACGGAGCTTTCGGTGGCTGTTTCCGGTAATCGGATCTCAAAACTGCCACTGCAACGCTCACGGAAGAATCCGCATCACGAACCAACTAGCAATCTACCAAACCCAGAGGGGTTCCAAACTTGTGTGCGCTGACAGGACACGCGAAAGCCGCCGGGCGCAAGGCTTATTCCTCGCGATCGTGTCGGCGGTGGGAAAATATCCGTCCACATGCTGCTCCTCGATCTCCTCGAATACGCCGCGACACCGTGTTCGTGGCGGGTGCGGTCGATGGGCTTTCTTTCCTCCAGCCTCCAGGTGCAGGCGAGGTACCGCCGTTGCCGGCGGGCATGGGAATCCCATCTCGTTCGCACGCGGCGCGTGATCCTCGAAGCGGCGGCATGCGCGCCGTCGCGTCGCAAGGCGGTGATCCTCGGCGCCGGATTGCTCCACGATATTCCGCTGCGCGAACTCTCCGCAATGTTCCGCGAGGTCGTGCTCGTGGACATCGTTTTCCCTTGGTCGAGCCGGCTCGCGGCGCGCCGGTTTCCGAATGTCCGCTGCCTCCCGGCCGACGTGACGGAAACCATCCACGCACTCGATCCCGCGCAGCCGTTGCCGCGGTCTGAACCGACGCTTTTTCTCGACGACGCCGCGCTCGATTTCACGGTCTCGGTCAACCTGCTTTCCCAGCTTCCCGTCATCCCGCTGCGGCGAATCGGGGAATCGCACGGCGAGGCGGAACGCGCCGGGTGGGCGCGGCAACTCCAACAAGCGCATCTCGGTTACCTCCGGCGGCTGCCCGGACATACCGCACTCATCACCGACACGACCGGGTTGCATCGCGATCTGGCCGGTGCGGTGGTGCATGAGTGGGACAATCTTCACGGCCTCGTCCTGCCGCCACCGAGCGAGACGTGGGAATGGGCGCTCGCGCCAGCACCCGAGGCATTCCCCGACGTGGACCACCTCGTGCGCATCGCGGCGTATCTCGATTGGAAAGCTATCGCGCTCACTGCTGCGGCGTAGCCAGCATTGATAGGTTGGCCTGGGATAATGAACCGCTGTCATCCCGAGCGGAATGGAGGGAGCCTAAGCGACCGGAATGCAGTCGAGGGACCTCAGAGGGCGCGAAGATCCATGATCCTCCGCAGGCCGGGGTCCCTCGGCTCCGTTACACTCCGCTCGGGATGACAGGCCTATTTGGTTTCCGTGTCTCCTCTTGAATCCACGGCGGTTTTTGCACATCGACGGGTGCAGCAAAATTCCGCGAAGGTCGGCGCATGATTCGGTGCTTGCAGATGCTATGGGTCGGGACGGTCGCGGGTGTGCTCGGCCTCCTCCCGGCCACCGGGCGCGCGGAGCCGCGAGTCGTTGCCTACGTCCCCAACTGGATCGACCTCCGCGCCTTCGCAACGACGATCGACTACGCGAAAATCACTCACCTGAACGTTGCATTCGAGAACCCGGTGAACGACCGCGGAGACCTTTCCTTTCAGGCCGGTGATGAGGCGTTGCTCGCAGCGGCGCGGTCGCACGGAGTGCCGGTCTTCGTCTCCATCGGCGGAGGCTCGGCATCGGAGGATCCAGCGATGCGCGGACGCTATGCGGAGCTGCTCTCGGATAAAAAGCGCGCCGGGTTCGTGAAACAGCTCGCCGATTACATCCAGCGCCACGCTTTCGCCGGCCTCGACGTGGACCTCGAAGGCCCGGCGATCGACAAAAACTACGGAGCCTTCATCGCTGAACTCGCCGCCGTCCTCAAGCCGCAGGGGGTGCTCCTCTCCGCCGCTCTCTCGCAAGGCTACGGCGGCGACCGCGTTCCCAGTTCGGTGTTGGCGCACTTTGATTTCGTGAATGTGATGGCCTATGACGCGACCGGGCCGTGGAACCGCAACGCGCCCGGTCCGCATTCCTCGCTGGAGTTCGCGCAAAGCAATGTCCGCTACTGGCTTGGCCGCGGTCTCGATCGCTCGCGGGCGGTGCTCGGCGTGCCGTTCTACGGCTACGGCTTCGGGACCGCTTTCCGGAAAGACGAGTATCCATATCGCGAGATCGTCACGACGTTTCCCGGCGCCGAAAACGCGGATCAAGCTGGCGGCACCATCTGGTATAACGGCCTCCCGACGATTCGCGCCAAGGCATCTTTCGTGAAGGATCAGGGCCTCGGTGGCGTCATGATCTGGTCCCTCGATTCCGATGCAAAAGACGAGCGCTCGCTGCTCACCGCGATCTTCCAGACGCTGCGCCCGCGCTGATGGCGTTCTATACTGCCGCGCATCACAATTTTTAGAAACGGAGGGAACGAATCGTGCGCTGCCTTCCACGCCGGAGGCGTGTAGGAAATTAGCCGGTGGCGCAAGCCACCGGAACCGGATGAGAACCGAATCGCCCCGGAGGGGCGGTGGAGACAGCGTTCCGGCGCCCCTGCCGGGGCTTGGCCGTAGATGCATGGGGTCCGGTGGCTTGCGCCACCGGCTAATCTCCGAGATGCCTCTTGCATCGAAATCGCCGCCCTATTTTCCCAGTTTGTGATGCGCGGCAGTATAGTTCCCGACCCGCTTCAGCACGAAGACGCGCCGGTTCACTGAAGGACCCGCGAACGCGCCAAGATCGACGGGAAAATTCCACGTCAGCTTCCTGCATTTTTCCACGACGTGCGGCGCTCGACACCGGGACGGGCATCTGCTGCGATTGCCGCCTATGAACTCTCTCTGGGATCGCTTTCAGGAATTTCAGGTCCGCCACGAAGCGCTGGGGATCTGGCTCGACATCAGCCGGGTGCGATTTGCAGATGATTTCCTGGCCCAGCGGGAGCCTGCGGTGCAGCAGGCGTTTGCGACGATGCGCGAGCTGGAGGCTGGGGCAATCGCGAATCCGGACGAGAAGCGGATGGTGGGACACTACTGGTTGCGGGCGCCGAAGCTGGCGCCGACCGCGGAGTTGATTGCGGAGATCGAGCACACGAACAGCGACATCCTGCGTTTCGTGGAAAATGTCCACGTGAGCCACCGTTTTTCCGATGCGCTGCTGATCGGGATCGGAGGGTCCGCACTCGGGCCGCAGTTTGTGAGTGACGCGCTCGGGACGGATGATGACCGGATGCGCCTGCATTTTTTCGATAACACGGACCCGCAGGGCATCGATCGCGTGCTGGCGAAACTGAAGCCGCGTCTCGCGCAGACGATCGTGGTGGTGGTGTCGAAATCGGGCGGAACTCCGGAGACCCGCAACGGGATGCTGGAGGCGGAGGCGGCGTATGGCGCGGCGGGGCTGAAGTTCGGCGAGCATGCGGTGGCGGTGACGGGTGTCGGCTCCGCGCTCGACCAGTATGCGATCGCCGGCGGTTGGCTCGCGCGTTTTCCGATGTGGGACTGGGTGGGCGGGCGCACGTCGATCATGAGCGCGGTGGGGCTCGTGCCGCTGTGGCTGCAGGGGGTGGACATGCAGGGGCTGCTCGATGGCGCGGCGGTGATGGACGAGTGGACGCGCACGCCGGAGACACGGAAGAATCCCGCGATGCTGCTCGCTCTGATGTGGTATGCGGCCGGCAATGGGCGCGGGGCGAAGGACATGGTGGTGCTGCCCTACAAGGACCGGCTGGTTCTCTTCTCGAAATATCTGCAGCAGCTCGTGATGGAATCGCTCGGCAAGGAGTATGACCTCAATGGGGCGAAGGTGAATCAGGGCATCGCGGTCTACGGCAACAAGGGGTCGACCGATCAGCACGCCTACGTGCAGCAACTCCGCGACGGGGTGAACAATTTCTTCGTCACCTTCATCGAGGTGCGGCGCGGTCGGGCGGGGACGTCGCTCGAGGTGGAACCCGGGGTGACGAGCGGCGATTTTCTCCAGGGCTTTCTCCGCGGAACGCGCACAGCGCTTTTCGAGAGCGGGCGCGACTCGATCACCGTGAGCATTCCGGAGGTCACGCCGGCGACGGTCGGTGCGCTGATCGCGCTTTACGATCGCGCCGTGGGTTTCTACGCCTCGCTCGTGAACATCAATGCGTATCATCAGCCCGGTGTGGAGGCGGGGAAAAAGGCCGCGGCGACGGTGCTGAAGACGCTCTCCCGGGTGTGCGCCGCGCTCTCGGCCACGCCCCAGACGGCTGGCCAGGTCGGTGCGGCGCTGGAGGAGGATCCCGAGGCGGTCTACCACGCGCTGAGCCATCTGGCGGCGAACCATGCCGAGGTTCAAGTGAGGCGCGGGGCGAATCCTGGCTCGGACACCTTTTCCATCGCGTAGGCACCGCGCCGGGAATTGCCAGCGGGTCCGGCATGGGGAAAGCTAAGCGCTTTCCCCGCCTTCTAATCTCAACTCGATGCTCCGACACCGCGCCAAGGTGCTCGCTCACGCCGAACAACAGCTCCGTTCCCAGGGAAAGCTGAACTCGACCGAGCTGCTCCAGCTTTACAAAAAATTCCTCAAGATCGAAAACCACCGCATCTGGCTCAAGCACCGGAGCGGAGGCGGTGGCCGCGAGGTCTGCGCGGAGCGGGCGCATCTCCTGGACATCGTGCTCAGCCACTTGCTCGATGCGGCGCTGGAGCATCTGCCCGATCCGGGGACGAAGAAGCTGCACCTCGCGCTCGTCGCCATCGGCGGATACGGACGCGGTGAGCTGAATCCATTCAGCGACGTGGACATCATGTTCCTCTACAAGGAAAGCGCGAAGGGCGAGGAGCGGGTCAACGGTGTCATCGAGCAGATCCTCTACATGCTTTGGGATGTGGGCTTCAAAGTGGGGCACTCCACGCGGACGATCGCGACGGCGGTGAAGCAGGCCAATGAGGACATGCTTTCCAAGACGTCGCTGCTCGAGGCGCGGCTGGTGGCGGGCGATGGCGAGCTGTTCGGCGAGTTTCGCACCGCCTTTGTGAAGCACTGCGTGGAAGGGCACGAGGAGCAATACATCGGCCAGCGGGTCCAGAATCAGACCGAGCGCCACGAGAAGTTCGGCCACACCGTCTACATGCAGGAGCCGAACGTGAAGAATGGCTGCGGCGGGTTGCGCGATTACCAGAATCTGCTCTGGATCAGCTTCTTCAAGGAGCGGGCCCCGTCCACGGCCGATCTCGTGAAGAAGGGTCTGCTCAACGAAGCCGAACGCCGCCAGCTCGACCGCGCCTACGACTCCCTCCTCCGCATCCGCACCGAGCTGCACTACTTCAACAAGCGCGCCACTGACGTGATCCACCTGAATCAGCAGGTGCTACTCGCGAACAAACTCAGCTACACGCAGAAAAGCGTGCTCCGCCGGAGCGAGGCATTCATGCGCGACTACTACCAGCACGCGCGGAATATCTTCCACGTGACTGAGCTGCTGTCGGAGCGCATGCGTCTCGCCATGCGGGACCCGGAACCGAAGGCGAAAAGCTTCTTCGGTTTCCTGCGCAAGCCCACCAAGGCGGCGGTCCCGGAACAGTTCGACGGATTTACCTCCCGGGATGGCCGGCTCTACGCGGAGTCGCCGAACATTTTCAATCAGGAACCCGCGCGGATGATGCGGCTCTTTCAACATCTCCAGCAGCGGCAGCTCAAGATGAGTCCCGAGCTGGCGCAACTCGTCCGGCGCCGACTGCATCTCGTCGACCGTACGTTTCAGTATTCGAAGGCGGCGCGGGAGACGTTCGTGGCGATTTGCTCACGCAAGGGCGAGGTGGGTCACATCCTGCGCGAGATGCATGAGGTGGACTTTCTCGGTCGCTACATCCCCGAATTCGGGCAGCTCACCTGCCTGGTGCAGCACGAGTTTTTCCACCGCTACACGGCGGATGAGCATACGCTGGTCTGCATCGAGAAACTCGACCGGGTGATCGACACCGAGGAGGCGAAACTGGCGGAGTACAAGGCGATCTTCCAACGCCTCGAAGACCCGTTCGTGCTCTACCTCGCGCTGCTGCTCCACGATACGGGCAAGGCGGCCAATGCCCGCATCCACGCCGAGGCGAGCGCTCTCTATGCGCAAAAAGTCTCGCGCCGCCTGCAACTCACGCCCGAGCAACGCAAGGCCCTGGTGCTGCTCGTCGACCACCACGTCACGCTCTCCAGCACCGCGCAGCGCCGCAATCTCGACGACCCGTCGACCACTGCGGTGTTCGCGAGCACGATCAAGGCGCAACCGAATCTCGATGCGCTCATGCTCCTGACACTTGCGGATGGGCAGGGGACCGGAGATGAGAAATGGAGTGACTGGAAGGAGGGTCTCGTCTGGCAACTCTACCGCAACACCACGCTCTATCTCGCTGACGGGGAAGCCTTCTACCGCCAGCGCACGATCGAACGCGAAGCGCTACGCGGCGGGGTCACGCGCAAGCTCGGGGCGAGCTTTCAGGATGAGATCGATGCGCACTTCGAATACATGCCGGAGCGTTATTTTCAGGCCTACTCGGTGGCCGAAATTTCGGAGCACATCCGGCTGTTCCGGGCGTTCCTGGAGATGCACGATGAGAGCGATTCGCCGCTCGCCCCGGCGATCAAGTGGGTCTCGCATCCGAATCGCGCGCACAGCGAATTCTGGTTCGTAGGCTGGGATCGCACGGAGCTGCTCGCGCGGATCGCCGCGTCGCTTTCCGTGGGGCATCTGAACATTCTCAGCGCCGACGTTTTCACCCGCTCGGACAGCCTCGTGCTGGACATCTTCCGCGTCTGCAACACGAAGTTTGAGGCGGTATCCGACGAGCGGGAAATCTCCACCGTCGAGAAGCGGCTGATGCAATCGCTCGACAGCGAGACGTTCGACTTCTCGCCGCTGCTGGCCAAGGCGATGAAGCGCCGGGGATTTCACCTCTCGCAGGAACTCGATTTTCCCACGCGCATCTCGATCGATAATGACGCGCATCCCGTCTACACGCTGGTCGACATTCAGACCCCGGACCGGCTCGGGCTGCTCTATAACCTGCTCCGGGTTTTCGGCGAGACGGACGTGACGATCGCGCTTTCCCGCATCGCCACGGAAAAGGGCGCGGCGATCGACAGTTTCTACGTGTCTGAAACCGATGGGCGGAAGCTGCGCAACGAGACGATGTTTCGTCTGCAAAAGGCGCTGCAACAAGCGGCCCAGGCGACGACGTCGGAGCCGTAGCGCTGACTACCAGGCGGCGAGGTCCGGCACCGTCGCCCGCAGGATGGCGCGGATGGCCTGTTTCTCCGGCGGCGGCAGGTAGGCGTATTCGGCGGGAGCGTGGGCCGGGTCGAGTGCGGCGGAGAGCTGCGCGTAGATGCGCTGCTTCATCGCGGCGGGCAGGGCGGTGAAGATGGGGCTGTAAATCATGTAGCTACAGCGGTGGCGGAAGAGCCGGGTGCGGAGATCGAAGTCCTTCAACGATGCACCGCCCGGAGCCGCCCGGCGGGTTTTGAGGAAATCTGTCTGAAAGGCGAGGTCACCGCGCAGACCTCCCGCCGTTAGCGAGGCCTCGTCGGCGAAAAGGAGGTAGCGCACGACGATGCGGGCCTGCTCGTCGAGGAGCTTGCCGTGGCTCTCGGTGAGCTGCGCACCATCCGCGTGCAGATAAGTGCGCGCGCGGTAGCCGGCTTCGACGACGCGATTGACGAACCCCGCCTGATGCTCGTGGACGAGTTGCGGGAGCACGTCGCTCGTCGCCATCGGATAGCGGGCGAAATCAAAAAAACGCCCCGGTTCCATCGGCACCTTGGTCAGCGTGCCATCCACATATCGGCCGAAGGTATTGCCCAGCGCGGACGCGATCCGCGTATCGCCGGTGACGTACCAGCCGCCAAAGCGTTCTGCGAACGGGATCTGGTGCCCGGCCTGCTCGATGCGAAACGATTTCAAACTCCCGCCGCGTTCACCCGAGATGACTGACTTCACCACCACGCCCGGGACGCGCCCCGTATCGTCACCCGAGTGGCAGTTCATGCAGCGTTCGGAGCGTTCGACGCGCACGGGCAGGTCGTTGCGCGGCGGGTCGAAGATGTAGAAGACTGCGCCGAGTTCGGGGTCGAGCGAGAGCACCTCGATGCGTCCGCCCGGCACCCAGCCGAGGTAGATTTCTTCGTTAAAATAGAGTGCGCGCGGATTCGCCGGGGTGATCAGGCGGAGCTGCAGGCTGGTGGTGGAAAACACGAGCATCTGCGAACTTGCGGGGATCTCGAGCACGCACAGGAGCGATTCGACGAAGGCCTTTTCGCTGCTGCGATCCACGTTGAGCCGGCCGGATTCCAGATCGCCGATCAGGCGGGTGAAGCGGTCGCGGGGCGCGCGGGTGTGATACTCGTGAGGCGGGCGGTCGAGTTCGCGATAGTCCGGCTCGGGCAAGGCGGCTGCCGCGCAGAGCAGGGAAGGGAGCAGCAGGAGGCGGCGCATACGAGACCGGAGATGTGCGCGAGCAGAACCCCGTCGGCAACTGCGATGTTGGAAAAATCTTTCTGGGCCAGAGCCAGCTTGGGGCCGGCGAAGCAGTTAGAACGACGTGCGAGCATGTCAGGCGGGTGCGAAACCCAATGCAGCTTGGCAGCGCTGGCGTCCGGATGAGCGCTCGCTTGTTCCGTGCCACGCCAGGCGTTCGGATGCCAGCGTCGCTCGGCACGGAGAGATCAAGGCGTGCAAAAGGTGAGGCCGGGCTCCCCCACTGGCGGCGCGCGCATTGCCTCACGCAAGCGCAGGCGTGCGTGGCCATCGGGCGCCGGTACAATCTCGGGCGCGGCACGTTGGTCGTGCAGCAGCGCCTGATCGTCAATGGGCATGATCGCCGGGCGCGGTGCTAAATCACCTTCAGCAAATACAGAATAATCAGGATCAAGAGGATCGTGCCCAACCCGCCGCTCGGGCCGTAACCCCACTTGGAGCTGTGGGGCCACGTGGGCAGCGCGCCGATGAGCATCAGGAGCAAGATGATGATGAGGATGGTAATCATGCCTCAATTTCCAACGAATGCTCTTATCCGCCCAACCGAGGCTTGGCCATTGCTGACCGATGATTGCCAACCGAAATGGCGCGCAGCGGCGAGTCCGGGCCGCGGCTTCGCTGAAGATTAACGCCCGTTTAGGCAACGCGCGGCGGATAAAGCAAGGTCGGCGTGCCATTGAGGCGTTTCGCCACGTCGATCGGGTCGCCGAGATTTACCTCGCCTGGATCGATCTGGTAGGCACAGACGAAAAAAGACGCGAGGTTTGCGGGACCGAACAGCGTTGAGAATGCGCCATCCACCGCATCCAGTCCGCTGGCGATATTGATCCGAGCGATGCGGGGCTCATTGAAGCGGGCGACCGTTACGGCATTCGCCCGCGCTCCGCGGCCGGTATAGGTGGGATAGTGCTCGCACCTTTTCTCCACGATGAGTTCGGTCATCTGCTCATCAATACCGTTCCGTTCGTCCTGCTCGGCGGTGTCAGGACGTTCTGGAGGGTGGCACCCGTGGCACCCCATTGGTTCGTGAGAGGCGACGGTGCATGATCAAAACCATGGCGCCTCGGTCCTCCCACCCACCCCACCCCGCTCCGATTCGCGCAAAACGAGTCGATCGAGGTTCTTTAGCGGATCGCCGATTCCTCCAACGCCGGCCTTCCCGCGCTCTCGAATTCTCGGAAGGTAGATTCCTGCGCATCCGCCCGCGCCGCAGGCCGCGATCTTGAAGCATGAACCAAGAACTTCTGAACAAACGCGTCGCCATTCTCGCCGCCGATGGATTCGAGCAGGTGGAACTGGAAAAACCAAAACAGGCGCTGGAGGAAGCGGGCGCGACGGTGAGCATTGTCTCGCCCGCCGGGGACACCATTCAGGGCATGCATCACGCCGACAAAGGCGACAAATTCGATGTCGATCTGCTGCTGGAGCACGCCAAACCGGAGGAGTTCGATGCGTTGCTGATCCCCGGTGGATTGATGAACCCGGACACCTTGCGCGCCACTCCCGCCGCGCTGGATTTCACGCGCGCGTTCTTTGCGGCGGGCAAGCCGGTGGCGGCGATTTGTCACGGTCCGTGGGTGCTGATCGACGCGGGTGTCGTGCGCGGGCGGATGCTGACTTCTTGGGAAGCCATTCAGACGGATGTGAAGAACGCCGGCGGGAATTGGGTCGATGAAGAAGTGGTGGTGGACAACGGACTGGTCACCAGCCGCAAGCCCGCCGACATCCCGGCTTTCAACCGCAAGATGATCGAAGAGTTTGCTGAAGGCGTGCATCCCCGACAGGCCCGGGTCGCCCACGCGGTTTGAGACATCCGTACGCGTTGAGCGATAAGACCCACGGTCCGCAATGCCGCCTCCCGGTCGGTGCCGAGGCACAGCCGCCTGGAGGGGTGCATTTTCGTGCGTGGGCACCGCGCTCGAAACGCGTGGCGGTGCTCGTCGGGAACCGTGAAGATCTCGCGGATGCTCGTGAGGTAGCGCTGCAAGCGGAGGCTGGAGGTTACTGGGCGGGTTGGGTGCCGGAGGCAAGGGTCGGCATGCACTATCGCTATCGTCTCGATAGCGGCGACTTCCCCGACACGGCTTCACGCTTTCAGCCGCAGGGGCCGCATGGTTCATCTCGGATCGTCGATCCGACCACGTTCGCTTGGACCGACAACGAATGGCGTGGGGTGAGCCGCGAGGGACAGGTGATTTACGAAATGCACATCGGCACCTTCACGCCGGAGGGCACGTGGGCCGCGGCGACGGCGCAACTGCCGCATCTCGCCGAACTCGGCGTCACTTTGCTCGAAGTCATGCCCATCGCGGATTTCCCTGGCCGATACGGCTGGGGCTACGATGGCGTGAACTTGTTCGCGCCGACGCGGCTCTATGGCGAGCCAGACGACTTCCGCCGCTTCGTCGATCGCGCGCACGCTCTCGGTCTCGGCGTGATTCTCGATGTCGTCTACAATCACCTCGGCCCCGACGGGAACTACGTGAAGGAGTTCGCGCCGCACTACTTCAGCGAGCGCTACAAGAATGAGTGGGGCGACGCGCTGAATTTCGACGACGAATTCAGCGGCCCGGTGCG
>JANPHH010000623.1:0-17788 GCA_031424375.1 Chthoniobacter sp. | reverse complement strand
CCCGGTCGAGCCGGTGTCGATGCTCCCGCCGCTCCCGCCCTGGATTTGCCCGATCAGGCTGACATCGCCACCCGCGCTCGACCCGGTGACCGTGCCGAGGCTGGCCGCTCCGCCGTTGCCCGCGTTCCCATTGCCCGCGTTCAGCCCGAAGCCGTTGGCCACACTCCCGCCAGATCCGCCCTGGGTCCGCGCTTCGACGATCACGGAGCTGTTCGCGCTCGCCGTGCCGGTGGCGCCCAGCGTCGCCGCCCCGCCGGCGCCGGCGACATTGCCCGAGATGCTCCCGAAGATGTTTCCCCCATTTCCCCCGAAGCCGGTGACGCCGCCGGTATTGAATGTGATGCCATTTCCCGCGCCGCCCGTGAGCAACGCGGCAGTGCCCGAAAATACCGCGCCTGCCGCACCGTCGCGCCCACCGATGCCGGAACCACCCGAGCCTGCCGCGCCCGCGACGGACGCGGTGATGGAACCCACATTGCTCGTGCCATTCACGGACGCGGTGGCATTCCCGCCTGCCGCGGCGACCCCGCCGGTCCCACCCGCGCCCGGGGCGCCGCCGCTGCCACCGGACCCGCCATTCGCGGTGGCGCTGAGATTCAGCGGCCCGACGGTCCCGCTGGTATTCGTGGCGTTGGCGGTGGCCGAGCCCGCGGCACCGCCGGGGCCGCCCGCAGCGCCCACGGCGTTGCCAGGTCCGCCATCGCCTCCGTTGCCGCTAGTGGCAGTCGCGCTGTTCGTAGCGTCAGCCGCAATGTTGGCGGTGGCTGTGGCGGCACTCCCGGTGCCACCAGGGCCGCCGGGATTTCCGGGTGTTCCAGGGCTGCCGTTCGTGCCGCTGACGGTGACGGTGGCTGCGTGGACCAGCGGACCGAGGACCAGGAGCGCAGTGAGGAGAAGCAGGCGGAGGTTCGATTTCATGGCAGGCAGCGGGGAGCGTGTCCGTGGCGGACAGGCGGGTTTTTGAGTTCGATCGCGGAAATCCGGTCGCCGGTCCGGAGCCGTCGAAACGACCGGTCGTTTCGCGATTCCCGCCAGCGCTGCGAAACGTGAGCGTCGCCAAACTGCGCGCCTTCCGTTTCCGCCCGGCCGCACTGGTTCAAAGCGCCGTCGGACGTAGCTCATGGCCTGACGTAAACCGGGCGAAGCGTCAAGGCGCCACTATTTCACTCCCGCCCCTCAGAGCCCGCGCTAGTCGCGGAAGACGATCGACTTGTTCCCGTGAATCAGGACGCGGTCGGCGAGGTGCCAGCGGACGCTGCGGGCGAGCGCGAGGCGTTCGCAATCGCGGCCAAGACGGATGAGATCGTCCGGCGTGTGGAAGTGCTCCACGCGGATGACTTCCTGATCGATAATCGGCCCGGCATCGAGTTCGCCGGTGGCGTAGTGGCAGGTGGCGCCGATGAGTTTTACGCCGCGTTCGTAGGCTCGCTGGTAGGGATTCGCGCCGACGAAGGACGGGAGGAAGGAGTGATGGATATTGATCAGGCGGCCGTGGAATTCGGCGCAGAGTTCCGGCGGAATGATCTGCATGTAGCGGGCGAGGACGACGAGATCGGCGCGGGCTTCGCGGAGGCGGTCGCCGATTTTCGTGAACGCGGCGGCCTTGGTCTCGCCGGTGACGGGGATGTGAAGAAATTCGATGCCCTCGCGCTCGACCATGTGGCGGAAGTCGGCGTGGTTGGCGATGACGAGCGGGATGTCGAAGGAGAGCTCGCCGGAGCGCCAGCGCCAGAGCAGGTCGGCGAGGCAATGCCCCAGTTTCGAGACCATGAGAACAACGCGCATTTTCTCGCCGGACTCGCGCAGGGTCCACTCGGCGGCGAGTTCTTTACCCAACGGCTCGAACGCCGCGCGGAGGGCGGGGATGCCCTCGCGCAGGGTGCGGGGATCGATGGCCAGCCGGGCGAAGAACCAGCCGGAGAGAGCGTCGGTGAACTGCTCGACCTCGAGGAGATTGCCGCCATGCCCGGCGACGAAGCCGGTGATGCGGGCGAGAAGTCCCACGCGATCGGGACAGGAGAGGCGGAGGATGAGCGTGGACACGGGGATGAAAGGGTGAGGGCCTCCGATCATTCGATTCGATCAAACAATTCAATCATTCGATTCAATCGCCCAATCGCCCAATCGATTTACAGATTTTGCGATTGGGCGGTCGAATTGTCTGATTGAATTGGACGATTGGATCTGGCCGCGGCGAGCCATTGATCGCCTGCCTTCCTCAACGAATGAGCAGCGTGGCGAGGCCGAGGAAGGTGCCCATGCTGACCACATCGGTGGAGGTGGTGAGAAAGATGCTCGAAGCCGTGGCCGGATCGGCGCCGAGTTTCTTCAGGATCATCGGCACCATCGCGCCGGAGATGCCGCTGATCACGCAACTGAGCGTCATGGCGAGGAAGACGATGAAGGCGAGCAGGAGCGCGGCGGGATTATGCTGAAGGTGGGCGTAGACGAGCATGCCGAGGCCGGCGGAGATGCCGACGAAGGCGCCGTTCATCGCGCCGACGAGGGCTTCTTTCGCGACCAGCCGGAAGCCTTTGCCGGGGGTGAGTTCGCCGAGGGTCATGCCGCGGAGCGTCACCGCGAGGGCCTGACAGCCGGTGTTGCCCGACTGGCCGGCGAGGACCGGGAGGAAGACGGCGAGGATGACGATGCGATCAATCGTATGCTCGAAGAACCCGACGACGGCCGCGGCGAGGAATGCGGTGAGGAGATTCAATTGAAGCCAGGGATGGCGGAATTTGAAGCTGCTCATCCACGGCGTCGCGAGGCGTTCCTCTTTCTCGACACCGACCATGCTACCAGCCTGCGCGCTGAGTTCGAAGGCCTGCGCTTCGAAGATCGTCTGTCCGCGCACGATGCCGACCAGCTTCCCGGCACGATCGCAGACGGGGTAGGCCGGATAGTGCCGGGTGAGCGACTCCTTCATCGCATCGGTGAGCGACATCTCGGGGGTGAGATGAAAAGGCTTTGCGATCATGATCTCTGCGAGCGTCTGCGAGTCGGAGCCGAGAAGCATCTCGCGCATCGCGACGACGCCGACGAGGCGTTCGGTGGCGTCGGAGACCCAGAGGTAGGTGATGAAGGCTTTCGTGACGAGCTGACGGAGCTGCTCGGTGGCCGCGGCGACGGTGGTATCGGGGCGGAAAACGGCGATCGCGGGTTCCATGAGACGGCCGATGGACAGCTCGGGATATTTGTCATTCTGCACCCACTGCCGGCGAGTTTCGGGGGGCGCGGCGGCGAGGATCTGCTGGCGGCGCTCGATCGGCACGCAGTCGAGAATCTCCAGCGCGCGGGCCGGGTTCATGGTGCTGAGCAACTCAGCCGCGAGATCGTCGGGATGCTCCACGAGTTCCGCGGCCGCATCATCGGGTGCGTGCTCGAGGATGCCCTCGAGCGCGGCGGAACGTTCCGCTTCGGCGGTGGGCACTGGATCTTTGGATTCGTTCATTCGAGATGGGGCGGCGGGCGCCGGGGTGGCATAGCCGTTTGTCGCGGGGAGCGCAATCGCGCGGGTCCGGCGATTGCGTTTTGCCACGATCACGCGGTAGCTTCGCGGCATGGCTGCCACTTCCTCCACCATGCTCCCGCTCGGCACCTTCGCGCCGGCTTTCTCCCTGCCGGACATGACCACCGGCCGTCCCGTTTCACTCGCCGATTTTTCGGAGCGAAAGGCGCTGCTCGTGATCTTTCTCTGCGCGCACTGCCCATACGTGATCTACGTGGCGCCGGAGCTGGCGCGTCTGGCTCGCGATTATGCGGGAAAGAGTATCGCGATCGTGGGGATCTCGGCGAATGACACGGCGAACTACCCGCAGGATGCGCCGGAGCCGACGGCGGCTTTTGCGCGGAATCAAGGAATCTCGTTCCCGATCCTCTTCGACGAATCGCAGACGGTCGCACAGGCTTACACGGCTGCCTGCACGCCGGATTTTTTCCTCTTCGATGCGGAGCGAAAGCTCGTCTATCGCGGCCAGCTCGACCGCACGCGTCCACGCGCTGGCACGCCGGACGGCGCGGACCTGCGCGCGGCGATGGATGCGGTGCTCGCCGGCACGCCCGTCAGCTCGGACCAGGCGCCAAGCATCGGCTGCAATATCAAGTGGAAGCCGGGCAGCGAGCCGGACTACTTCGCGCACTGACGCCAAGGTTGCGCGGGCGTGGGAGCACCCTGAAGCTGTTCGCATGAACACCACTCCCGATCCGCGCATCCCGATCCCCGGCGGACGGGGGGCGGGGTTCAATCCGCCGAATCGCTTCGAATCCCAACGGCTCGAGCTCGAACCCGGCGCGCTGCTCGATGACGATGGCCAGCCGCTTCCGCTGCGCACGCAATTCTTCCGCGACGACACGAAGTCGATCGTCTCGTGGAACGATTCGCCGGATATTCCCTTCGACGCGGGCGTGAGCCCCTACCGCGGCTGCGAGCATGGTTGCGCGTATTGCTTCGCGCGGCCGTATCACGAGTTTCTCGGCTTCTCGGCGGGGCTCGATTTCGAGTCGAAGATCATGGTCAAGATGCGCGCCGCAGAGCTGCTGCGCGCCGAGCTTTCACGGAAGAAATGGGTGCCGCAGCCGATCGCAATGAGCGGCGTGACGGATGTCTATCAGCCGATCGAACGAAAGCTGGAACTGACGCGCGCCTGCCTCGCCGTGCTCGCGGAGTTCCGCAATCCGGTGGCCTTGATCACGAAAAATCACCTCATCACGCGCGACCGCGATCATCTCGCCGAACTGGCCAGACATCGCGCAGTCAGCGTCGCGATCTCGATTACCACCCTCGACGGCGACCTCGCGAAAGCGCTCGAACCGCGGGCTTCGTCGCCGACCCGGCGGCTGGCCGCGGTTCGCGAGTTGAGCGCTGCCGGAATCCCGGTGCGCGTGCTGATGGCGCCGATCATTCCCGGACTCACCGAGCATGAGATTCCCGCCCTGCTCGCCGCGGCCGCCGACGCCGGTGCCCTCGGCGCGAACTACACCATCCTGCGGCTTCCGCACGCGGTGGCGCCGCTCTTTGAAAACTGGCTCGACCGCCACGCCCCGGGCCACAAAGACAAGGTGCTCGGCCGCATCCGCGAACTGCGGGGCGATAAACTCTACGACGCCAAATGGGGCGCGCGGATGCGCGGGGAAGGTCCGCTCGCCGCGCAGATCAAGGCGCTCTTCGAGGTCGCGAAACGCAAGGCGGGCTTCCGCGCCGGCGGCCCCGGCATGAGCAGCACGGCAGAACTTTCCGCGGCTTCGTTTCGCGTGCCGGGCGACCAGTTGTCACTCTTTGACGATTGAATGCCGGGCTCGGCTGAACGTCTGGCAACGCACGCTTTCCTTTTGCCGCGCTTACCCTACGATTCGATGCCCGCCGTGAGCACCACCTCCCCAGCTTCCACTTCCGCGGCCGCGCCGATTTACGAACTCCGCCGGCAGCCCCCGAAACCAAAGCTGCCAGTCGTCCGCCTCGCGCTCACCATTTTGCTGCTGGCGATCGCATCGCTCTTCGAGCCGCACTGCTTTCGCTTCGCCGTGCGCCAGAGTATCTTCCTCGAGGCGTGGCGCTGCGGTGTGCGGGCGCAAATCCGGGTGGTCGAGGGCAGCCTCTTCGAATCCGTGCGCGTGCTCGACTCGGTCTGGATCTACGAGAGTGAGAATGGGCCGGTGACCCGGCTGGAGATCAAGGAACTGGAAGCCGATCTCGCCTGGCGCTCCCTCTTCACGCGCGGCTCCAGCGGATGGTTCCGGCAGCTCACGGTGGACGGCATGACGGGAAAGGTGCAACTCCCCATCGACACTCCGGCAACCGCTCCGGTGCGAAATTTCTTCACCTTCGAGTTGCCGCGCCCGCGCAGCCGCTGGCTCCCCGGCCCGGAGCGGATCGAAGCGCGCAATGCGGACTTCATCTTCGAAAGCGATGGCGACTACGTGCGGCTGCAAAATGCGCGGTTCACGATCAGTGAAATGGAGGCCGGCGAGTTGCTCGTCGGCAACCTCATCATCAAGCAGCCCTGGTTGAACCGCACCTTCCGCAACGTGACCGGCACGACGAAGCTCGACAACGCGCGGACTGAACTCGGCGCGATCCTTCTCGAGCCCGGCGTCAGCATTCAAAACCTCTCCGTGGAACTGGCGGAAATCGCGCGAGGGCGGCTGAATCTTGAAATGCAGGTCGCGGCATTCGGCGGCGCCATCCGCATCGAAACGCAGACCCTGCCGCGCGGGCGGCAACTCGCCTTTGAAGCAACCGGCACGTTTTCGCAGATCGCGATCGGCAGCCTCGCGACCTTCCTCGGCCAATCCGACGCGGCCGGCGGGACGATCAAGGAAGGGAAGTTCACGTTCCGCGGCTCGCCGCAAAGCCCGGCCAAAGCAAATGCGTCGCTGCGCCTCGTGGCCACAAATTTCCAATGGGAAAGCCGCCAGTGGGACTCCCTGGTTCTCGGCGCGAGCCTGTTCAACGGGCGCGTGCAGATTCCCGAGCTAACCCTGCACCAGGCGCACAATTTCCTGAACGTGCGCGGCGAATTCGCGCTCCCGGCGGCGCAGGAAGCATGGTGGCAGAATGAATTCGCCTTCGACGTGAATGCGAAGATCGAGAATCTCACCGAGCTCTCCGCGCTGGTGCTGCCGGAGTTCAAATATGCCGCGGGCAAGGGCACCATCGATGGCTCGGTGCGCGGGGATCACCAGCAGTTCCACGGGCAGATCATCGTCAGCGGTTCGAATCTCACCTGGCGCAATGCACCGATCGAGGAACTGCACGCGACGCTCAAGCTCAACGGAAACGAACTCCAGCTCGCCAACCTCTCGCTCTTCAACCAGGGCGATTTCGTGCGTGGCAAAGGGGTGGTGAACATCCTCGGTGACAAACAATACTGGGGCGATCTCCATGCCTCGATCGAGGACCTCGCCCGCTACGCCGCGCTGCTCCAGAAACCGATCGTTCCCGAACCAATCGCCGGCGGTGCCGTGGTCGACTGGACGGGCGAAGGTTCCGCGCGGGGGCACACGGGGAAATTTTTCGCCCGGCTCGCGAAGCTCCGCTCGCTCGGTGCCACCAGCACGCTGCTGCATCCGATCAACGCGGATTTCGACGGCACTTACCAGCCGGGGGCGATCCTCTTCAGCCGGTTTGCCCTTTCGGACGATCTGTCGTCGTTTACCGCCAATGTTTCCGTGGTCGAAAAGGCCGTTCGTCTTCAGGGCATTCGCTTCATCCACGGACCCGCGTTGCAACTGGAGGGCGACGCCGTGCTGCCGCTCGATGTCTGGCAATCGTGGTCGGACGCCAATGCCGCGAAGTTGCTCAGCGACGCCACCCCTTCGCGCGTTCATCTCGTGGCCAACGACCTCGACTTGCGCGCCGCTTCGCTGCTCACCGGATGGAACTTTCCCATCGCGGGAATCGTCCGTGGCGAAGTGAACGCCGAAGGCCCGATCGGCGCACTCGCCACGAGCGGAAATGTCAGCCTCACCGAGGGTCGGCTGCCTTTGGGTTGGAGCGGATTGGTCCTCGACGAGGCAAGCGGCGAGGGAAGTCTCGCCGGGCAGACCTTCACGATCGGGAAACTCGCCGGCAAGCTTCCGACGGCTGACGTGCAACTCCAGGGCGCGGTGGACTTCACCAAGATCCGCGACCCGCAGCTCAAGGTCGCGGTCACGACCTCGCGGGCGGCATGGCAACTCTTCCCCGGGATTCCCAATCGCATCCTCGCGAGCGGTAAAATGCAGGCCACGATCGACGGGCCGTTTCGCTCGGCGTCCGTCGCCGGCACAGTCGACCTCGCCGGCCTCGAAGTGTCGTCGCCCATCAACCTCGCACCGCTGGTTTTGGGTGCGGCGCTCAAGGCGCCGCCGTTCGTTCGCATTCCGGCGGGAGTCTGGAATGGTTGGCGCCTCGACCTCGCCGCACGCTCCCCGCAAGGGATCGCGCTAAACCTCCCCGGCGCCACGACCACGATCGAGACTCGGATCACCGGCACGATCGGCGATCCGGTAATTTCCGGGCACGTCGCCCTCGCCGGAGCATCGGCCACCATCGGCCCGCGAACCGTCTCGATCACCCAAGCCGACTTCGACTTCGATGCCCGGAGCCCGCGCGATCCGTCGATCGCACTCCGCGCCACCGGGTCGGTCTACGAGGCCCCGTTTGCCGTCCACGCCGCCGGCCCGCTCAGCCATCTCGTCCGATTTTTCGAGGTGACGCAGCCGCTGAGCGAGGAACTGCTCCGCGCGGACTTCGCCGGCGCAAGCCCGGCTCCGGCGTTCACGCTCCTCGCCCCGATCGCACAGGCCGCGGCGATCGATGTCTTCGCATGGGCGCCGTTCGACGATGCGAATCCGGCATCGCCCGCTCCGGCGCAGTGAGGTTCGCGTCGGCGCGCCGCGGCGTATTCATCGGCCGGGTCCACGGGATCGAGTTTTTTCTCCACCCCTCGTGGTTCTTCATCGCCGCGCTGATCACTTTCACGCTGGGATCGGACTTGTTTCCCTCGGTGGTTCCGGACCAAACGATTCGCTACTATTACGCTCTCGCCATCTGCGGCGCGGCGCTCTTCTTCCTCAGCATCCTCCTACACGAACTCGGCCATAGCATCGTCAGCCAGCGCTGCGGCATTCCGGTCCCGCGGATCACGCTGATGTTCATCGGCGGGGTCGCCGAGATCGCCCGCGAACCAGACGACGCCCGCTCCGAGATCTGGATCGCACTCGGTGGACCGGTCGTTTCATTCCTGCTCGTCGGCGTCTTTTACGGCGCCGCGGAACTGCTCGATCGATTCGATATCACCGGCCCAGCCCAAATGTGCGTCTGGCTTTCGGTCACGAATCTCACGCTCGCGGTTTTCAATCTGTTTCCTGGTTACCCGCTCGATGGTGGGCGCGTCTTGCGGGCAATCCTGTGGGCCCGCTCGGGAAAGTTGCGCCGTGCTACTTTCTTCGCATCGCGCATCGGCATCGGCTTCGCGTGGGCGCTGATCGCCCTCGGGGTCTGGTTGGTGATCCAGCCACCTCATCCATGGAATGCGCTCGTCTTCGTGATGATCGGCAGCTTCCTGCAATCAGCGGCTCGTCGAGGTTATGAAAATGCCGTCGATCGGGAAGCACTCGCCGCCGATGAACCGGCGGATTGAAGCCCACGCGTTTCGCGAAATCCGCCCAGTCGGGCCGCGAAAAAGCGCGCCCCATCGGACCGCAGAATCAGGCGAGAAAACGCCCAAGGTTTTCCTGTTCCCACACCTTTGCGCGGCGGAACCAGTGGAAGCGCCGCTCGCGCTCGAAGAATTTTGCGTGATGCACGATCCGTCGGCCGCTCGAATCGTATTCGTCGCGAACCACCGCATGACACATCTCGTGATAAACGACGTACTCGACGAACCAACGCGGAATGAAATTGCGATCGAGTAAAGGGTGGACCCGAATGACCCGATCCTCCTCCTGAATCGTGCCGAAGACGATTTGATCGCGCGGGCGGCCTTTGCGCCGACGCCCCCAGACAATGGTGTAATCGCGCAGGCGATTGCGGAAATACGCCGCATTCAGCTTGTCGAAAATTTCCCGCAGATTGAAGAAGCGGCCCTGCTCCGGAAAATCGAACAACCGCTGCATCGGAAGACGCAGGGACGCCACCTTCCGCTTCGGCGTTTTCCTTGGTGATTTGGACTTGGCTGCGGTTCGAGTGCGGTTGGCCATGATTCCCTTTGGAAAGTTCGGCGTGAACGTAGCGACCGGTCCCGACCCGCTCAAGGATTAGCTTCCATCGGGCGAAGATTTTCCCGGTTTGCCCGTCTTCTGCTCCAACGCCTTGACCCGATCGAACAGCGCCGGCAGTCGACTGAGGTAAGCGAGGCGTTCTTTCGATTCGCGCATCGGCAGGGCGGGCGTCCCGAACACAACCTCCTTGGCGCCAAGGCTTTTGCTCACGCCACTCTGGGCGGCGACGATCGCGCCGTCAGCAATTTCGATGTGGCCGACGACCCCGACTTGGCCTGCGAGTGTGACATAATTACCCAGCTTCGTGCTCCCCGAAACGCCCGTCTGTGAGACGAGTAAACAATGACTTCCAATGACCACATTATGCGCGATTTGGACAAGGTTGTCGATCTTCGTGCCCTCTCCGATGACCGTGCGACCGAAACGAGCCCGGTCGATGGTGACATTGGCCCCGATTTCCACATCGTTCCCCACTTCCACGATGCCGATCTGCGGAATCTTCACATGGCGTCCTCCATCCAGTTCAAAGCCAAATCCGTCGCTCCCCAAAACCGCGCCACTATGGACGATCACGCCATTTCCCAACCGGCACCGCGCTCCGATCGTCACCCGCGGCGCGAGTTCACAATCGGCCCCAATCGTCGCTGCATGCCCGATGTAGCCATGCGCTCCGATGATGCTCCCCGCACCGATCCTCGCCCCCGGTTCTACGACGACGAACGGCTGGATGGAGACACCTGCGCCCAGGATGGCATCCGGCGCGATCACGGCGGTGGGATGTATGCCCGGAGCAAAACGAATGGGCGGCGGCGCGAACTTCTCGAGCAATTGCGCGAAGGCGAGCGAGGGATTCGCGACCCGAATCGGAATCGGAGCAATCGCCTCTGCAAAATCGGCGGGCACCAGCACCGCCGAAGCCTGGGAAGACTTCACCTGCGGCAGATAGCGGGCATTGCCGAAAAATGTGATCTCCCCTTCGCCAGCCTCGGACACACCAGCGGCGCCACGGATCTTCGTCGAACCATCCGCCCCGGAAGCAAACTGGCCGCCCACCAGGGCGGCCAGTTCGAAAACCGTGAATTCCACGGGGGACAAGGGGTTGACTACTTCTTGGGTTTGGCAGGCGCGGGCGCGGCAGGCTTCGGGGCAGGCTCGAGCGGAGCGTCGGCGGATTTGTTTTTGTTCAGCGCGGAGACAACGTCCGGGGTGAAGTCGTAGCTTTCCTTGGCGTAGAGGAGAATCGGCACGCCGTTCAGGCTCGGACCCGAGCGGTCGAAGACGATGTCGTATCCATCTGCCTTCACTTTGTCTGCGACCACCTTGTTGATCTCATCCACGATCCCGCCACGCATGCGAACGGACTGTTCCTGGAGTTGCTTCTCGCGGGAAGCCTGAAACTCACGGATCTCGCGGTCCATCGTCTGGAGTTCGCCGGCTTTTTCGGCGCGGACCTTCCCCTTCTGATCTTTCGCTTCCTTGCTCAATTCGGGCTTGGTCACGTCTTCGTCGAGTTTCTTCACCTCATCGAGCAGCTTCTTGGCGGTGTCCATGCGCTCCTCGAGTTCCTTCTTCGCATTGTTGCGCGCCTCGTTGATTTTCGATTCGGCGTCCTTTGTCTTGTAGTAGCTCTCGAAGACTTTTTTCATGTCGACGGTGCCGATGCGGATCGTGACGGACTGCGCCAGGGCGGAGGCCGGCGCCAGCGCGAAGACCGCGGCGGCGAGGGTGAGAGCGAGGTATTTTTTCATGCTTTGGTATATGGGGTCGGAAATGGAGAGGCTGAGACGCGGAGCCCGGCGAACCGTTCAAACTCCGCGAAAGCGGTTAGAACTGGTAGCCGATGTTGAATTGGAACTTGCCGCTGGAATCGTTGAAGCGGTCCGCTTGCACCGGGATACCGTAGTCCAGACGGACCGGGCCGATCGGAAGATCGAGTCGGACGCCGATGCCGACGTCGCTGTTGACGGAACTGCCGAAGTCGAAGCTGCTGCTACCCACCGAACCGGCATCGTAAAAGAACGCGCCCCGGATCTTGTCCATGATCGGGAACGTGTATTCCGCCGTGAACCGCCAGAGCGAATTACCACCGATCGGTTCGCCATCCTCGTCCTTCGGACCCACGTCGCGGAATTTGAAGCCACGCAAATTGTTCGCACCGCCAAGGTAAAGCCGGTCGAAGATCGGAACCCGGTCGCCACTCGCCCACGTGCTCACGCTGGCCAACTGGCCGCTGAAGGTCAGAATCGTATCCCACGGGAGCAGAATGTATTTCGTGGCCTCGAGATCGAAGCCGTAGATGTCGGTCTTGCCTCCGAGGAAGCCGCCCGCCACATAGCCCGAGAGATCCACCACCTCGCCTCGCCGGGTCAGGAATACTGAGTCGCGGGTATCGTAACGGATCCCGGCGGAAATCTCGCTCTTCAGGCGGTCGCCTTGCTCGTCCTTGATCGTTTGCGAAGCGTTTGAGTCGACGTTTTGGATGCCCACGTTTTCCAGCCGATAGCCGGTGCGACCCGAGACGAACTGTCCGAAACGTTTCCGCGCCGTGATGTCGAACCCGTAGCGGCGCTCGTCGTAAACCGATGAAGTGAACGATGCTTCGCGGTAGAACACCTCGCCACCGACTGAGAGTTCCCGATCGAGGAAATACGGCTCGGTGAGCGCGATGACGAAGTCCTTGCGCTTCGTGCCGTATTGCACGCGGAGGCGGAATTTCTGGCCTCCACCGGTCAGGTGCGGCCAGTTGGTCACATCGAAATTGCCCTGCGTAATTTCCGCGAACCCGAGCAGATTTTCGATCGAACTGAAGCCCGCGCCGAAGTTGAACGATCCCGTCCGCTTCTCCTCGACGAGGACGTTCAGATCCTTGCGCCCCGGAACCAGGGTGTCCGAGGGATAGGCTTCCACCTTCGAGAAATAGTTCAGATTCCGCAGGCGCTCCTTCGAGGCATCCACCCGTACGGTGTTGAACACATCGCCGGGCGTCACCGCGAGTTCGCGGCGGAGGACCTTGTCCTTGGTCCGGGTATTGCCCGAGATATTGATCCGCTCCACGTAGCTCTGGACGCCTTCGTCGAGCGTGAAAGTCACGTCGACCGTTTGATTTCCGCGCGGCGCGGTGTTCGCGCCCGCCTGAAAGTCGATGTAGCCGCGGGAACCGTAGAGATCCTGAATCGACTTCACATCCGCCCGGATCGCCTGCGGCGAATAAACTTCGCCAGTGCGGATTTTCGCCAGCTTGGCGATTTCGTCCGCAGTGAAAACACCCGCCCCATTGTAGGTCACCTTGCCCACGTGATACTGCGCGCCTTCCGTGATCGGGAACACAATATCCACGCGGTCACCCTGTGTCGTCACCCGGGGAGCGCCAACCTGCGCGTCCACATAGCCCTTGCTCTGGTAGAGTTCGCGGATCGCTTTCACATCCTCGTCGAGCAGATCGTTGTTCAAGCGGCCCGCCTTGGAAAAGACGTTGAGAAGCGACTTCGGCTTGGTCTTCACCACCTTGGCGATCTCGCCGGATTTCAGCGCCGCGTTGCCCTCGTACTTCACCGAACGGATCGCCGTCTTGCCTCCTTCGTCGATATTGAAAACGACCCGCGCCTTGCCGAGTTTTTCATCGACCTCACTCTTCGCGCTCACCGAAACCTGCGTAAAACCCTTCCCCGCGTAGTAGTCGGCGATCTTCTGGCGGTCCTGCTCCACAGCCGATTCATTTAGGGTGTCCTTCGGCTTGACGCTGATTTCTTTGCGCAGCCGGCTTTCTTTCACCTGCGAAGCTCCCTGGATCACCACCTCTGTGACCTCCGCCTTCGCCTGCACCACCACGATGACCTTGACGCCGTCCGAGACCGGCTCCCCGAAGATCCGCACATTCGAGATGTTCCCCGTCCCATAGAGGCTGCGGATGTCCTCCTCGACCGCTTGATCGGAGTACGGCCGGCCCACCCGCGTCCGCATGTTGGCGAGGATCTTCTCCTTCGCCACGGCACCTCCGCTGGCGTACTGCACGTCGATCTGCCGAACGATCGGCGCGGAAGTCGGCGCCGGCTGCTGCGCCTGGGCGATCACCCCGCTGACGAGGGCGATGGACGTGGCGAGGACCGGAAACAGGGAACGAAAATTCATGGATGTGGGCGTCTCAATCTTGGGGCCGGCGGGTGGTTCCGGGCTTGAATCCGGCGTATAAGAGAGATTGAGATTGGGATCGTCAAGCGCCCATTTGGCACTCGGAAGCGCGAATTTCTCCAGCCGCCGAGGCTCTATTTTGCTAGCTCTTCAGGCCGATCGTCATTTTGCACCGCTCTTCCGTCGCCCCCGATCAATTTGGAAAAGCGATACGCCTGCGTCGGATCGCCTTCGGACGGTCCGGTCATGGCGAAAGCAGTGAATCGTTCCCGATTTTTTCTTGCGGAGCCCAGCCTTCCCGCATACATACCTCCCCTCCCGAGCCTGAAACGGCTCGCTCCTGCGCATCGCTAGCTCAATTGGCAGAGCAAATGACTCTTAATCATTAGGTTCCCGGTTCGATTCCGGGGCGATGCACTTCCCTCCCAAAAGTGCTCAAACAAGCCCGTCCGGGCAACGCCATGGCGGCTCAGCCCCGGGAAGACAAAGCCCCGAAAGCGAGGACTACCTTGTTCTGGATTCCGGGCCGCCCGCTTACACCGGCCGCCCATATTGAAAGTGCATCGGATCGGGCTTGCTGAAGTTTCGTCCCCAGTAGAACCCCCACTTTTCAAAGATCGGCACGAGTTCCACCACACTCCCCTTTTCGCCCTTCGGCGCGCCGGTTTCACCCCAGGGATTCCACTCGTCATTCAGGTCGAATGCCACCGCCCAGCTATGCGGGCTCAGCGGCCGATTGGGATTCCGGCCGATGTGCCGCGGCACGTAACCACCCGACCAGAAGAGCACCTTCTCACGCAGTGCGGGTTTCGCCGCGATCTCGGCGAACGCCCCCACCATCGCATCCTTGATCAGGCGATGGCAGCGCACCTTGCCGTTGAAAGTGCCGCCATCCGTCGCGATCCCTCTCAGCAGCGGGATCTCCACCTCCACGATGTTGTCAGTCTCCCATGAGCCGAGAATCTTGATGCTTCCGCTCAGCAGCGACTTGTAGTCGAACCTGCCGAAATAACGGTTCAACTCCGGCACATCGAACCAGCGCGGCGCGTCCGACGACACCGGCGAGACCGTGGGCGCGGCACCCGTCAGGCCGGCGGGCGTGGGAATGATCACCGTCACGATGTCGTCCGTCTTGAGTTCCAGAAAGCGTGCGAGCCCCGGTGAAATGTCCGCCACCCGGTTCGTATCTTCGTGCGGACCCCAGTCAATCGCCCGCGCCTGCGCGGATCGCCCGTTCGTCGGATCCTGCACGGTGATGACCGCCGTGGTGAGAAACGACTTCGGCGTTTGCGAATAGTCCCAGCGGCAGGCGATATAAAACTTGTCCGGATTCAGCCGCCGTCCCCAACCCCGCGCCTTCGCCTCCTTCTCCGTCAGGAAAAAATCCGGCGGATAGACCGCCGCCTGGCTTTCCTTCTCGATCCACGCGAGATCCTCATCCGGTTTCATCCCCTGGTCATCCGGCCCGCCGAAGGTGGACATGCGTCCATTGAGCACGATGTGATTCGCCCCCAGCGAGACTCCGCTCTTGCGCGCCGCGATAATCGGGAGCGCCGCGCCCTCGATATAGACATCCGCATAGTTGATGAAGGCATAACCCTGTCCCGTGAGCTTTTCGAAAAGCGCATTGATCTCTTCTTCGCTCGCGCCCGCCTTGCCGGGAAAGAGTTCCACCGTCCCCACGAGTTCTTCCGTGCGTTCACTGAAGGTCAGCACATTCATCTCCTCCCCGGCCACCGTCCCCTTGGTCACCGAGATGAGTTCGTATCCGGCGTCCTCCGTCTTTGCGATGCCGGTGGTCAGTTCGTCGAGCGTGACGGTTTTTGGGCTGCTTTTTAGTTTCGTGCTCATCGTGGTGAATTCGCGAGTTGGGTTGGCTGAGAGAGGTTGCCGAAACTCATTCGAGCCACGGATCGACACGGATTTTCACGGATGAATGAACTCGAACTCCCGGGTCCGTGTTTCATCCGTGTCCATCAGTGGCCCATATTCAGGCTGCGAGAACACTTTCTCAGAGCGGGTTGATTTTACTGGCGTCCTTGATCTCGACAGGCGCGGTCTTCGGCACGCCCGGAGCGGGCTTCGGTTCCGTGATCGGCGACAGCGCCTCGATTGCGCCCGGCAGAATCGCCGGCGGCGTCTTGATGATCACCGACGACGCCACCCCGAAGGACTTCTCCCACCGCTGCAGCTCCGCCTCCGTCGAGATATTGTCCACCGTATCACCCAGCCGGCCGATCGCACCCGACTCCGTCGCGGAGACGCCCCCCGCCGTGAGCACATCGAGCGCCCGCCGGCTGTTCCCCTGCTTGCGCATCACCACCACCATCCCGCCCAGCACCCGCCGGCGCGCGCTAAACTCGGTGGGCGTCGCCGTGGTATCCAGCCGGGGCAGCGCCCGCTCCACCACCGCCGGCGCCGTTTTACGCAGTTGGGCACTCGCGCTCGGATTCGCCGAAATCTTGTTCACCGGCACATTGCCCGGCCGCTGCGGCTTCGTCCCCTCCGGCGTCATCGCCTCCGTCGCCTCCAGCATTCCGAGCTGCGAGGGCATCCGGCCCGCGAGCACATCATCCACCATATCCAGCGCTCCGGACACGCGCTGCACCAGGATCAGCCCGTTCGGCGTCAGTTCCGTGCTCGAGGGCCTCGGATTGAGCGAGTAAAACTCCAGCACCCCGCGGTGAATGAGCTGCGCCGCATCCTTGTAGACTTCCGCGCGTCCCTTCGCGTTGAAAATGCGCTGCAGTTCCGGAATCCCCGCACTCCCGAGCCCGAGCGCCGCCACTGTCCCCGCGCTGTATTCGAAAGCCGCCGCCGCGCCGCCAAACGCTGCCAGCCCTACCTGTGCCGTGCTCGACACCTCCCGCGCGATCCGGTTTCCGTTGAATTTCGCCCGCATCACCGCCTCCACGCTGTTGGCGTAATTGATCGCCAGCCCATCACTCACCGCGGGAGCCGACATCAGATCTCCAGCTTCCGTTCCATTCGTGGCGTGGCTGTAGCTCAGGAACGTCGGGGCATCCACCGCGCAACCCGCAAAAAACAGCGCCAGAGCAGTTCCCGCCACGACAGCCACCCAGCCACTGTGGCACCGCGCACCCGCCCTCGGGAGCAAGAAGCCTCGGGACAAAAATGCAAAGCGGGAGGTAAACATGAAGCGCTGCAACGAAAACCACGCGCGCCCGGCAAAGCCAAACGGCCTTCGCACGACCGCGCACCGCCCTTTCTGAGAGACGAACGATCACGTGGCAAGGGGCGAATGCGCCCATTCATTCGGCCCGAAAAACTGCCCACCCAAAAAGCGAACCGCGCAGCCACCCAAAGCTGCGCGGTTCTGATAACCCAACAACACAAACATCCGGACCACAAAACTTACCTGCCTGCTTCCGATGTGCAAATTTCCGTCCGCGGATTGGCGCGCGTTTTGTGAATGAGACAAAGCCGGAACGAAGCGGGCCGCTGCCGTGCACTCCTCATCAGCAAACTCGCTCAACCCTGTCATCCCGAGCGGAATGGAGGGAGCCTGAGCGACCAGAATAAAGCCGAGGGACCTCGGATGACCGGAGATCGCGCGAAGGTCCGAAGGCCGAGGTCCCTCGGCTGCGTTACACTCCGCTCGGGATGACAGGGCTTTTTCAATTTCGGTACACTCTAGAAGTGTTCATCCATCAGCACCTCTCCCTCAATCTCGGCTGGAGGGTTCCGCTCCCGGTGTTCTCTGTGCCCCTGTCGTTCGATCAATCTAAATCCAGAAATAGAAACCACTCATGACCCGGCCGTTGAAGTGCCCGTCATCTTCACCCATCGGGTGATCGGTTAGAGCGTGTCATGCACTTTAGCGGAAGAGTGAGTTAAGTGAAAGAGTCACGAAGGCCAGCCAATGGAGGCCGGCGAGGGAAGAGGATAACCTCTCGTAGTCGCGACCGAGGCGGCGGAAGCGTGCGGCCCAGGCAAA
>JANPHH010000622.1:0-4606 GCA_031424375.1 Chthoniobacter sp. | reverse complement strand
AACTCCACCAGCCTGCCAGTGGCGGAGATCGCGGAGCGCACCGGCTTTGCCACGGTGGAGCATTTCTCCGCGACTTTCTCACGGAGAATGGGCCGCACCCCAGGCTCGTTGCGGAGGTGAAAACGCAGTCGGAAGAATCCGTGCGCTCCGTGTATAGATACGTGCTCGGCGTGAAGATGATGTTTGGCCTCGTCGCAGCAGCGAAGATGGAGAGACTCATTACGGGATCTGCGGCTTCAGCGGCGTCTTGCCCTCCTTGTCCACGGGATAGACGGCATCCTGTTTCTCCAAGCCGGCGGCGAGGCCTTGCATCATGCGCTTGAGTTCGGCGGGCTCGGTGGTGGCGAGGTTCTTCTGCTCGAAGGGATCGCTCTTCAGATTGAAGAGCTGGTAGTACGAGCCTTCGGAAACCTCCGACGGAAAGTAATGGTAGATCACCTTCCAATCACCGTCACGGAACGCGGTGAAGTAATCGCTGCGATGCGGCGAGTGCGGGTAGTGCATCAGAAATTTCTCGTCGCGTGCGGCGTCGCGTTTCCCGGTGAGCAGCGTGTCGAGTCGCGCACCGTCGATGACTTGGTGCTCGGGAATGGGGTTGCCTGTGAGCGCGAGGATGGTCGGGAACATGTCATACACCGCGGCCTGCTGGGTCTGCACGCCGCCCACGGCGATGGGCAATCGCTTTTGAAATGCGTTCGCCTCATTCGGCTTCACCCACGATGCGATGAAAGGCACGCGCATGCCTCCCTCGTAGTGCGATCCCTTTTTCCCGCGCAGCGGTGCGGCGCACGCGACGGTGTGGGCACCGGGTTGGGCTGACTTTTTCTCCCCCGCACCGCCGGGGACCATCGGTGCGTCGCTGCCGTTGTCGCCGAGAAAAAAGATGAGCGTGTTCTCAGCGACGCCGAGTTTTTCGAGATGGTCGAGCAGGTCGCCGAGCGCTTTGTCCATGCCCTCGACGAGCGTGGCAAATGCCTGCGCTTGCTCAGGCTTGCCCGAGTCCTTGTAGTGCGGTGCGAAGCGCGGGTCGGAATTGAACGGCGCATGCACGGCGTACGACGCGAAGTAGAGGAAGAATGGCTTGTCGGCCTTCACCGCATCGGAGACTTGCGCCTTCGCTTCGAGTGCAAGTGCATCGGTGAGGAAGGTGTCGGTGCCGTGGTATTTCTCGAGGCCGGGGACTGCGTTGGGCGATGCTTTTTTCACCGCACCCCCTGCGTTGCCGTAGTTTTGCATCCCGTAGTAGCTGCCTGGCTGCCCCATGGCGCCGCCGGCGACATTGACATCGAACCCGATCGTCTGCGGATTCGCGCCATCAAGATCACGCGGGCCGAAGTGCCCCTTGCCGACGTGAATCGTACGGTAGCCATCGGCCTGCAGGATGCGCGGCAGTGCGACGCTGTCCTTCGTCATGCCGCGCCAGTTCCAGTCCGGCGGGCCACTCGGGCCACGGTTGTCGGTGGCGGAATTGATCTAATTTGTCGTGCGATGGCGCGCGGCGTTCTGGCCCGTCATGATGGAAACGCGCGTCGGCGAGCACACGCTCATCGCGCAGAAATTGCTGAAGCTCACCCCGCGTGCAGCGAGCCGCTCCATGTTCGGCGTGCGGTAGTATTCATTGAGTGGATACTTTTTCGGCCGAGCATTTTCATCCGTGAGAAATGGCAGTGACGTGTCCATCACGCCCATGTCATCCACGAGGAAAATGACGACATTCGGTTTTGCCGGAGCCGCAGCCGCAGGCGGAGCGGACCAGATTGCGAGAGCGAGGAGCAGTGACGAAAGCGTCGCGGTGATGGATCGGCTGACGGGGTGCGGGGCCATGGGATTCTCGTGTGGTTGGTTCGAGGTGGAGTGGTCCAGCTACTCCGCAGTTTTTCCCTTGCGGCGTTCCTGCTTCACTTCCTTGCGGTTTTCGTCGCCATTCCATCGCGCATCTTCCCAGCGCGGCGGCTTCATTTCGGAATTCCATTTGTCGAAGAGCGCCTGCAGTTCCTTTTTCTTGTCCGGATTTTGCGCGGAGAGATCCTTCTGCTCACCGGGATCCTGCGCGAGGTTTACGAGCATCGGCTCCATTTTCTCCGAGGCTTTCACGAGCTTCCAGTCACCGGACCGCACCGCGTGCTGCACGCCGAAGCGGAAGTAAAGTTCACGCGGCGCGAGTTTCTCGGCCTTGCCTTCGAGCAGCGGGAGAAGGTTCACGCCGTCGAGTAAAGTGGCTTCGGCTTTAGCCGAAACCACTCCCGCCGCCGCCAGCGCCGTCGGCAACACATCGAGCTGAATCACCGGCTCGTGCGAAACCCGCCCGCCTTGCACGCGGCCCTTCCAGGCCGCGATCCACGAAACGCGCACGCCGCCTTCCCACACATACCACTTGTGCCCGCGCAGCCCGCCCATCTCGGCATTCTGATACGCGCCGCCGTTATCGCTAATGAGGAAGATGAGCGTATTTTCCTCCTGCTTCATCGCGCGCAGTTTCGCCATGACATCGCCGACTGCCTCATCCGCCTCGGCGACGAGCGCCGCATATTGCTGATCGTGTTTCGACAAGCCCTTGAATTTCTCCAGCCATTTGGGCGACGCGACGTGCGGCGCATGCACCGCATTGAATGAGAGATACAGGAACCAAGGCTTGTCCTTGCTCTGCTCCATGAAGCCCATCGCCTCGCGCGCATACACCGGCGAAGTGATTGGCGCGCCCGGAAGCTCCCCGATCTTCTGCGCGCCGCGATAAAAGGACGGCCCCTTGCCCTCGCCGAGATTTCCCACGCTGCCGACGGCAAAATCAAACCCCCGCGCCAGCGGCATGAACTCCGCCGAGGTGTCGCCGAGGTGCCACTTTCCCACGATGCCCGTCGTGTATCCCTCCGACTTTAGTCGCTGCGCCATCGTCGTCTCGCTCAGCACAAGCTCCCGCCCCGGCTTGGTCGGATTCGCATCGTGCCCCGTTCGCGCCTGGTAGCGCCCCGTCAGCAGCCCCACGCGGCCCGGCGAGCACACGCAGCCGGACGAGTAGCCATCTGTGAACCGCACGCCCGATGTCGCAAGCGCGTCGATATTCGGTGTCGGCGCCATTTTGCCGCCATAGCACCCCGGCTGCGCCCAGCCCATGTCGTCCACGTAGAAAATGAGGATGTTCGGTTTTGCCGACGGTGCGGCGTGAGCCGTGGCCAGTGCGGTCAGCAGCAGGAGCGAGAGCCGGAGCAGAGTGTTCTTCATTTGGAGGTGTCGGGTTGTTGAGAGGTCGTCGGGATTGCCTTGAAGAATGACTTCGCCTTCGTCCGCGCGGCTTGGATTTCTGAGTCGTTCAGCGAGAATCCCGTCGTGCCAGATGCCATGAGATTCGTCGTGTCCTGGCGATGACTGAGGCTGAGCGCGTGACCGATTTCGTGAGACGTCACACGCGGGAGCGGCTCGTCCAGCCCGCCCTCGACCGGTCGGAGCTTTGCCGTGTCCTTCACCACGATCGGCTCGCCGTAATAAAACCCATTCGGTGTCACCTCTTTCACGTAGCACACATCGATTGCCGTCGGGCTCAGGCTGGTCTTGGGAATCATCGACTTCACGCGCGCGTGCTCCTGCACCTTCGCCATCTCCGGCGGTGCCTCCGTGGCTTCGGTATGCACGATCGATTCGATTTCGAAACGGATGCCTGCTTGCGACCAGATGCGGTTCACCTTTCCAAAAATGCGCTGAACGTCCGACTCTGCGAGCGTAGTGTGCATGGCGGTGATGCTCGCCGATTGCATGAGGTGGACACGCACCGGAAGGACGATCTCCTCCAGGTTCACCGCAGGCTGCTCTGCCTTCGTATCCGGGACGGAGGGTGGCGCACACGTCCCGCGATGGGCAGAGACGATAGCGAGCAGCAGGCCGCTGAGGATAGGGAGGTGAATTCGCATATTTGTCGTCTGCCTGTTGGCGCGCTTTTCGATTCTCACTTGATGAACCCGCCACAGGCGGAATCCGATGTCCGAAAATGGATGCCCCGCCGTATATTTCATTTTGAAGGCGCTGCTTTTCCCGCATTCACGAATTCTTCCTCGGTCAGCGCGCCATCGTGATTGGTGTCGAAGTTCTTGAAGCGCTGCTCTGCGTCGGGCTTCTCGCCGAGCCCGGCCTTGTATTCATCGAGGGTGAGCTTTCCGTCGTGGTCCTTGTCCCACTTCTTGAAAATAGCGGCGCGGTCGAGCGGCTTGGCGTTTGCGTTTGCTGCTGGCCTGGCTGCGCCTTTCGGAGCGCGACCATTGTCCTGCGGCTTCCCAGTCGTTGTGGCGTCGTCGCGCGCCTTGCTCGGCGGGAGTGACTTTGCCCACGCGAGCGCTTTGGCGGTGAGTGACTTCACGACTTCGGGATTCGTCGCAGCGACGTCGTGTTCCTCGCCGATGTCCTGCGGGATGTTGAAGAGCTGCGCGCCGGTGCCGTTGTGATTCACGAAGAGTTTCCAGTCGCCATCGCGCACGGAGAGCATCGGCGGCGTGTAGTCCGCGCCCTGCACGTTGAAGAGCCATTCCCAGTGCAGCGGCTTCGTGCGCGGGCGCGGTTTGCCGAGCCAGATATCGCTCACGTACTCGCCGTCGGGTTGCAGATTTTCCGGGATGCTCAC
>JANPHH010000621.1:0-24035 GCA_031424375.1 Chthoniobacter sp. | reverse complement strand
CGAACGCCGCCAGAACGTGGACTCCTGCTGGATCACATCGCGTCCATCGCCGGGCAGGTAGGCGCCACGGAGAAACGCCTCGCGCGCATATCCGACCCGCGCCGCACAGCGCACCGCCCGCCCGCGTTTATCCCAGCGCAGCGGCCAGCGGGTGGTCACCCACTCGATCTCGGGGAATTGCTCGAACACTTCCGCCACCACCGAGAACGTCCACGGCAGATACTGATCGTCCGCATTTAACCACGCCATGATCTCGCCGCTGGTGCGCGCGAAGCCGGCATTCACCGCCGCGTAATGGCCGCCATCCGGCGCACTGGTCCAGTGCGCGAGCTGCGCGGCATGGCGCTCGATGATTGCCACGCTGCCGTCAGTCGAGCCACCATCCATGATCACATACTCGACCACCGCATCGCGCTGACTGAGCACCGACGTGATCGACTGTTCGAGGAACGCTGCCTGATTGAACGACGGCGTCACGATGGAAATGGTGAGCGGCATCAGCGGTATCCGGGATAGGCGAAGAGCGGCGAGGTCTTCGGTAGAAAAAAGAAATCCGCCTGCCAGAGCAGCTTGTCCTTGGGCCGCAGGCTCACATCGGCCACGTCCGCGCAACGAAAGCCGAGCGAATCGAGATGCGCGCACATTTCGTGGAAGCGCAGGCTGCGGGCGCTGAGCTGAAAATTATGCACCTCCATGACGATCAGCGCGGTCTCGCGCAGCGTCGCCTCGGCGCCGGCGAGAATTGGGACTTCAAAGCCATGGGTGTCGAATTTCAGCAGATACGGGCCGGGCAGCGCACGCTCGCCGAGCGCCTGATCGAGCGTGGTCAGCGGCACCTTTCGCGCATTCGGATGATTCGGATCATAGACCCCACTCCCGTCGAGATCGGGCGTGACGGTGAGCGCCACTTCGCTCAGCGAGTCGCCCGCGGCGGCGATAGCGAAATCCACCCGCGGCACTTCGCGGCGAAGCGTCTCGAGTTCCACGCGATGCTCCTCCAGCGGCTCGATGAGCAAAAAACGCGAATCGGGAAACAGCGCCAGCGCCTTCCGCGTCCATCGGCCGCGTGCGGCCCCGATGTCCACAACGGTTCGCACCTCGAGGCCGCGCGCGGCGGCCCGTTCGAGCGCGGCCTGCATCGTGAGTGGATTGCCCGCCGGCACCCGCGACCGTAGCTCATAGCCCAGCGGCGCGAGCACGCGGTCGATTGCCTTCCAGATCACGGAGCGGAGACTCATGAGCCGTGGAGCATTCCCTCGCAGAGCTTCAGTTCTTCCGCGGTAACTCCGGGCGGGTTGCCGGGGAAACGCGATACCACCTTCGCCCACATTGCCGCCCCCGGGATGCTTCGCGCACGCAAGCGACCTTCGACGGCGCGCCGTTTTTCCAACGCCGCCCAATGCCGATCGAGAAACTCGTAGGCGGTCACTTGCGCGGGACTCGCGTGCCGTCTGGCAACGTCGATGATCTCACGTCGTCGTTTCTCGCCGCCGGAGCCGGACTTGTGCGCGGCGTGCAGCCGATAGGCGGAGAAAATTTCGTCGCACGTCTCGAAGCTGCCGACCGCCGACGCGCGGATTAACCAATCCCAATCGAACGCGAACGCGAGTGACTGATCGAGCGGACCGGTCTTTTCCCACAGCGCTCGCGTCCAAAAGGCGCTCGGCTGAATGATGAAAGCGGAAAGCCGCAACACCGCCGGATCAAAAGTGCGCGCGCGAACGACCTTCGCTCGCTTTCCGCGATCCTCGAAAAACAAGCAGCTCCCGTAAATCAGCCCCGGCTCGGCCGTCCGCTCCGCGAAATGCGTCGCCACGCGCAGCAACGTACCTGGCAGCAGGAAGTCATCGCTATTCACCCAACACAGAATGTCACCAGTCGCGCGGGCGAAGGCGGCATTGATCGCGGCGCTCTGCCCGCCATCGGGGGCGGAAGTCCAGTGGGCGAGCTGCGCCTCATGGCGGCGGATGATCTCCGCGCTGCCATCGGTGCTGCCGCCATCCATCACCATGTATTCGAGATTCGGGTAACACTGCCCGAGCACACTGAGGATGGTCGTTTCGAGAAACGCAGCCTGGTTGAACGACGGCGTGACCACGGTGATGCGCGGCAGGCTCATGAAGCTGCGGCTTTTCGCTGAACGAGCCGGCTGCCGAGTTGCAGCGCTCGATTGCGCCAGCGCAGCCACGCCACCTGCGCGCGGAAGGTCGCGCCGGCTCGCGCAACTTCGTTCTCAAAGCGGGAGCGCACCCAATCGTAAAGTTCGCCATCCAACGCGTTCATCTCGCGGATCGACCGGAGTTCCTCGTCGCTGTGCGCCTGCCGCTTCGGGCGGCCGCGGGTCACGTTGGAGTTGGCGACCGGGCGAATCTTCCACCCGAGCTGCCGGCTGAGGAGCAGCAGGGATTCTTCGAATCGCTCGGCGAGCCCAGCCACGGCGAAGTGGCGGCTCAGGTTTTCCTTCGCGCTTTCAAGCGCATCCCGGCTTGTCGTTTCACTCGTTCCCCGCACGGATTCATCGGCGAGGTAACGGGTCTGCAGGTTCGCCAGACGCCGCGCCGCCTCACTGAGACTGAGGCCATTCGCGATCTCCGCGTGGAGTGGATGGGTCACCAGTTTTCGCGCGAAGTGGTAGTGAGAAAGCATGCGCTCCACCGGATCGCGCAGCACCGTGATGTAGGTGAATGGACGCGCGAGCAGCGCGTGCACTCCGAACCCAATATGCCCGGCGATCAAGCGCAAGCGGGGATTCGCGGCCAGCTCGGTGCCGATGAGCGGGAGCGCTCTTCCAGCCGTCTTGTAGATCTCCGCGGGAGCGTATTGCTGCGCGATCACGCGATTGAGCGTCGAGCCAGCGGCTTTCGGCAAATGCAGGAAGATGACGGTGTGATCGGTCACTCAGCTTAGACGGGCAATTTCGAGGAAGCGGCGGCCGAAAGCGAGTTGCGCCTGCTGCGCCACGGCCGTGGCCTTGGTTTCGCGGTCGCGGTCGGGACCGGGCGATTCATTCTCCCACGCCTCTGCGAGCGCGGCAGCGAGGCTCTCCGCCGAGGTGCGCTCGAAGAAGCGCGCGCCCGGCGGATTCTGTTCGCGGTGCACTTCGAGATCGGACAGAACGACGGTTTTTCCCAGCAGGCGCGCATCTTCCACCACGGTGCTCCAACCCTCGCAAAGCGACGGCTGCACCACGGCCACGGAGCGACGCATGAGTTGGATCTGCGTCTCGCGGGCGACCAACCCGAGCAGTGCCACCTGCGCGCCGAGACCGCGCTCGTGAATCCGCTGAAGCACGACGTTGACGAAATTCTTGTCGCGAAAATCCGCAGGATGCCCGGTGCAGATGACGGAGGGGTGAATGTCCTTCGCGGTCAGTAGAGCCAGCGCGTCGAGGACGAGCAGGTGGTTTTTGTGCTTCCAGAGCTGGTTGCTGATGAGGAAGAACCGATCCGGTAAATGATATGCCGCCTGCGCCGACAGAGGATCACCCGCGATCCATTCAGGGACCGGCGCGGTGCAAAAGCGGAGCACTTCCGCGCGGGCGGCTGCGCCAGGACAAAAGCGCCGATAGTCCGCCGCACTCGCCTCGCTGCTGAAAACAATCATCTTCGCATCATTCGCCAACGCCGCGATGCCACGGTCGCGCTTGGCGATTTCACCTGCACTGAAAAGCTCCGGAAGATGGCGATGCTGAAAGTCGGGAATCCAACCCGCCCAACGCGTGCCCTCGAGGCCACTGAGCGGAAAGGACGCACCGACGTTGTGTTCGTTATCGTAGGTCAGCGGGTAAAGGAAATCGATCTGCGCCTCACGAACCGCGCTGGCGAACGCGCGATTCCCGACCCGCAGCCAGCGGCTGATCAGCCCGCGTTTGCGCGTCGGAAGCTGGACCACGTTTTCGATCCCGAGTTCGTTGCGCATCGGCTCGTCGAGTGGGTGGCCGGTGATGAGCGTGAGCTTGATTGCCGTCCCGTCCTTCCGCGCCGCGGCGGTGACGGCTTGCGCGAGATTCTTGATGTACTCCGAGCCACCCATCCACCCCGTGCCGCCCTGCATGACCAGCCCGATCTGAAGCGGTCGACTCATTTCACTCCGAGTTCCGCACGGCTCCACTGCGCGACTTCGCGCAACCCATCCTCCAACTCGATCTGCGGGGTGAAGCCAAGCGCGCTGATCTTTGAAATGTCCGCGCGCCAGTTGAGCGGATCGCCCGGCGTTGCGCGGCCGTTAAACTGGGGAGCCACGCCCGGCGCCAATTCCGCGAGCACCAGCCGCGCGAGTTCGGCGATGGAGACTTCGCGGCCGCTGGAGAGATTGTAGATTTCCCCGATCGCCGGTCCCGCCTCGGCGAGGACGAAGAGCCCGCGCGCGATGTCCGTGGCGTGAATGAAATCCCGGCTCTCGCGCCCGGTGCCGTGCAGCGACACCGCGCCACCGGTCAGCGCGCGCTGGCAAATGTCCCAGATGACCTGGCGCTTTAGACCCCGCCCGTAGGCGGAAAAGATGCGCACGATTGCGGTCGGCAGCGCAAAGAAGCGCGAGTATTCCGTGCAGAGCATTTCGCACTGGAGCTTGTGAAAGCCGTAGGGCGAAAGCGGCGACGGCGCGTGTCCTTCGGAGACAGGAAGCTTGGTGGGATTCCCATAGACCGCAGCGCTGGAGAGGAGCAGGAAGCGACACGCCGGCGCGTGGCGACGCAAGGCCTCGAGCACCTCAAAGGTCAGCACGGTATTGCCGCGAAAATCGATGTCTGGATTCTCCAGAGAGAGACCGACCGAAGCGCTGCCTGCGCAGTGGACGCAGACATTTGGTGCCTCCCCGGCGATCAAGGAACCGAGCAGCGCGTTGGGCAGTTGGAGCCGATGATAGATGACGCCGTGCGCGAAATTCGCGGTCGGCGCCGGAACGTGATCGATCGCCACGACCTTCCAACCCTCGCGCGCGAACTGACCGACGACATGGTGACCAAGGAAGCCGGCGGCGCCGGTGACGAGCACGGTCTTCATCGCGGCACCTCCACCAGCGGGAGGCTGCCGACCAGCGCGGCTTCTTCCTCGGGGCTGGGGAAGATCAGCCGCCCATCCGAGTCGCGCGTCTCGCGGAACTGTCGCTGCACGTAGCCCTCCGCGACGGTGAGTTCACGCAGCGGCGCGACCGCCAGTTCGCGTCGTACGAAGAACGCGTTGTTCCCTGCGGAATTCGAGCCGACAAAGACGTAGCCCTTGCGTTTTCCGAGCGCCACGAGCGCGGCGAGTGACGCACCGTAGTAGGCGCACGAGTGGTGCGCCTTGTGCCTTACGAAGCCCGGATCGTAGGGCACGGTGACCGCCCGCTCCGGGCCGAAGCGCGAGTTGTATTCCACGATCACGATCGCCGGCGAAACGACGTCGCATGCCTCCCACACCCAGTAGTCGTTGCCATCGATGTCGATCGACAAAATCCCGATCTCTCCCGTCACGCCGTGCTCGCGGAAGAGGTCGTTGATGTTCTCCCGCGTGATGAAGGCCTGCACGGCCTTGAGATTGTGCCGCCAGTAGATTTCGTCGCGCCGGATCGCCCCGACATTTGCCTCGCCGCCGTCGAGCACGAGCCCCGCCCAATCGTTGTTCACGAGCAGGAAGCGTGTGTTCGCTTCGGTGAAATCTTCGACGCCAAATTCGATGAACAACTTCCGCGGAACGCGCACGTGCCGGAGCAGGTGCTGAATGATCCCGTCCTCGCCCCACTGCGAATAAACTTGGAACTCATTCGCTGCGAGCGTGCCCGCGCTGCCCGCCGCGAGTTGTCGCGCCTCGATCCGTCCAAGCGCTTCGCGGATTTTGCCGAGCGCCCGCAGGGTTTTGCGCATGCTCATGGCAACACCGCCAAGTTGCTGGGAAGCACGTTTGAATTTTTCAATCATGGCCAAGTTTCTTCACGACGACCGCCGGGTTTCCCGCCACGACCGTCGTCGCCGCGACATCGCGCGTCACGACACTGCCCGCGGCCACCACGCTGTCCGCGCCGATCGTCACGCCTTTGAGAATGATCGCGTTGAAGCCGATCCACGCGCGCGCCCCGATGCGGATGGGCGCGGCGGCAATTTTGCCGCGAGCGCCGTCAGCGAGCACGGAGGCGTAGTCGCCGAGCCGCGCGGCGGCGTCGAGCGGATGGCTGTCGTTGTCGAAAATCTGCACGCCGTGCGCGACGAGCACATGCTCGCCGATCTCGATGCCTGCCGATGCGCTGAGCAGGCAGTCGTCGCCGATGTAGGCATGCGCGCCGATCGCGATGCGGCCGTCGCCAAATTTCTCAATGCGCAGCAACCCACGGCACACCGCATCTTCGGCAAGAGAAATGCGCGCGGGCTCCGCGAGACTGTTCACGCACCAGGCATTGGGGCCGAGCAGGCAGCCGCCGGCCACCGTCGCGTTCCGGTCGAACTGGGCCCACGCTTCCGCAGCGCGCGACTCCGGACTGCCGGCGTTGCCCCGCAACAGGCGTCGTTTGGGCCGGCCGAAGGCGGGGCCGTCGGCAAAGGCGTGATCGCGGTTAATCGGCATGCGGAGATTCGGCGAGGTAGCGGGCAAAGCGAATCGACGAGATCGGCTCGCCGGTGAGGATGGCGCGCTTGAGGTCGAGGGTGTCGGGGCGGCTCCAAAGTTCGGCCGGCGGCAACTTTGCCCACTCCAGAAACTCCGTCGCTTCCGCGGTGAATACGGTGAGCAGGAAGTTGCAGTGCTGGGTGAGGTAATAGACGAGCGCCGCATCTTCGCTCGCCTCGGGCGACACCGTCAGCTCTCCGCGAATCGCCTGTCCGATGATCTGGAAGTAATGCTCCGGCGACTCGGCGCGCGAGGCGAAGCGGAAGGTCTCGTAGTAGTTCTTCGCCGAGGTCACGACCGGGATGCCGAGCATCGGCGCCTCCATACCGAGCGTGGAGGTGAAAGGCAGCACCACGCGCGCGGTGCGCAGCAGGTCATAGGAATTCACGGGATCTTCCGCGGCGACAAAGCGCACGCGATGACCGGCCGTATTGATCTTCCGCACGAGAGCGCCCACGTCGTCAGATGAAGCGTTGACCTTGTTTCGCTCGGCCGGATGCTGGCGAATGCAGAGCCGCGCCGCGGGCTCGGTGGCGACCCACTGCACGAGCGCGGTGATCCATTCCTCGACGGTGGGGAAAAGCCGCGTGCGACTGAGCGCCGCGGAGTCCCAGCGGAGATTCAGCGGCACGAAAATGTTGGCGTCCCCCTCTGCGCAGCCGGTCGCGGCCTGCTTTTGAAAATTGAGGTAGCTGCCGCGTCCGGCGGTGCGTTCACCGAGTTCGCGGCGCGACCACTCGAGCACCCGCGCGCGGTGGGCCGGATGCTTCTCAAGCAACGAGGCGACGAGCGGAAATGCGCGTGCAATGTCTGCCTGATGTGTGGCGATGCCGTCCTGGCAGGTGACGATCGCGCGTTTGCCGGAATCGTAAGTCATCAGATGCACACCCGCCGCCTGCGTCGCCGCGACGTAGAGCCCGCTGATGCCCCACACACCGCCCGGCACCAGCAGCCATTCGATGCCGCTGCTTGCGACGAGTTCGCGCACCCGCGCCACGTGCTGCCGCAACCGCGCGAGCGACGCCTCCTTGCGCTCGACAAACTTGGCGACGCCCGACTCGCCCCGCGTCCGCCAGATGCCGTTCTCGTAGATCGCACGGCGCGCGGTTTCTTCATCGGCCGCCGTCTCCTGCGCCGGAGACTCTTCGCTTACGCGGATCACCGGCAGCTCCGGCGGGAGCGCGCGCACCGCGGCTTCCAGACCTTCGACTTCGTGCGGCATCGGCGCGTTCCCGAAGACATCGCAGCAATCGAATATCACCCGCACATTTTCGCCATCCGCCGCAAGCATCCGCGCGACTTCCATGTTGAAAAACGAGGCCGCCGTTCCCAGCCAGGGAGTCACCAGCACCGCATACTTTCGCCCGCCGACACGCGGCGCGCACGTAAACGGAAAGTCCGCGCAACGCTCCGTCCAGACGCGCACGAGTTCGTCGAAGGCGTCCTTGCGCGAAGGCGCGACGGGGCGGCGCGAGAAGAGCTTGGTGACGGTGGCGGCGAGTCCCATCAGGCTTTGAATTTGCTGGCGAGAATGCCGTTGCCCGCGAGCAGGCACGGCAGGCCGTCGAGGATCGGAAAGACGAGCGAACAGTCCTCGCAGAAGTGCTGTCCGCGCACGAGCTCCAGCGCAGCACCGCACGATGGGCAGGCGAGGAATTGCGAGGGCGGCGGAGTCGCAGGCTCCAGTTTGCGGATCACGAGCACCGCCGTTTCGTTGTTCTCCCGCATCACGTGCGAAAGCAGCCGATGCTCGACCACTTCGTAGCCCAACTGGCGGGCAAGCGCAGGCAGACCGCGGCAGTAGCCGTGTTCCTCGATCCGCTGCCGCGTGGCCGCGCCGCCAAGTTCGTAAGACGGCTCGAAGAGCACCACCCAGCGCCGCGCGACGCGGTAGAGTTCGGCGAGCACTTCGCGCTCGCGACCGTGATTTGGCTCGATGGCGTGCGCGGTATAGACGAGGTCGAACGCGGCATCGACCACCGGGATGTGAAAAAGATCGCCGGTGAAAAACTGCGCGCGTTGCAGCCCGAAGCGCTCCGTAAATTTCCGCGCATACGAGATGCGCGACCACGAGATGTCGAAGCCCGCGATCGTCTCCGGCGGCTGCGGTAGCTTCGACAGCGCGGTGCAAAAGGTCGTTGCTTCACCAACCCCCGCCTCGAGCACCGAGGTGGCGCCGAGCGGTCCGAGGATGCTGGCGATCTCGCCGGTGTAGAGCTCGTGCTTCGCGCGCTGTTCCGGATCTTCGAAGGCGCCGACGTAGCTGCCGCTCTGCAGGTCGTAGGAAACGAGGATCGCGTCGGTGGTGTTTTGCGTCGAGCCGCCGAGCTCACGGAAGAGGCCCATGATATTGACCTTCTCCGCGTAGAGCCGCTTCAGCTCTTTGAGATTGAGCGTGGGAGTTTCCATCTCAGTGCAGGCGCATGCCGATGATCTGCTTCCGCACCGCGCGCACCCGCGGCTCGAATTCCGCCGCTTCCGTCTCGCGCAGTAAATGCCCGCGCCCATCCGCGACACCGATCACGCGCGTCGGCGCCACGATGGTATCGATGACCACGTCGCCACTCTGGCCGATGAGCCCGCCCGCCACGACCGGCACGCCGGCGAGTTCCGCGCGGCCCATCGCGGTGGTGATGAGTTCGGCGGTTTCGAGAATGTTCGCGATTTCCGCGGTCAGGCCGGCGCGCATGTCGAGCCGGCACATGCGGAAGCCCCGCTGCGCACCGCGCTCGATGGCGTCGGGGAAGATCGTGCCCACGCCGGCGTCGAGGACGAGACTGCCCTCGGAAAGCGCCGCGATCATCGTGGCGTCGATGACCGGTTCACGCACCGCCGCGCCGATGAGCACCGCACTTTCGCGCGCGAACCCTTCCCCGCTCTTCGCGGCGATGATGGATTCGCCGCCGAGCAGCGTGTTCAGGCTGGCTGCGGTTTCATTCATCGATGCCCGCGGATCGAAGAGGACGACACGCGCGCCGCGCTGCGCGAGTTTGATCGCCAGCTTCCAGCCAATCTTGCTCGCGCCACAGATGCCGACCTGCACGGCGCCGATCCCGGGGACGAGCTGCGCGAGCACCGCATCCGCCGCCTGCACCAGCGCATCCGAGTCGCTGTAAGTGAGCAGCCGACTCTTGCGCACGACCTCGCCGACCCGCGCGCACAAGCCATCGCCGGGCTCCGCATCGATCACCACCACATCGACGATGCCATCGACCGCCGCCGCGATCTTTAATCCATCCTCCACCGTACTGACTTCCGCCTGTCCGATCACACATGACGGATTGCTCCGCACAAAAGGAAACGTCGTCGGGCCGCCATCGGGCTTCGGGGTCGGTGAGAGGGCGAAGACGGACGTCTTTCCGCTCTTCGCCGCGATGGTGAAAATCTCCTGCGCGATCTCCAGCGCGCACTGCGCGGGGTCTTGCGAGTTCGTACCGGCGCGGGCGGGAAGATCGATCGCGACCGCACGCTCCGTGGTCGCGGGAGTCTTCCGCGCGCTGGAGCCGGCGAGTTGATCGGCCACCCGGTCCGCGATCTGCGCGGTCACTTTCACCTGCTCGACCTTGCTCACTTCGATGATCAGCTCGCGCAAGTCCACGCCGGTGCGCTGCGCCGCGCTGAGCAGCATCTTCATGAAGCCGGAGTGAAAGCCCGCGTAGCCGGTGGTGATCTCCACCGAATCCACGCCGCGACCGCGCGCGATCGGCGCGATGAGGCGGTCGCCGAGGTCCATCGTCTTGAAGACATCGATGCCCGGGTTGAGCCCGAGTTTTTCGAGAATCATGACCAGCACTTCGGTCTGCGCATTGCCCGAACTGCGTCCGAGTCCGCGCAGCGAAGTGTCCACGATCGTGGCCCCGGCTTCGATCGCGGCGAGCACGTTGGCGATGGCGAGCTGGAGATTGTGGTGGCCGTGGAAGCCGATCGCCGCGCCGACGTTTTCCTTCAGCCGCCGCGTGGTCTCCGCGACACCCGCCGGCAGCATACCGCCGGCGGAGTCCACGATCGCGATGATGTCCGCGCCCCAGGCGTCGAGCTGCACGGCGCGGCGGACGAATTCATCGAGCGGCACGGCGTAGCTCTTCATCGGATTCGCCGAGACCTCCATGCCGAGGTCCTTGCCGCGTTTGATGAAACGCTCGGCCTTCTCGGTCTCCGTCACGTCGGTGCCGATGCGCACGAAGTTCATCCCATACTTCGCGGCGAGTTCGAGGTGACTCTCGTCGCCGATGCCGGGGATGAAGAACGCGCCGAACTTTGCCTCCGACAGCACGCCCGCCGCCGCGGCGAGATATTCCTCATCCGTCGCCGCCGCCATGCCGATATCCGGCCGCGACGCGCCGAGCCCGAGACCGTGGCCGATTTCGATGCGGCGGAAGCCCGCCTGCTCCAAGCCTGCAGCGATGACCGCGGTGTCTTCGGCAGTGAATTGATACGCGATTGGGTAGCTCCCATCGCGCAGCGTGCATTCGAGGATTTCGATCATCGCCGGGGAAGTAGGCGAGCGCGTCCCGCCTCGCAACGCTCCGGTCCCCTGGACGGATCCAGATGATCGAAGGGAGCGCGCTGGGAGGGCCGGGAAGTCTGTCCGCGGGCCGGCGTGTTGCGCGGCCGGAGGCGCGCGCCTACGGCAAGGCGAGCGCGTGCCGCCTCCCGCTTTTTTGCGCCATGGCGTCTTTGCGCGCGCATTTTCATACCTGGCCGTTGGAGGATTCCAAAATCTTGATGATGCGCTCGGAGGTGTGCCGGATCTTTTCCGCCGGCGTGCCGGGGTCCACCCAGAGATTGATCACGTGCCGGCCGAAGAAATCCGCGTTGGGGAAGAGCGCGGGATCCTGCGCACGGCCGGAGGCGTAACATGGGTGCAGCGGCGGATACCAGTTGCTCACATCGATGCGTTCGGCGCGCAGGGCGTTGGTGATTTCCTTCTGCCGATCGGAGCGGACGAGGAAGCTGTAGCGCCACGGTGCGTCGTGCTCGTCGAGCGTCGGGTGTTGGAGATCGGCGTGCTGCAGGTGTTGCCGGTAGGCGCGCGCATTTTCCCGTCGAGCCGTCACCCGCGCATCGAGGGCTTCGAACGCCGTCAGGATCGAGTCCACTTTTTCCTCTGCGAGCGTGAAGAGGTGCATCGCGCGGTAGAGCTCCGGGAGCGGGACGAAGAGGGCGTTCAGTTGTGGGTTGAGGTCGGTCAGCGGTTTCAGGGCGTAGTAAACCTGCCGATACTCGGCGTAAAGGTCACCGATATTTGCGGGACACGGCGGGAGCGCGCGGAGTTCCTCGCGCATGCGGGCAGCGAGCGTGTCGTCGTCGGTCAGCGCCGCGCCGCCCCAGCCGACGTCGAGCGTCTTGGTGTGGCCGAAGCTGAGGATGGAAACATCGCCGAGCGCGCCAAGCTTCGTCCCGCGGTAACTGCCGCCGAGTGCTTGCGCGGCATCTTCGATCACGGGGATTCCGCGTTGCCGGGCGAGGGCGGTGATTTCCGCCAACGGCGCCGCCTGCCCATTCATATGCACGGGCATGATCGCGACGATGTCGTCGTGCATAGCCAGCACCCGCTGGAGCGAGGCGGAATCCATGCTGAAATCGCCGAGGCTGATGTCACAGAAGATCGGCTCGAAGCCGGCGTAGAGCGTCGCGTTCGCGGGTCCGGGACAGAGGGTGGAAGGCAGCACGATCTTGCCGCGTCGCACCGGCAGCGCGCGCAGCGCGAGGTAAATTGCCGTCGCGCCGCGCCCGGCGACGATGCAGTGCTTGCGACCGAGGTGCTCGCAGAGCCGGGCTTCGAGACGCTCGTGCTCGGAGGTCATGGCTGCGCCTCCTTTTCCAAAAGTGCGGCGAGCCCGCGCACGGTGTCGATCTTCGCCGCGAGCAGATCGACCACGCTCAGCGAGACGGCGAACTCCGCTTCGATCCACGCGAAGAGACGGAGCGAGGAGAGCGAATCCATCAGCCCCGAACGGAGAATGCTTTCGTCCTGCGTCACGGTGCGGAGGCATTCTTGTGCGAACCAATGGAGCAACCGCACGGTGACACCCTTGTCCTTTCTTTGCGGCGTCGCGACGGGCGCAGGATCGCCGTCCTTTCCACAAATAAAGCGCACCACCCGCGCGGGATTTCCGGCGACGACGGAGAAAGGTGGCACGTCGCTGGTGACCACCGCGGACGCGGAGACGATGGAGTGACGGCCGATCGTCACGCCTTCGAGGATGACGGCGTTGATCCCGATCCAAGCGTGATCTTCGATAACGATGGGTTTCCCGAGCGTGTTGGCCTGGAGCAGGATCGGGAGGTCGGGATTGTCGTAGCAGTGATTCGAGTCCGAGAGGAAGACGCGGTCGGAGAAGACGACGTGCCGGCCGATCTCGATGGAGAGCGCGCAACTGATGAAGACGGAGTCGCCGATGAAGGTGCCGTCGCCGATCTTCAGCACCGGATCGCGCGGGCCGAAGATGCGCGGATCGAACTCGTGCGCGACGTGCGGATAGTGCTGCTCGATCATCGCCCGCGAGCCGGAGAAATCCGTCTGCATGAGGATCTTCGCGTGGCGCCCGAGGCTCACCCAGTTGCCGATCGAGATGCGTCCGGGCGCGTGAATCTGCGTCGGCGTGCGCACCTTCGACTCCACGCCAAACGTGCGGAAGCTGTCTTTGGTCGCGTCGTCGATGGTGTCCGCGTACTCGGGGAGGAAAACGCGCGGCGCCGCGCGGCGCTGGAGCATTTCCAGATACTTCGCGCGGCAGCCGGCGCGGGAGATTTTTCCGCTGGAGCTTTTCACCAGCCAGTTCGGGCGAACGATCTCCAGGCGCTGCGGCGCGACTCCGAGTTCCGCCGAAAGGCGGTCCTGCGCGGAACGGACGATGGCGGCGACGTCGCTGACGCGCGGGCCGCCAAACTCGGCGAGCACGACGACGTCTTCCGTGCCTTCGCTCTCATTGAAGACGCCGAACGCGGCGACGCGGCCCGCCTTGATCTCCGGCTCGGCGTCGAGCACGCGCTCGAGATCGGCGGGGTGAAGATTCCGCCCGGCGCGGATGATGAGGTCGTTGCGACGGCCGAGGACAAAGAGTTCGCCATCGCGCTGGTAGCCGTAATCGCCAGTGACGTACCAGCCGTCCGCGGCGAATGCCGGCTTCCCCGCTCCGACGCCGAAGTAGCCGTCGAACTGGCAATCGCTCGAAAGCTCGATGTCGCCGACCTCGCCATCGGCGCAAAGGCGTTCGCCTTGCCGGAGACGGATGCGCGTGTTTGCAATCGCCTTGCCGGAAGAGGCGACGGGCATGCCCTCGGCATCGGGCGCGGCGACGTGCTCCACCTCGAGTTTCGCGCGGTTGATGCGCTCGATCTTCACTCCGGAACCAGGAGCGGACTGCGTGGCGGCGAAGGTATTCTCTGCCAATGCGTACGAGCTGGAGAGCGCCCCGGCTCGAAGACCGATCGCCGCAAAGGCATGGCGGAATCGCTCGAGCGACGCAGCCACGACCGGTTCGGAGCAACTCACCACCGCGCGCAACGAGCTAAGCGCGTCGGCTCCCAACGCGGCCGGCGACACGCGGTCGGCGAGCAGGTTAAAGGCGAAGTTCGGCAGCCAGCAGAGCGTGCCGCGGTGATCGCGGATGGCGGTGAAAAGCCACTCGGGTTTTTGCAGCCAGACGAAAGGCGAAGTCTGCACGAACGGCGTGCCTTGATAGACGGCCTGCATGAGGCAGCCGACCAAGCCCATGTCGTGATAGAGCGGGAGCCAAGAGACGATCACGTCTTGCGGGCCGAGGGCGATCGCGCGGGCGTAGGCGTCGAGTTGGCGGACGACGACTTGCTCGGAAAGCAGCACGCCTTTGCGCAGTCCCGTTGTGCCGGAGGATTGCTGGAAGATGAGCTGGCCATCGCATGGCGGGATCGTGAGCTCCGCGGTGCCGGAAGGATCCAATCGCAGGCGGCGATCGGCGGGAACCGTCGCGCTGTATTCCGCGCTCGCGGCGATGTCGTCGAGGAGCAGATGCGCCGTCGGGTAATGTTCGGTGAGTGCCTTGAGATCGTGGAAGTATTTCGCCTGATCGAGCTTCGGCGTGAGCGGCGTGAGGATGCCCGGCGTCACGCCGGCGAAGAGCGATGCGAGCCACCACACGATCTGGCGCAGCGGATCGTCGCAGAGAATGAAAACGAGATCGCCGGGCTGCGCCTGCGCGCGGATCGTCGCGACCCGCTCGGCGAGTTGGGCGCGTAGATCTCCGAACGTGACGGCTTCGGCGCTCGCCGCGCTGCGGTAGTAGTGCACGAAGACGCGCGACGGCTCACCGTGCAGAGCCGCCGCGAAACGATCGAGAAATCTACGCGACATGATGGGTGGCGAAGCGTTGCGCGCATTCGCCGATGGTGATGAAGCGATGGCCGCGACCGAGCCGTTCGCATTCGGAAAGGATGAAATCGAGATTGCGGCGGAAGTTGCCGATGTCGAAGGAGAGCAGCCCGTGCCGCCGCGGCGAGATGCCGGACAGAACAGTAGATGGATGCGTGACCGTGACAAGCAGCGGCGCTTCGGTGAGGAAAGCGGTGAGGCCCGCGCGCATCAACTCGTGGTGGAAGCTGAGATCGGCGTAGCGCAGGAGCGGCGCGCGGTCGTAGTCGGTCTTCGTCTCGATCATCGACATGGGCACCTGCAGGAGGCGCAACTCGGGCGAGCCCGGTTGGCGATAGTCGGCGGTGGATGGATGATACGGCTGCTGTGGCGTGATGCCCCAGTCGAGCTGCCGCTCCGCATCGCGGCGCACCCGGCCGGGCATCGCGGTGGAGTCACACTGGATGCCGAGTTCGTCGAGCGCAGCCATCACTTCGTTGGAGCCAAAGGCTTCGCCAATCCGCGAGGAGCGCGGCTCGAAGCCCGCGGTTCGCATCGCGGCCAACGTCTCGGCGAGTTGTTCACGTAGCGCGGTTGGGTCCGTTTCCTGCCGCCACTCGCCGTCGGTGAGCCGGTAGAGGTGCGGATGAAATCCGATCTCATCACCGCGCGCGATGTGCTGAAGCCAGAGATCGCGATACTTTTCCAGCAGATGACTCGACGTACCGAACAGCGCCGCGAGTTGGCGGTCGCCGCGCACGTACCACGTCGCGCACGCCCGTGCGCCGTTCGAATCGCGGTAGCCGCCGAGCACTTCATCGAGCAGCGGTATGCCTTCCTCGATGCCACGCCACGAAGGCGTCTGCGCCGACGGCTCACCGCCAATGCTGCGGTCGAAGACATCAGCCTCAGCGTCGAAGGTCAGCGTGATGAGCAGCGGCTCGGTGATCACTTTTTCCAACCGGCGAAGTCGCGGTAGAGATACACGGTGAACTCGAAAAGCGGGTAGTCGTGGCGCAGCAGCACGCGCTTGGTGAGCGTCTTGCTGAAGCGAAAGATCTCCTCGGGCGAGTAGTAGAAGAGGCGGTCTTCGCGGAAGTCCACGTAGGACGTGAACATGTCGATCGCCACGCCCTTTTCACTCGCCTCGTAGCTGATGCGCAGGATGTCCTGCATCAGCTTTTGGTTGTCCTCATGCGCGAGCCGGTTGTTGAAGGTTTGCGAGGAGACGACGTAGTCGAATTTCTCCGGGATGCCGTCCACCTGCACGTCGCACACTTCGAAATGCGCCTCGGGAAAGCGCGCCTTCGCGTGTTCGATGAACCCTGGAGTGATGTCGTAGCCGGTGTAGCGCGGACGAATGCCGCGATGGAGCAGGAACTGGTAAAAGTCACCGAGGCCGCAGCCGAGATCGAGGACGCGAGCGCCATCCAGATCGCCCACGCCGGCGAGCACACCGAAGCGAATATCCTGACGCTCGGGCGTGCCCGTGGCGAGCGCCGCACTGCTCGCGCCGTGCTGCCGCAGCCTCTCCTGATAACGGCTGGCAATCTCCGCTTTGTCCGCTTCGTTCATGAGTTTTCGGTTTCGATGCGCAGCGTCTGCTCAGCCTGCTGCACCGCGGCGAGCGCGGCGGCGCGGGTGTCGGCCATGGCGATGATGTGCCCCACGCGTTCGCTGCCGGAGGTGAGCAGACGCACGATGTCGCCTTCGCGGCAATAGACCTCGAGATCGGTGATGCCGGGAATGTTCCGCGCCGCTTCGACTCCGGAGATGCTGCGCACGCAGCCGGGTGCGACTTCGGGAAAGCGCAGGACCGCGCCGCGCTGGAGCGGATTGGAAAAATCGGGCGTCTCGCCGACGGAGAGGCGGATCAGCTCGCGCACGGTGTCGATGCCGGTGACCCACGGGATCATTTCCGTGAAGACCTTGAAGCCCGGCCCGCGGGCGGCGAGTTCGACCATCATCGGTCCCTTCGGCGTAACCATGACCTCCGCGTGAATCGGTGCGTTATCGATTCCGAGCACCTCCGCCGCGCGGGCGACGATGCGCAGAGCTTCGTCTTGAATCGCCTGCGGCTGCTCGGAAGGAAAGAGCACCGTGGTATCGAGCAGATACGGCGGTTGCGTGCGGATCTTGTCGGAAAGCGCGAGCGGCCAAAACTTTCCGCCGGCGACGAACGCCTCCACGCTCATCTCCACGCCGTGCATGTATTCCTCCACCAGCACCGTGCCGGCGGTGGCGAAGACGCGCGCCTGCTCGTACGCGGTGTCGAGCTGCGCGTCGCGATCGACGAAGGAAACACCGCGGCTGCCCGCGCTGTCGGCAGGTTTCACCACGACGGGAAACCCGAGCTGCCCGGCGGCGGCGCGGACTTCCGCGAGCGACTGGCAGGCGTGCGACGCGGGCGACGGCACACCCGCCGCGGCCCACGCGGCGCGCATGCGGTGTTTGTTCGTCGCATTCGCCGCCGCTTCCGGCGTGAGGCCGGGAAGGAGGAGTTCGTGACAGACCGCCGCGATCGTTTTCACGGCCTGCTCGACGGAGATGGAAAAAATGCCCTCGACTCGCTCAGCACGAGCGAGCGCGGTGATGTAAGCGATGTCTTTGACGTGGCCGACATCGGTGTGGTCAGCGAGCGCGAGACCGGGCGCGGCCGGGTTGTCGTCCGCCGCGATGACGTGGAAGCCGAGCTCGCGGGCGCGCTGAATGCCCGCGACTTGCACGGGACCGGCGCCGATGATCAGGATCTTACGCATGGGCAGACTGCCGGCGGACGTGGGCTTGCAAGATGAGGTCGGCGATCCGCGCCTGACCTTCGCCATCGACGGTCCTACGCCCGGTCGCGCTGAGACGTTCGCGGGTGGTGGGATCGTCGAGCAGCGCGAGCACCTCGTGGCGGAGTTCTGGCGGGGCGATGTCGAGAGCGAGCGTGCGCACGGCGCCGCGGGCAGCGATCGAGGCGGAGAAGCGCGTCTCGGGTTCGTTCTGCGGGATGATCAGCGCGGGGATGCCGAGCGTGGCGAGCTCGAGCATCGTGGTGCCGCCGCCGGAGATGGCGAGGTCGGCATCGAGCATGAGCGCCGCCATGTCGGTCACGTTTTCGAGGACGGTGACGCCGGCTGCGCTGGCACGCTGATGCACTTCGGCGCGATGCGGGAAGTTGGGGCCGACGACGACGGTGAGCTGGAGCTTTTCCTGGTCACCCGCGAGAGCCTCCAGCACGCGCAGGGTGTGCCGCATCGGATCGGAGCCGCCGAAGGTCACGAGGACTTTTCGCGTCGCGCCTGCCGGTCGGCGCGGTAGGTCGCGGTGCGCGGCAAACTCACGGCGGATTATCGCGAAGGCGGGGCCTTCGTGGTAATCGACCGACGACGAAAGCGGCGCGCGCAGCGTGGGGTGATGGTTGATCAGATTGATGATCAGATCGAAGTCCGCGTGCTCCATTTCAAAGCAATCCAGCGCGACGACCGTCAGGTCGGGGCAAATCGAGCGCGCCTCGACGCAGACCGGGCGGTGCGGGCCGGGATGATCCAGGAGCAACACGTCGGGAGTCGTTTCGCGGAGCGCGGCGGAGAACTCGACGGTGTCGTTCCAGACGCGGTGACCTGTCGCGGTGACAATCGCCCGGGTGCAAGCATCGTCGTTGCAGACAAAGCCGGTGATCTCGAAACCAGCGTCCGGCAAGGTGCGCGCGAGTTCCACGCTCCGAATCACCTGGCCCATGCCGATGATCGGCCCACCCATCACTTTGAAGAGCAGGCGCGGCGAGTAGTTTTTGAGTTGCGACACGAGCAAGTGAATTGCGAGCGCGGTGTCGTTCAGGGGACCGAATTGAAACGGACCGAGTGCGCAGCGCCGCATCGAAAACAACTGTCGTCCTGAGCTTGTCGAAGGATCTCTGACTTCCATGGGCGGATGCGAGAGATCCTTCGACAAGCTCAGGATGACAGGATGTTTTGGGGGCGCTGCGCGCCGAGGCTTGCGAACCTGCCTTCGCCTTTCGATCAGCCGTTTCAAACTTCGTCCCAGGTGATCGGCTCATGCGCCTTGATCGCGCGGCGGGCGGGGCGGCCGACGATGACGTCGAGATACTTCGACATGAGACCGACGCCGGGGCGGAGGACCGCGAGCATCTCGGCGGTGATGGTGGCGCCGGCGGGGATGTCCACGCGGGCGAAGACGCTGCGGCGTCCGCGCTTTACGTGGATGAGTTCGTCCTGCTCGGGCTGCTTGATCGGCGAACCGATCGCGGCCTCGGTCTCGCGGATGCCGCGCACCATCGCAGCGAGTTCCTGCGGGTCGAGCGCGAACGAATGGTCCGGGCCGGGCAGCGATTTGTCGGTGGTGAAATGTTTCTCGATGATCGCGGCGCCCCGCGCGACGGCGGCGATCGGCACGGTGACGCCGGGGGTGTGATCCGAGTAGCCGACGGGCACCTGAAACGCCTGCCGCATCGTGTCCATCGCAGTAAGATTCACGCTGCTGAATTTCGCAGGGTAGTTGATCGCGCAGTGCAGCAGCGCGATCTGCTCGTTGCCCTCACCGCGAATCGCCTGCATCGCCTCCTCGATCTCGCCGAGATTCGCGAGGCCGGTGGAGAGAATGATCGGACGGCCGGTGCGCGCGGCGTGGCGGAGCAGCGGGAGGTGCACCAACTCGAAGGACGCGATCTTGATCACCGGCATGGCCAGCGCTTCGAGTTCGTCCACGGCGTCTTCGTCGAAGGGCGTGGAGAGAAACAGGATGCCCTTCCCCGCGCAGTACTCGCTGAGCTCCCGCTGCCATTCGCGCGGCAGTTCGGCGTTGGCGTAGAGCTCGTGGAGCGACTTCGCGCCAGCAAGTTTTATTTTCGTGATCGCGTGCTGCGTCCGCGCGGCGATTTTGTCGGCGGTGAAGGTTTGGAATTTCACCGCATCGGCACCGGCGGCGAGCGCGGTATCGACGAGCTGCTTCGCGGTCGCGAGGTCGCGGTTATGGTTCGAGCCGGCTTCGGCGATGATAAAGCACGGCGCACCGGGGCCGATGCGGCGGTCGTTGATGGAGAGGGTCTGCATGGTCAGGAAGGGGTGACGTTCAGCGCGCACCAATCGGGGTGGCTTTCGAGCAGCGCGGGGAATTCGCGCCAAGGAAAGCGCGCGTGTCCGATGGTATCGAAGATGCGGCGGACGACTTCGAGATCCTTGGGCGTATCGACCGTCGCGCGCAGGTGGGAGTAGTCGGTCTCGCAGCCGAGCTTCACGCAGCGAAAACGCTCGGGTTGCTGATAGATGAAGGAGGTCACGTGCTCGCGGCGGGCGGGGCCAGTGGCTTCCTGCCAGGCCTGCTCGAGCGCCTGCACGGTGAAAATTTCGCCGCCGATCCCGGGAGGAAAACCGAGCTCGTGCGAGATGGCCGCGTAGTCGATGGGCTGCTTGCGAAATTCCCCGACGATCCAGTCCACCAGATCGGCGTCCGTCAGCGGATTGTCGCCGGTGAGGCGGATGATGACATCCGCGCCGTGGAGTCTCGCGGTTTGGTAGAAACGGTCGAGCACGTCGTCCTCCGAGCCGCGGTAGCAGGCGAAGCCCTCGGCGGCGGCGAGTTCGGCGACGGCGGTGTCCTGTGGTTGGTCGGTCGTGGCGATGACGAATTCATCCACAGACTTCGCACCGCGCAGGCGATCGAGAAGCACGGCGAGCATCGGCCGACCGAGGATCTCGGCGAGCACCTTGCGGGGCAGGCGCTTCGAGCCGATGCGAGCTTGGATGATGGCGACGAACTTCATGGGCGCGAACATAGGACGGATTTTCAATCCGTCCGTGAAACGCTGCAGCTTCCGGACGGCCAGGCGCGTGGAAAGACGGATTGAAAATCCGTCCTACGTTGCGCTCAGCTTCTTGCGCTTGGCGGCGATGATGCGGGCGATGCCTTCGTCGAGCGAGATGCTCGGCTCGAAGCCGACGGTCGCGCGGGCTTTGCTGATGTCGGGCATGCGCTCCATGATGTCGCGCTCGGGCGCGCGGTCTTCGGAACCGAGCGGCGTCTGGCGAATCAGAGATTCGGACTGACCGGCGGCTTTGACCACGCGGCGGGCGAGATCCTTGATGGAGATCGGCTCGGTCGGGTTGCCGATATTAAAAACGTCGTTCGTCGTCTTGTCGCTGAAGAGCACCTTCAGCATGCCCATTGCCGCGTCGTCCACGTGTCCGAAGGAGCGGCGCTGCGTGCCGTCTCCGTTGATGTTCAGCGGCTGCCCGCGGATGGCGGCATTGATGAAGAGCGACATCACGAAGTCATCGCGCTGCCGTTCGCCATACACGTTGAAGAGCCGCACGATCGAGTAAGGCAGGCCGAAACGCTGCGCGTAGGCTTTGCAGTATTCTTCGCCGACGCACTTGCTGACGCCGTACTCCGAAACGGGCGCGCGGATCGCGGTCTCGGGGATCGGGATCACCTTCGGCTCGCCATAGACCTCGGACGAGGATGCGAAGAGCACCTTCTTCACTTTGCTCTTCACGGCGCACTCCAGGACGTTGCGGGTGCCGAGGATGTTCACGTCGAGGCACTCGAGGGCGTTGAGCGTGGAGTTGCTCACGCCCAGCACGGCGGCCATGTGGATCACGTATTCGCAGCCGTCCATCGCCTCCAGGATCGCCGCCTGATCGAGGACGGAGCCGTGGAAATGTTTACAGTTTTCGACGGGCGCGTCGTACTTGTCCATCACGTGGACCTCGTGTCCGGCGTTGACCAGCGCTTGCGCGACGGCGGTGCCGATGAAGCCGTAGCCGCCGGTGGTGAGAATGTTTGCCATGTTAGTTTGGAGTTAAAGTCGCGCCGGCGTGCCGGCATTTGGTGACCGTGAGGTCGTGAAATTTTCCGCTCGCGGACAGGTGCCCGTGGCGTTCGTCGAGTTGGCGCATCGCGCGCTCGAAGTAGCCGTCCTGGCGCGTGAGCGAGGCGGTGTGGCGGCAATAGTGATACGGCGCGCGGGGGACATAAACCGCGTCGTAGTTCAGCAGCAGGCGCACGGCGAGATCGTATTCGGGAAGCAGCAGCCCCACATCCCAATATCCTTCCCGGAGGACGATCTCGCGACGGAAGAGGGCATTGCAGGCGATCATCTCGCGAACGAGTTCACCCACGGCGACGCCCCGATGGCGGCCGAGTTCGTCGTGTTCGGCGTAGTCGCAGTAGGCGAACGCCGCGCCGGGATTCGCGGCGAGCGCAGCGGTGAGCAGGCTCGCCATGTCGGGGTCGGCGTAATCATCGGCATCAAGCAGGAAGAAGTAGTCGCCCCGAGCCTGCGCGAGGCCGGCGTGCGCGGCGGCGATGTTGCCGCGGTTCGGGGTGAGGCGGAAGGTGCGGACGCGCGGAGAAAACTTTTCGATCCGGCTCCACGAGTCATCGGCCGAACCGTCGTCCACGGCGATGATCTCCAGCTTTTCACCAAGATCCTGCGCCACGAGCGACTGAAGCGCGCGCTCGACGGTCGATTCGTTGTTGTGGCAGCGCACGATCGCGGTGCAGAGGGGCGCGAGGTGGTTCACGCCTTGTGGTATTTGACAGGGCGCAAGCGGACACAATTGCGAGTGTCCACGAGCGGCATCGGGTACTGGGAAAAATCGAAATCGCGGTAAACCTCGTGGCCGGTCGAGAGCACGATGAGGTCGTAGTCGGGCGTGATGGCGGGGACGGATTTGCGCCCGGCGTATTCGGCGTGCTCGCGGGTGCGCGGGATCACCGGCACGAAGGGATCATGATATTCCACGCGCCCGCCGAGCGCCTCGAAGCGTTCGATGAGCTTGTAGCTCGGCGACTCGCGGTCGTCGTCCACGTTGGCCTTGTAGGCGAGGCCGAGGATGAGGATGCGCGAGCCTTTCACCGCTTTCGCGTCATCGTTCAACGCCTCCACCGCCACTTTCACCACGTGATCCGGCATGGCCGTATTGATCTCGCCGGCCAGTTCGATGAAGCGCGTGTGGCGGCCGAATTCGCGCGCCTTCCACGTGAGGTAAAACGGGTCGATCGGGATGCAGTGCCCGCCGAGACCGGGCCCGGGGTAAAAGGGCATGTAGCCAAACGGCTTCGTCTTCGCGGCCTCGATGACCTCCCAGATGTCGATGCCCATGGCGCCGTAAACGACCTTGAGTTCGTTCACGAGCGCGATGTTCACCGAGCGGAAGATGTTTTCGAGCAGTTTGGTCGCTTCTGCCGCGCGGCAGGAACTCACCGGCACGAGCGTCTTCACCGCGAGACTGTAAAGCGCCTGCGCCCGCTCGAGGCACGCGGGCGTGTAGCCGCCGACGACCTTCGGGATGGTCGCCACTTTGCTGTCGGGATTGCCGGGGTCTTCGCGCTCCGGCGAAAAGGCGAGGTGAAAGTCCGTGCCGGCCTTGAGACCCGAACCTTCCTCCAGCACCGCTCGCAACTCACCATCCGTCGTGCCGGGATACGTGGTGGATTCGAGCACGACGAGCATTCCTTTCTTCAAATGCGGCGCGATCTGCCGGCCGGTATCGAGCACATAGCTGAGGTCCGGTTCGCGGTAGGCGTTGAGCGGCGTCGGCACGCAAAGAATGACGGCCTCGACTTCCGCGACGCGCGAAAACTCCGCCGAAGCCTCCAACCGACCGCCGTCGCGCGCCTCGGCGATCGTCGCCGCCGACACGTGTCGGATGTAGGACTGACCGGCGTTCAGCGCGCTCACCTTTGCCGGGTCGATATCCAGCCCAAGCACGCGACACCCTGCCCGCCCAAACTGAAGCGCGAGCGGCAGACCCACGTATCCCATGCCGACGATGGCGATGTGTTTGATCAAATTCTTGGGGCGCGAGGAGCGGCTTGCGGCATGGGGCAGTTATTGTCCATGGGTGTCAAGGGCAGCAGCTTACCCGGCTGGGGCGAAAGGGAACTGGGGAGAATGGCACTAAGATAAGGGGGAATTAGGATGCGTCGCTCTCTGTAAATCGTCGCTCAAGCCAAGGGAGGAAGCCCACTCGTGGACGACCCACAATCCCGGCTCCTTTCTTGACTGCAAGCCCCTCCGGGACCGGAGCGAGAAGGGCCGGCGAGCTAGCCAGAAGCAGGGCTCCGCCAGAGTAAAACCCGTCCATAATAATCCTTATCTTAGTGCCATTCGG
>JANPHH010000620.1:0-4789 GCA_031424375.1 Chthoniobacter sp. | reverse complement strand
CCCAACCCGCCGCTCGGGCCGTAACCCCACTTGGAGCTGTGGGGCCACGTGGGCAGCGCGCCGATGAGCATCAGGAGCAGGATGATGATGAGGATGGTAATCATGCCTCAATCTCCCACGAATGCTCTCATCCGCCCAACCGAGGCTTGGCCTTTGCTGCCTGATGGTTGCCAACCGGAATGGCGCGCAGCGGCGAGTCTGGGCCGCGGCTTCACTGAAGATCAGCGCCCGTTCAGGCGACGCGCGGCGGATAACGCAAGGTCGGAGTGCCATCGAGGCGTTTCGCCATGTCGATCGGGTCGCCGAGATTTACCTCGCCCGGATCGACCTGGTAGCCCGCGTAGTCGCTATTCGCGCTTGCTGATGTAGAGCATCGCGTAAGCGAACAGCGTCTTCTGCTCTTCGAGGGTCAAGCCGGTGAACGGCACTTTGCCCGCGTAGTAGTAGATTTCCACGATGATGAAGTCGGGCCACAATTGCTTCTCGGCACAAAAATCGAGCACCGGGGCGCCGGTTTGCTCTCTAGTCTTTCCGGACTCCTTGGCGGCTTTCCGACTTTCGACCGCGCTGCCTTCATCGGCGGCGATATAGCAAAACGCGCCTTGCTCCGTGTGGATCTTCACCATGCTACCGCGGGGCAACCAGTCCGGCACCGCCAGCGTGCCGGCTTCCTTTGCCGAGGCATAACGCAGTGCGATCTTTTCGTTACTTCTATTTTGCTGGGAATCTACGCCTGCCGCATCGTTCCCCTTCTTGTAAGTAGTGGCGCGCACCAGACGCTTGTCAGGTGCGGACCAAAACGTGTGGCCGATCCTGGCGGTCAGCTTGCTTAACGCATCTTTGTCCACTTCGGCGGAAACCCCGCCAGCGCTCAGAAAGGCGGAGAGAATGAGGAAGAACACTGTTTTCATAGGGGGCTCAGTCCTCATTACCGAAAATAGATTCTCGAGCCAATCCCGCGACCGGCGAACGTGACCGGGCTATTTCTGGCCGGGTTGTGGCGCGCGTTTGGCGATCTCTTCCATGACTTCGCTGGCGTATTCTTGGAGGTGGCGCTGGTCGCGGGCGGTGAAGGGACGCGGCTTGGTATCGAGCAGGCAGAGCGTGCCGATCGGTTGGCCACCGGGTGCGCGCAGCGGGACGCCGGCGTAGAAGCGCAGGCCGCGCTCTTTGATCCAGGGATTGCTGGCGAAGCGTCGGTCGCGGGCGAGGTCTTCGATCACGATGATTTCGTTCTGCGCGACGACATGCCCGCACACGGAGACGTCGCGCGGTGCCTCCCGCGAGCGGGCGAGGTCTTCCGGCAGGCCGGTTTGGCTTTTGAAAAAAAGCCGGTCGCGATCGACCAGCGAGATCAGGGCGATCGGCACCTCGAAGGCGCGCGCGAGTTTCGCAGTGATGCGGTCGAAGACCGGCTCGGCGTCGGTGTCGAGGAGATGCAGTTCGTGCAGGGCGGCTAGGCGATCTTCGTCGTCACCGGGAACCGGCGCAGCGTTCATCGGCTCAAGAGTTAGCGGTGCGAGCTTGGCGATTTGCAGGACAGCGTCGGCGAGCGAGAGGACCACTTCATCCGCACCGGAATCGCGCAGGCGTTTGGCGGCTTCGGTCGCGCCTTCGGTGGTTCCCCACAGGCCGATCACGATCTTGAGGTTGGGAAATTGCGCCCGCACTTTCAGACAAAGATATCGCGCGTGGATGACGGTCGAGGGCTCGACCACCGAGATGCACACCACGTCGGCATCAGCCTTTTCCAAAAGTCCGAGCAGTTCACCCACGACCAGTTTTCCCGGCGCGCTCCACGCCTCGGAGCCCTGCTGCTGGAGCAAATGCGCGAGCATCAAGCCAGCCAGCTCGTCGCGATCCGCGCGCGCTGGCAGGCAGGCGACCCGGCACGGCGGCATCGGAGCCACGTCGGCGATGGCCTGGTCATTGTCGATCTTGGAAACGACCGCCGGGCGCGTGCCGAGATCCTGGATGATGTCGCGCAGACTTTGCTCGACGATGAGCAGTTGATCCGCTTCGAGCGAATCCTGCCGGGTATCCATCTCCGCCGTGGTGATCACCGGGATGAAGACGGCGTCGTAGAGTGAGGTGAGGGAGTTCGCCTTGAGGTAGGCGTCCACGAATTCGATCTCGTCGTGCTCGCCCGGCGTGAGCAAGCGGTAGTAGCAATCTTCGGCGGGCGTGAGTGCGTCTTCATCGCTCAGCACCACGCTGAGAAAAGAGAGCCGCGGCACGTGCCGGCCCATGACCACGAGACAGACGGTGAGCGGGGTCGCGAGCACGAGCCCGACCGGCCCCCACAGCCACGTCCAGAAGACCGCCGCAGCGATCAGCGCGATGGACGAGACTCCGGTGCTCGAACCGTAGAGCCACGGCTCGATGACGTTGTTGCTGATCAATTCGAGCACGACGAAGAGGCCAATGGTGAGCAAGGGCGTCCACCAACTCGAAGACACGGCCAGCGAAAGCAGGATGGGCATGGAAGCGCCAATCCACGGACCGATATACGGAATGAAGCGCAGCACCGTCGCCAAGCCGCCCCAGAGAATCGCATTCGGCACGCCGATGAAATAGAGGCCGATCGCGACCGGGATGCCGTAGGTCACGTTCACCACGAGTTGCATGAGCAGGTAGCGCGAGACACGCTGGCCTGCGTCGTCCATCGCGCGCGTGGTGGCGCTGATGCGCCCCTGGCCGATGAGGCGGATTAGACGGTTGCGCAGATCTTCCCGCTGCAAGAGCATGAAGATGACGAGCAGCAGCACTAGCGCGGAGGTGCCGAGAGGTCCCAGCACCGGCGCGATCATCGCCTGCATCAAGTCCATCGGGTTGTTCTCGGAGGTCTTGACCACTTGGACGGGCATCGTCGCCGCCGGCGGTGCGGGCGGCGAGGTGACCGCGGTTTCCGCTTTGCCCTTGTCCTGAGTCACCGTGAGCGCCTCCTGCTCTGCGGAGCCGCCCGGCAGCTCCTTCTTCAGCTCCTCGATCGTTCTGGAGAAGGCCGAAAACGCGCCGCCTTTGGGCACACGAAAAGCGCGCAATTTGGTGACGATGTTTTCTTTGTAATCCGGCAGCTTCATCCCGAGGTCGATGACCTGACGGGTGAGCACCCAACCCACCGCCCCCGTCGTGGCAAAGATCATCGCGACCACCACGAGCACCGCCACCACCCGCCCGAGCCAGCGCTCCAGCCGCGTGACCAAAGGCGCGAGCAGAAACGTGAGCAGCGCCGACAGGGCCAGCGGAATGAGCAGGTCGCGCGCGAAATAAAGCGTTGCCACGATGAACGCCGTCAGCGCGATCGTCCAAAGGCCGACCAGCGCATCGGTGGCCGTGGTTTTGGTTTTGAGCGCGTGCATGGGAGGAAGTTGGCGAACGGGACTTGTCCCGCCGAAGTTCAGACCCGCGTCCGCAGCAAGTCGCGCAAGACTTCCAGGTCCACGGGTTTGACGAGGTGCTCGTCGAATCCGGCCTGCTTCGCGGCGAGCGGTCTTCGGGGCTGGCGTAACCGGTCATGGCGATGAGGAGCGCGCCCGCAAAGGCCGGCATCGCGCGCAAGCGACGGGCGACTTCAAAGCCGTCCATGCCGGGCAGGCCGATGTCGAGGAGCACGACCTCGGGCACGAATTCGGCGGCGACGGCGAGCGCATCGGGGCCGGTGAAGGCGACGCGGGTGACGTGGCCACGCCGGGCCTGGAGGATCGCCATGCTGCGCGCGGAATCGGTGTTGTCATCGACGATGAGAATGCGGCGCGAGGTCTCACGGGCGACGGGCGGAGGCGGAGCCGGAGGTGGGGGCGCCTGGTGGAGGATCGGGAGGTGGACGGTGAATTCGCTGCCGTGGCCGTGGCCCTCGCTGTGCGCCTCGACGCTGCCACCATGCAGCTTCACGAGCCGGCTCACGAGCGTGAGGCCGATGCCCAGGCCGCCGTGCGCGCGGTCCAGCGAGCGGGTTTCTTGCACAAACAGATCGAAGACCCGCGGCAGCAACTCAGGGTCGATGCCCGCGCCGTCGTCGCTCACGCGGATGATGACCTCGGGTGGTTCCACGCCGACGGCACGTTCGGCGCCGACCGAGATGTGACAGCCCTCGCCGCTGTATTTGCAGGCGTTGCCGAGGAGGTTGGTGAAGACCTGCTCCAGGCGGGTGGCGTCGGCATTCAGGAAGACGGGCTCTGCGGGCATGGATACGGCCAGCTCCTGATGCCGCACGGCGCAGGCGGAGCGCACGAGACTGGTGGCGGCGGTGAGGATCGCTTCCAGCGCGACGGGCTGTTTTCGGAGTTCGATTTTCCCCTCCGTAATGCGCGAGACATCGAGCAGATCGTCGATCATCCGGCTCATGTTTTCGATCTGCCGGCCGATGATGTGCTGGGCTTGCCTGCGCTCGGCGGGGGTGGCATCCGCGGTCTGCAAAATCTCCGCGGCGTTGCGCAGCGGCGCGAGCGGGTTGCGCAGCTCGTGCGCGAGCATGGCGAGGAATTCGTCCTTGCTGCGATCCGCGCGGGCCAGGTCGTCGGCGCGCATGACGAGCGAGTCCTCCAGCTCCCGGCGCTCGGTCACGTCGCGCGAGACGACGAGCAGACGCTCGGTCTTGCCGCCGCCATCGCGAATCGGCGTCAGGGCCACATCCCACCATTTGGCCTCGCCGCGCGGGGTGCGGAAGAAGCCGACGAAGTGTCCCTCCCCACCTGCCGCTGTCTTGGCAATCGCCGCGCGCGCGGCCTCGCGGTCTTCGGCTCGCTTCCAAAAATCGAGCCACGGCTTGCCCAAATACGGCGCGATG
>JANPHH010000619.1:0-20659 GCA_031424375.1 Chthoniobacter sp. | reverse complement strand
TTTGAAAGCCGGGGCCGACGTTTCCGTGCGAACCGTGGATTTTCGTCGTGTCGAAACTCACGCTGCCCGGCGGCCACCCGAAGTAGAGTTCGCAAGGATCGTAGCCCGGCTTGTTGTGAATATCGACGTGGCTCGCGTAGTCCGGCGCTTCCTTTTTCTCAAACCACGGATACGCAAACCACCCGCCATTTTCCGCCACGATCACAAGGTCGCCCGAGCGCGAATGCGCCAGCCCGCGCGCGGCTTGCTGTTCGCGGTCGAGCACTTCGGCCACGCCATCGAGTTTGCCCAGCACTTCGCGCGCAGCGGCGGTGGAAGCGGCGTCGCGGCAGTAGATATTCGCCGTCTGGTGATCCACGACGGCGAAAGCGCGGCTGGTGAAGAAATCGGTGTAAGCCATGTCGCGAATGTCGCGGACGTGAAACAGGCCGGCTTCCCGCAGCGCGCGATTCGGGAAAATCGCGCCGCGCGTCACCGGCTCGATGGCGTAATCGCCCACGAAGATCCAGTCGTAGCCAAAATCCGCGCACGCCGCCTTGAGCCGCGTGAGATAGCCGAGCACCACATCGAGCGATTTCTTCGCTTCTTCGCCATTCGGGCCATGGCGCTGCAGGTCGTAGTCGAGGTGCGGGATGTAAGTCAGCAGCAGCTCCGGCGCGTAGTCCGGCGAACCCATCACCGCGACGATCGCGTCCACGATCCAGTCGCTCGACTTGTGATTCGCCAGCGGGCCCCAGTAGTTCATGAGATTGAACGGGCGGCCGATTGCTTCATTGAGATACGTCTCCAGTCCCGCCGGCTGCGTGTAGCAGCTCTGGATCATCCCGCCGCTGTGCTTGTGAATCGGCGCCGGCGTCACCACCAGATCCACGGCTTCGCCCATGCTCTGCTGCCAGAACATCAGCCCCACCTTCCCGCCATCCGCGCGGAACTTCTCCCAAATGCGCGGCCCTTCCACCAGCGTCGAGCTTTGTTCCCAAAAGAGCACCTTCGTCAGTTCCTTAAAAAAGAGCCCATTCGCGATCAGCCCATGCTGCTGCGGCAGCGCCGCGGTGCGAAAGCTCGCCTGAGCCGTGCAAGTAATGGCGGGAAATACCGCCTGCGCGGGCCGGAACTCCGGTAGGTGTGAAACGAGATTCCAGCCGAAAGCGGCGAGATCGACGACGAGGAGCTTTTTCGGGGCAGGCAAAACAGGCAGGGGATGGAAGGAGAGCTAGAGAAGCATGATTTCCAGCAAACGCCAGCGTCGCGGGCGCGGCGTGGCGCGGTCGAGTTTCCGCAGGAAGCTCCGCCGCCTGCGCTCCCCGAAGCCACGATAAAGGGCACTTTGTAATCGCCTTCGCCCGGTCATTTTCGGAAGAGGAAGGGAGGCAGGAATCCAGCAGCCCTGAATGAGATCGATCAAGGAGAACTCCCCAAATGACGACGCGGCTTCGCATTGCACCGTCGGCCCGTCCTCCGACCTCCCGGTGCCTCCACGCGGGAGAACGAAAAGATTTTTGAAAGGTCCGCTCATTCGGTCCGTTTCCGATCGCAGACGCATTTCACGACCGTTACCCGCTGACGCCATGGCCACCTTTCGACGACGCATTTCATCCCACATCGACAAACCCGACCACTCCACCATGCGCCCGATCACCCTGGTTCTGTTCTTCCTCTTCAGTCTTACCCATTTGCTCCGGGCTGCGGACGATCCCTACCTGATCTGGGCAACCAAAAACGTTGGCTCTGCAACGTCTCCCGCGGCATCTCCGCATGCGGATCCGGACGGTGACGGCCTCGAAAACGTCCTCGAATACGCCCTCGATTTCGACCCGCTCGCATTTTCCGTTTCGCCCACGGCGACAGAAACCCCGGTGCCGCAACTCACGGGGGATCAGTCGGCCTTCGTCATCACCGCGACGATTCGTACCGACGATCCCGGACTCTCGGTCTTCCCGCAGGTTTCCGCCGACAACGCGACCTGGTTCCCATTCGTCGTCGATCGCACCGACCTCAATCTCACCGATTCGTTTTACATCGTGAAGGTGGAGGATCTCGTCCCCCGCCGGGGAATGCAGCAGATTACCTGGGCGGTGCGGCCGAATGTCGCCGGCATCGATCCGCACTACCTGCGCCTCACCGCGATTCGCGACGGTTCGGCCACGGACGCTCCGAGCGCCGGCCCGAAGGCTGCGAAGGCAACACCTCGCCCGGTGCGCCGAGCCATCACCTCACAGGCTTCCACCCCTGCGATTCCGGGACTCGTCTTCACCAGCCAGAACACCGCTGCCGCCGGCGCCGATCTAGTCTCGAATACCGTGGTGATCCGGGGCTTGAAGGGAAAAGTGCTCGTGACGGCACCCGCCGGGGTGACGCTCATCGTCAATAGCATCGACCGCGGGCAGAGCTACCTCGTGGGCAATGGCGACACCCTTGCGCTCAAAACCAAGGCACCAGGGACCGTCGATCAATCGATTGACGGCCGGATTCAGGTCGGCAGCGGTTCGATTCTTTGGAAAAGCGGCGCCCGCCGCGCTGCGACGCTGACGCCCCCCCGGTGGCACCGTCGCCGGCTACACCCCGGTCAGTGCCAGCGTCGGCCAGGGCGGCGAGGCTAATATCTCGATCCCGATCACCGTCTCTCCGGGGATCGGCGGCATCGAGCCAAAGCTCTCCATCAACTACAGCAGCCAGGGCGGAAACGGGCATCTCGGAGTAGGATTCAGTCTCGGCGGAATGTCCGCGATCACCCGCGCTGCGGCCAACGAGGCCGTGGACGGCTTCCGGGGCAGCGTGACCTTTGCGAGCACAGATCGATTCGCACTCGATGGAGCCCGGTTGATCGCGACGTCGGGTAACGATGGGGAAAGCGGCACCACTTACGAGAAGGAACTTCACGATTTCAGCCGCATTCGCAGTCTAGGGAAAATTGGGAACGGTCCCGAGAAATGGACAGTCGAGACCAAGGCCGGATTGACGATGGAATACGGAGGCACCCCTGATTCGCGGCGGGTGTGGGTATCGGGAGCCGAGACGCTGACCTGGCTTCTCTCCTCGGTCAGGGACACCGTTGGGAACGAAATGAGATTCTTCTATCAGCAGGAGGATGGCGACTCACTGATCACCAAGATCGAGTATACGTCGAATGCTCCGGCGGGAAGAACTGCAGATAGCACTGTCGATTTCTTTTACGACGGCCGCCCGGATCGCCTGCTCAAATATTTCGCCGGAGAAGCGAATGTGCTTCAGACGCGACTGGTTGAAGTCATTGCAAAGAACGCTGGGAAGGTCGTTCGGAAATACAATATCGGCTATGAAACGAGTCCCGATACCGGCGCGAGCCGGCTGAGTAGGATCATCGAGAGGGCGGTCGATCCTTCCAGCGGAGAGGTTACATCGTTCGAGCCAACAGAGTTCACGTGGCAGAGCAACGGGCAGCCTGTAACCTTTAACCCTCCGAGGGATACGGGAGCCAAATCCTGGGGCGCGACCTACATTGATGATCAGGTAGCCGATTTCACTGGGGACGGGGTCAGCGATCTGCTGATTTACAATACTGCGCTGACACCTCCCCAAGTTGAACTCACCGTGAACGGCGGGCAGGGAATTTTCGGGCCAGCAATTCGGACAGGGATTTTGGGATTCGACGGTCGTCTGGGCGATTATGTCCGCGTGTTCCTAGGGGATTTCAACGGGGACGGTAAAATGGACCTCGTCCAATATTATGGAGGGGTAGGTTCCGCATCGACAAATACTTATCGCCTCTTTCTCGCGACCGGAAATGGTTTCGACGGAGGAACGGACACCAGGATTGTCCCCATCAACGATTCGACCAGGCCGCCGCTTCCAGGGGACTACAATGGCGACGGTCGAACTGACGTGCTCCTTTGGACAACCCAAAACGGCAAAACGGGATACCACCGCTATCTTTCAAACGGGACTACGCTGGTTCTCACCAATAGTTCACCGCTCCCCAGTTGGGACAATGGCAAGGTGGCGCCGCAACAGATTGTTGGCGACTACAATGGTGACGGGTTGACCGATGTGCTGATGTGGTATGTGCCGTTCAATAATGGTCGATACAATCTCTACCTCGCCAATAGTTCAGGGTTTGACTCTGCAGTGGCGACCGATATCAGAACGTGGGACAACCCTTGGATCCCGAATTTTGCGGGTGATTTCAATGGCGACGGCCTGACTGACGTTGCGGTTTGGCACGTGCCATTCAACAACAACCGCTACAATCTCTACCTTTGCACGGGAAAAGGCTTCGCTCCCGCCGTCGCCACCACGGTGCAAGGAAATGACCAGTCCAATGTGCTCCGACAATCATTGAATGATTTCAATGGCGACGGAATGATGGATATGTTCGTTTGGAAGTCATCCGCTGGGAGATATGGTTTGTATCCGTCGCTAAGCGGTAGTTTTGGGCCAGAGATTCAGACGGTGGTCCCCTCCTATACCAACGTCAAAATCATGAACCAGATTGGTGACTTCAATGGGGATGGACGGTCGGATGTTTTGGTGTGGCATTACCCGAGTCCGGGAAACAGTCGTTACAACATCTATGCGAGCGGAGGGATACAGCCCGATTTGCTCAGCAAGGCTACGAATGGACACGGCGGTTATGCCCGGTTCGAGTACAAAGCAATGACGGATTCTTCGGTCTACACGAAGGGCCAGCAGGCTGCCTATCCGCGCATGAACTTACAGGCGTCGATGCATGTTGTTTCCTCGATGAGCGTTCGGAACGGAATCGACGACGGGGCCAGCGTTGGCGAATCGCGTACCACCTACGAGTATAAGGACGCACAGGTACTGTTGAACGGTCGAGGTTATCAGCAGGCAAAGGAGATCAAGGAGACCAACGAAGCGACCGGAATATCGAACACCACGTTCTTCGGGACGAAGATTGGTGGCCAGGAGGAGCCGCTGCTCTCGAGTTACCCGTCAAGGTCGGAGACTCGGCTGGTTAGCAGTAATCGCCTCCTGAGCGAGAGTTCGAGTAACTGGCAGCTTAAGCCTCGGAGCCCCACCGCGAATCGCCGTACATTCCACGCCATCACCTCAAGCTCGACGAGCAAGACTTACGCACCGGAGAGTGGGACCTTGATCAAGGCGGTGACGACGAGCGGGGTGGACTACGACACGAACGGCAACCTCAAGACGAGCAGCACAACCACCGAGGACGAGCTGACTGGGCAGTTGTTCAGCGAGAGCACCACAAACACCTATCAGGACAATGTCAGCGATTCGCTCTACATCCTGGGGCGGTTGAAGACGGCGAGTGTGACGAAGAGTGCGCCTGGAGTGCCCAGCCTGACGCGCAGTTCCGCGTTCGACTACCACCCGACCACCGGGCTGCTGACGCTGGAAATCAAGGAGCCGAACGATCCGAAGCTGCGGACGGAGAAGTCCTACCGGCACGACGCCTTTGGCAACATCGAGCACAGCGAACTCAAGGCATGGAATGGCATCGGGCAGCCGGCACTAAACGAAATCCGCACCACAACTACGACTTACACGGACGACAAGCGCTTTATCCTCAAGACCACGAACGGCCTCGGGCATTCGGAGACGACGTTGCATGAGCCGCTCTATGGGTTGGTCGAGCTACAGGAGGGGCCGAACAAGATTCAGACGGAGGTGGATCACGATGGCTTCGGCCGGCCGAAGCTGGAGAAGCGCATCGATGGCTCCGAAACCCAGACATGGTATCGCCGCTGCACGCCAGGGGTGGACGGCGCTCCCGCACGGGCGGTGCATTGCGCCATCACGCAAAGCTCGGCTAGCGCGGCGAGCACGATCTACTACGACGTGCTCGATCGCGAGATTCGCAAGGCCGTGGTGGGCTTCGACGACCGGCTGATCCTCGTGGACAAGGAATACAACGCCCGCGGCGAGGTCGTTCGGGTCTCTCAGCCTTACTTCGCCGGCGAAACGCCGCTCTGGACGGTTTACACTTACGACGCCGTGGGCCGCGTGCTCACGGAGACGGCGCCCGGCGCGCGCGTCACGACCACGCTTTACGACAAATACACCACCACGGTCACCAACCCGGAAAACCAGACCGCCTCCCGGCGCGTGGATGCCCGCGGGCTCATGGTGGAAGCCACCGACGCGCTCGGCCAGAAGCTCAGCTACCAGCACGATGCCTACGGCAACCTGCTCGAAGTCACCGACCTCCTCACGAGGACCGTCACGAATACGCTCACCTACGACAACGCGGGCCGGAAGCTCTCCCTCGCCGAGCCAAACTCCGGCACCACCACCTACGCCTACAATGGCTTCGGCGAACTGATCCTCCAGAGCACCAGCGACAAACGGGTCACCACCTTCACCTACGACAGGCTCGGCCGCCTCCTCACGCGCAAGGAGCCCGAAGGCACTGCTAAGTGGTTCTACGACTACTACAAATCCGAAGAAGAGGGCATCGAGGCGAAGAGTGTGGGCAAGCTGCTCGCCTTGTCGCAGCCCGGCTACGCGGAATACTACCGCTTCGACAGCTTTGGGCGCCCGATCGAAACCATCACCCAGATCGGCGGCACCGTGTCCAAGGACCCGCTCAATGGGCGGAAACTGCCCGGTGAGAAGTTCACCACCACCACCGCCTACGACCACGTGGGGCGCGTCGATACCATCACCTGGCCCACCGGCTTCGCGGTCCGCAACAACTACCGGTCCTCCGGCCATCTCCTCTCGGTCGAAAACGCGAACAACGTCCAGCTGAAGTATTGGCGGGCGAATACCGTGAACGCGCGCGGTCAGGTCGAGCAGGAGACGCTCGGCAACGGCCTCGTGAGCAACCGCACCTTCGTCCCCGAGACCGGCCTCGCCGCGACCATCCGCACCGGGCGCAATGGCCTGAACGACGTCCAGAACCTCAGCTTCCACTTCGACAAGATCGGCAACCTCGACGAACGCCGCGACATCTCCCGCGGCATGACCGAGGCCTTCATCTACGACGATCTGAACCGGCTCACCTCCGCCGCCACCACCGGCGTCACCAGCGACTTCCCCTCCGTCGCCGTCGCCTACGATGGCCTGGGCAATGTGCGCTCCCGCACCGACGCCGGCACCATGGAGTATGCCGAGCTGGCCGCCGGCCCCGGGCGGAAGCTCCTCGCCGGTCCGCACGCCGTCACCTCGCTCAGCAGCCGGCCCGGCGCCGCGCCCGATCTGCGCTACAGCTACGACCTGCGCGGCAATCGGATAAAATCCGAGCGGCTCGTCGGCCGCTCGTGGACCACCGACCTAAACCTCAAGTTCAACACCGCCAATCTCCCCGTGGAGATCGTCAGCCCCGCCGTCTCCACGAGCGCCGCCTTACCCGATGGGCGCAAGGCGAGCAGTTCCACCTTCAGCTATGCGCCCGACCGCGCCCGCTACCGGCAGGTCCAGAAGGTGAGCGGCCGGACCACCCTCGACCGCTTCTACATCGGCCGCCTCTACGAGCTGGAGAAGCGCGGCAGCGTGAAGCGCCACGTCCACTACATCCCCGCCGGCGGCGGCACCGTGGCCATCCAGCAGAGCGAAGAAGGCGCCGGTGCCCTGCCCGAGCGCACCCTCTACCTGCACAAGGATCACCTCGGCTCCATCGAGACCCTCACCGATCAAAACGGCACCTTCGTCGAAAACTTCAGCTTCGACGCCTGGGGCCGCCGCCGCACCTTCTCGCTCACCGGCGGCACCTTCGCCCTGAACTACACCCCGGCCGATCCGCGCCCCGCCGCCAATGTCAGCCGCGGCTTCACCGGCCACGAGATGCTCGACGCCTTCGGCCTCGTCCACATGAACGGCCGCATCTACGACCCGCTGGTCGGCCGCTTCCTCAGCGCGGACCCGATCGTGCAGGAGATGGATAACCTGCAGAACCTCAACCGGTATTCCTATGTGCTGAACAACCCGTTGAGCCTGACGGACCCGACGGGATACAGCTTCTTGGGAAAGATTGGGAAGTGGATTGGGAAGAACTGGAAACAAATTGTTTCGATTGGAATCGGGATCGCGCTCGCTGTCTTTTTACCCGGAAGCTGGGCTATACTTGCGCGCGGCTTTGTTGCCGGATTTGGCGGTGCGTTCAGCGGGACATTGCTCGCGGGCGGAAGTATCGGGGACGCGTTGCGGGCCGGTGTGATTGGAGGAGCATGGGGCGCACTATCCGCGGGGGTCGCCGACAAAGTCGGCGGTGTTTTTGCCGCTGCCGATCCTTCGAAGGGAATTCCCGCAGGATCCCTGGCGGGATATTCGGAGCTAAAGCCATTTGTTCACGGCGTGACGCAAGGAGGTATTCGGTCCGCTCAGGGCGGCAAGTTTACGCATGGGTTTCTCGCGGCTTTCTCCACATCTAGTTTCGAAGGTGCGGCCAACTACGCAGAACGACAGGTCGGCTCGTCTATCGCAGGCAACGCAGTTGCTGCCGTTGTTGGTGGCACCGCGGAAGCACTTGGGGGAGGTAAGTTTTCCAATGGGGCCGTGACTGCGGCTTTTGTAGATATCTACAACCGGACATTGCATCCAAAGGTCAATACGGGCGCCTACTCGAATGAAATGAACCTTGAGGATGTTCCCGGCGGCCAGCTCGACAGCAGTATAGCTTCAAACTACCGAGCGCTTCTGCGTGCAGCAAACGACGATCTAATTTTCCTTTGGCCAAACAACACCTACAGAACAAGTGCCGAGCAGATAGAGTTGAGAACACTCCACTGCGGGCCAACCGATTTCGACATATACGACAAAGACCCCAGCCTTTGTAAGCCGCCAACGGCGCGACCGGGAACCTCGAATCATGAGCGCGGAGGCGCAGTTGATTTCTCCGGAGTAACTAGCGGCAGCCGTGAATTTAAGTGGCTGAAGAAAAACGCACCGAATTACGGCTTTCACAATTTACCGAGCGAACCTTGGCATTGGTCAATCAATGGTAAGTAGGTAAAGGCTAGTTTGTACGGCTTTGTTTCAACGTTTACTTCTGCTCGTTACCAAACTCCGATTGGAGGCGCGATAACTAACGAAACGGAGTTTCGTGCTGTTGAGGACAAGGAAACGGACGAAACGGAGTTTCGCCCCTTGGGGCGTGGCCAAACCGAGTTTGGGCACGAGGGTAGAGATCTCTCACATTTCACCCCAGCGACACCGCTTCGTCTCCAAACCGTTTCCTTACCTCCGTCAAAGCCAGCCACCACACCATGAACCAACCTATGAGCGCACGATTCACCGCCGAGACCGCCTCCATCACTTCCCAAGCACCGGGGACCAGCCGGTTTGCCTTCCTTTTCCCCGGCCTGCCGCCGCAGGGGCAAGGCGTCGATCCCGGCACCATCACCGGGTGGCTGACCAGCCTCGGCAACGCGCTGGTGGATGACATCGACGCCAGCGGCGTGCCTTTCCCCGCGGGCGACCATCCCACGCTGCCCGCCGGCTACACCTACCTCGGCCAGTTCATCGATCACGACCTGACGCTCGATCCCACCACCCTGCCCACGGCGCCGATCGACATCAGCACGCTGAACAACTTCCGCTCCCCCGCACTCGACCTCGACTCCCTGCTCGGCTTCGGCCCCGGCGTCGATCCGATCCTCTACGAACCGCACTCCGCCGGCATCCGCGCGGGTCGCCTGCGCACCGCCGCCAGCCTCGCCGGCAATCCCGACGCCGTAGCCCATGACCTGCCCCGGCTCGGCGACGGAACCCCGCTGATCGGCGATCCGCGCAACGACGAGAACCTGCTCGTCGGGCAGCTCCACACCGCGTTCATCACGTTCTTCAACAAAGCCTTCACCGACCTCGCCGCCGGAGCCATCGCCGATCTCGGCCCGGCCACGGGTTCGACCAGCGAGAAGGCCGCGCGGATCGTCCGCTGGCACTACCAGTGGATCGTGCTGAAGGATTTCCTGCCGCGCATCGTGGAGACCAGCATCCTCGACTACGTGATCGCCAACGGCCCGCAGCATTACCAGCCGCAGGCGGGCAATCCCTACATGCCGGTGGAATTCGCCGGAGCCGCCTACCGGCTCGGGCACTCGATGGTGCGCGAGCGGTATCACGTGAACGGGAACTTCCGCAATGCGACGCTCCAGGAGATCTTCACCTTCAGCAGCTCCGGTGGCAGCGTGCCGGTGCCGGGGAGCTGGTTCGTGAAGTGGAACCGGCTCTTCGAGATCGATGGCGGCACCACCGCGGTGAACCTCGCCCGCCGCCTCGACCCCTATGCCGCGCCGACGCTGCACAATCTCCCCGGCGTCCCGCCGCCCACGGTCCTCGCCGTGCGCAATCTCCTCCGCGGCTGGAACTGGCAGCTTCCCAGCGGTCAATCGATCGCCGCCCGCCTCGGCGTGCCCGTGCTCACGCCCGACCGCATCCTCGCCGATGCCGGCGGCCAGCGAAGCAAGGAAGCCGGCGTCGTGGAGCCGTTCAATTTCCACACCGACACGCCGCTCTGGTACTACATCCTCAAGGAAGCCGAGTCGTTCCACGCCGGTGAACGCCTCGGCCCGGTGGGCAGCACCATCCTCGCCGAAGTCTTCGTGGGCCTGCTCCGCGCCGACCCCGAGAGCTTCCCCGACGTGAACCCCGGCTGGACGCCCACACTGCCCGCCGCCACCGCCGGCCACTTCACCATGGCCGACCTCTTCCGCTACCTCCCCGCTGAAGCGCTGAACCCGAATGGGGGAGATACCGGGGCGGTATAGGTCGGGGGCGGTCCAGTCGAGGATCTCCGAGGAATCGGACGCCTCTACTGGGTTTAGATCACATCGTCCGCCCAGGAGACTCCGAGGATTTTCACGTGGCGATCGGCTAAGTCATCCCAGAAGACAATGGCGAAGCGACCCGCGATGTGGCCGTCGAGTTCGCGACCCGTTTCGTCGCGAGTGCGGTAGTCGATGTATCGCTCAGGAAAGTCCCGGATGGCCTCGAAGCGCGCGAGGAGGAATTCGCGATCGCGCTTGCGCAACCTGCCGGCGAATTCCAAGACGAGCGAATCGATGAGCATCCGCCGGTTCACTCCGCCGGGGGCTCGGGGATCTGCGCGAGGCGGGTTGCGAATTCTTCCAGCGTCAACCAGCGACTGGGGTCCGGGTCATCCAGACTGCGCCCCGTCGTCCGGGCGTGAGCGGCCCATTGCCGCTCGCGAAGAGAGATGAGGTAGGAAAACAACTCCTGGCGCGAATGATCGTCCAAGGCGGCGGCTTCACGCTTCAAGGCTTCCAGACTCATGGCGCAGTAAACCATGCGAAACGGATACCGGCAAGAGCCGGCTGGCTGAGCAGCCTCGGCAACGCTCTGGTGGATGACCTCGACGCTAGCGGCGTGCTTATCCCCGCGGGAGCCAAGACAAAAGGCGCAGGTCACGGGGACCTGCGCCTTTGTAAGATTCGCTGTGGGCTGAAGCCTTAGCGTGAGTAGAGCTCGACGATGAGCTGCTCGTTGACGATCGGGGCAATCTCTTCGCGGGTCGGGATGCGCGAGACGGTGCCGAGGAACTGCTCCTTGTTCGCCACGAGCCAATCCGGCACCGGGGTGATCTGGGTCAGTTCGATGTTCTTCGCGGCCAGACGGCGCGACTGCGGTTTATCCTTGATCGAGATGACATCGCCAGCCTTCACGTTGAAGGAGGAGACGTCGACCTTGCGGCCGTTCACCTGCACGTGGCCGTGCGAGACGAACTGCCGGGCGCCGCTGCGCGAGTTCGCGAAGCCGAGGCGGTAGACGACGTTGTCGAGACGAGTCTCCAGGAGCTGGAGCAGGATCTCGCCGGTGACGCCGCGGCGGTTGGACGCGATGGCGAAGTAGCGGCGGAATTGGCGTTCGAGGACGCCGTATTGGTAACGCAGCTTCTGCTTCTCACCGAGGGCGACGGCGTATTCGCTCTGCTTGCGGCGCGAACCCTTCGGGCCGTGCATGCCGGGACCGTAGTTCTTGCGTTCGAGTGCCTTGGAGGGGCCGAACAGCGCGACGCCGAAGCGGCGGCTGATCTTGGATTTGGGGCCAGTGTAACGTGCCATAAATTCTTGTTAGGTAAGCGTCAGACGCGGCGTTGTTTCGGCGGACGGCAGCCATTGTGCGGCACCGGCGTGACGTCTTTGATGACGCTGATTTCCAAGCCGACGGCTTGGATGGCGCGGACGGCGGATTCGCGACCGGCACCGGGGCCTTTGACGCGGACTTCCACTTCCTTGAGGCCGTGCCCCATGGCCTGGCGGCAGGCGTCCTGTGCGACCATCTGCGCGGCGTAAGCGGTGCTCTTGCGAGAGCCCTTGAAGCCGCACTTGCCGGCGCTCGACCAGCCGATCACATGACCGACCATGTCAGTGATGCTGACGATGGTGTTATTGAACGAAGCCTGCACGTGCGCGATGCCCGTGTGGATGTTCTTACTGCCCTTGGCCTTGATGATCTTGATCTGCTCGACGACCGCATTGGGATCGAGGGATAGATTTTCTTCCTTCTTGGGCTCAGCAACCGCCGTGGCGGCTGCATCCTTCTTTTTGCTGCTCTTGGCTTTAGCAGCCTTCGGAGCTGCCGGAGCAGCTTCGGTCGCCGGGGTCGCAGCTGCTGCAGGAGCAGCGGGAGCCTCGGTGGCTGCGGTCTCGGCCGCAGCGGCGGGCGCGGTGTCCGTCGCTTCTGCGTCGGTTTTCGCGGCCTTGGGTTTCTTGGGTTCGGGCATAAGTGAGTCGGTTTACTTCGCGTCCTTCGCGCGCTGCACACCGACAGTCTTCCGGGGGCCTTTGCGCGTGCGGGCGTTGGTCGAGGTGCGCTGGCCACGCACGGGGAGGCCGCGGCGATGGCGGATGCCGCGGTAGCAGTTGATCGCCTGGAGGCGCTTCAGGTTGGCCTGAAGCTCGCGGCGGAGATCGCCTTCGATCGGGAGCTTGCTCGCGGTGATCGCCTGGATGATTTGGTTGAGCTGTTCATTGCTCAGATCCTTGGCGCGCACATCGGGGCCGATGTTAGCTTGCTCGAGGATCTTCAATGCGGTGCTCGGTCCGATGCCGTAGATGTACGGAAGGGAAGCGGCGATGCGTTTGTCGCCGGGAATTTCAACGCCTAGGATACGGGGCATAGTATGTTTCGGTTAACCCTGCCGTTGCTTGTGGCGCGCGTTTTTGCAGATGACGCGAACTACGTTTTTGCGCTTTACGATGCGGCAGCTTTCGCAAAGGCGTTTGACGGATGCTCTTACTTTCATGGTCTGGAGTCGGTGGAAATGGGGTTAAGGGTGATGTCGAAATTTGAGGACAAAAAATCGCCCTGAGGAAGGTGATCCTCAGTGCGATCGAGTCGTTTTACTACTTCTGCCGGAAGGTGATTCGCGCCTTGGTCAGGTCGTAGGGGCTCATTTCTAGCAGGATTTTGTCTCCTGGCAAGATGCGAATGAAGTGAAGACGCATTTTCCCGGAGATGTGGGCGAGGACTCGGTGTCCGTTCGGAAGTTCGACTCGGAACATCGTGTTGGGGAGAAGTTCGACGACTCGGCCTTCTACTTCAATTGCGTCCTTTTTCGCCATGTCAGGATCTCGGGCTCGCCCTTTGTAATCAGGACGGTGTGTTCGAAATGCGCGGAAGGTTTGTGGTCGAGCGTGACCACCGTCCATTTGTCATCGAGAACGCGGACGCCGGAGCCGCCCATATTCACCATGGGTTCGATCGCGATGGTCATGCCGGGTTTGAGTTTCGGGCCGCTGCCGCGCCGGCCATAATTCGGCACCTGCGGCTCTTCGTGGAGTTTGCGCCCGACGCCGTGGCCGACGAATTCGCGGACGACGCTGTAGCCATTCGCGACGACATCGTCCTCGATCGCGGCGCAGAGGTCGCCCAAGCGCCGGCCATTTTGGGCGTGGGTGATCGCCATTTCGAGGGTCTCTTCGGTGACGCGGAGAAGGCGTTGGGTCTTCTCGTCGATGATCCCCACCGGAACGGTGGTCGCAGTGTCGCCGACCCAGCCATCCTTGACGACTCCAATGTCGAGTTTCACGATGTCGCCATACTGGATTCGGCGAGGACCACCGATGCCATGAACGACCTCTTCATTGACGGAGATGCAGATATTCCCGGGAAATCCGCGGTAGCCGAGGAACGCGCTTTTGCAGCCATTCTCCGCCATGAAGTCAGCCGCTGCTTGATCGACTTCCCCAGTGCTGATGCCAGGGCGGACAAGGCTGGAGACGCGATCCAGGATGTCGCTCGCCGTGCGACAGGCGATGCGCATTTTTTCGATTTCCCGTTCGCTCTTGATGGGAATGCTCATGGCGCCTCCAAAATCTCCACGATTGAGCGGAACACAACCTCGGGCTCAGGCCGGGCGTCGACGCTGCGGAGGAGAGTCCGCTCGCTGTAGTAGTCGACCAAAGGTTCAGTCTTGTCGGCATACTCGCGCATGCGGAGTTCGAGTGTTTCCGGTTGGTCGTCGTGTCGCCTGCCGAGTGTGCCGCCACAATTCGGGCAGGGATCGGAGGCGCTCGGGACTTGCCGGCCCGCGATGAATGCACGGCCGCAACCCGGACACGTCACGCGGCGGGCGACGCGCTCCTTGATCGTGTCAAAATCGACTTCCAGCGACAGCACGACATCAAGCGGGGCGTTGCGATCGCTTAGCATTTGTTCGAGCGCGTTCGCTTGTTCGATGCTGCGTGGGTAGCCGTCGAAAACGAAGCTGCCGTCATGCCGGTCGAGCCATGCTTCCATCACCGCGTTCACGAGATCCGCTGGTGCGAGTTTTCCCTGGTTGGTATGCTTCTCCGCTTCGATGCCGAGTGCTGTGCCAAGCTTCCGCTCCTCGCGCAGGATGGCTCCTGGCGAGATGATCGGATGCTGATAACGGGCTTGCATGAGTTCAGCCTGCGTTCCCTTGCCGGATGCGGGTGGTCCGAGAAGAACGATCCGCTGTTTCACCTACCGAAATTTTCCAGCGAGAAAGATTGCCATACCTGCGACGAGCAGTGCCGCGATACCCACGTAGAGCCACAGCATTGCTCCTTGTTGTACAGCTTCGCCGCGAGCTTCCGGCGAACGGTCGAAACGGCCACGAATGCGGCCCTTGCGGAGAAAGCCGTCGTAGTGACGCTGAATGAGGTGGGTCTCCACCTGGCGCATCGTGTCGAGCACGACACCCACCACAATCAGGAGGCTGGTACCTCCGAAGAACTGAGCTGTGATGTATGGGACGTTGAGTTGATGCGAAAGCATCTGCGGGAGGATCGCGATGATTGTGAGGAAGACGGCACCCGCGAATGTCAGGCGGGTCATCGTGAAGTCCAGGAAGTCAGCCGTGGGCTTGCCGGGGCGAACACCCGGGACATAGCCCCCGTATTTCTTCAAGTCCTCCGCAATCTGCTGAGGCTGAAACTGCGTTGCGACCCAGAAGTAACTGAAAAAGAAAATCATCGCGCCATAAAGCGCATAGTGCAGCCATCCGTCGTTCAACATCGCCGCGATTCGCAGGGCCGTGTCGTTTCCCTTGAAGAGCATGGTCACAATCGTCGACGGAAAGACCAGGAGTGCCTGAGCGAAAATGATCGGCATGACGCCAGCGTAATTGACCTTCAGCGGCATGTATTGCGTCTGGCCGCCATAGACCTTCCGGCCGACGACCCGTTTCGCATACTGCACGCTAATCTTTCGCTGAGCCTGAGTAACACAGATGACAGCAGCGATGACGAAGAGCAGGAAGGCGATCATCAGCACGAGCACCATCGGGTTCACCTGGCTGCTGGCCTGTCCCTCCGCCGGAACGAATGTGCGCCACGCCTGAATGAGCGCAGCGGGCAGGCGGGCGACAATGCCGATCGAAATGATCAGCGACATACCGTTACCAATCCCGCGGTCGGTGATCTGATCACCGAGCCACATCAGCAACATGGTGCCCGCTGTCAGCGTGATGACTGTATTGATGCGAAAGGCAATGCCGGGATCTGCGACAAGCGGAACACCAAGCTTGTTGATCGTGTCGAGGATCCCGTTGAGGAATGGATTCTGGCCCGGATTTTCGAACGAAAGCGCCAGGAGATAGCCCTGAAACACGCACAGACCAATGGTCGCATAGCGCGTGAACTGCATGATTTTCTGACGCCCGCCATCTTCTTTCGCCAGCTTTCCAAGCTGGGGGATGACCGCAGTTAGCAGTTGAATCATGATCGACGCGCTAATGTAAGGCATGACGCCCAGCGAGAAGACCGCGCAGTTCTCCAGCGCGCCGCCACTGAAGATATTGAACAGTGCGGCGACCGTGCCGCCCGACTGAGTATTCACCTGCGAGGAGAACCACGCCTGAATCACGGACGCGTTAACGCCAGGGCAGGTGATCGCTGCGCCGATGCGCACCACGACCAGCAGGATGAGAGTGAAGAGAACGCGATTCCGGAGTTCGGGAATCTTGAACGTGTTGGTAAAGGCCGAGATCATCGTGAGCGCTGCCGGATCAGCACGATCAACGGCCGATGCCGTGAACCGATCGCTGCTGCGCCGAGCGAGGAGCTTGGACCATTACTTCAGCGTCAACGAACCGCCGGCCTTCTCGACCGCCGCTTTCGCCGTTTCGCTCGCCTTATTGACCGTGATCGAAAGCTTCTTCGTCAGTTCACCGCTCCCGAGAATCTTCACCGCGTCATAGGGACGACGGATCAAGCCGGCTTCGAGCAACGAGGCTTCGTCAACGGTCGCGCCATTGTCGAATCCATTGAGGGAATCGAGGTTCACGACGGCAAAGCGAATCTTGAATTGCGCGTTGTTGAAGCCGCGCTTCGGGATACGCCGGATGAGGGGCATCTGACCGCCTTCGAAGCCAAGACGGATGCTTCCGCCGGAGCGGGCTTTCTGTCCCTTGTGGCCTTTGCCAGAAGTCTTGCCGTGGCCGCTGCTTTCGCCGCAGCCGAGTCGCTTCACGCGATGCTTGGCACCCGGGCGGGGTTTGTGAGTGTGCAGATCCATAAAGTTTAAGCGGCGAGTGCGGGCTGCTTGATGGCAATGCCGCGGGTCTTGAAGATGGTCTCGCGGAGGCGGAGTTGCTGGAGGGCACCGATCGTGGCCTTAACCACGTTGGCGTGATTGCTCGAGCCAAGGGATTTGGCGAGGACGTCGCGAATGCCAGCGGCTTCCACGACCGCACGAACGCCACCGCCAGCGATGACACCCGTTCCCGGGGAAGCGGGGCGAAGCAGGACGCGGCCACCGCCGTGTTCACCGATCACCTCGTGGGGGATGGTGTTTTCACGAACGGCAATCTTCACCATGGATTTCTTGGCGGACTCCGAAGCCTTGCGAATCGCTTCGCTGACTTCGTTGGCTTTACCAAAGCCGACACCGACCTTGCCCTGCTTGTCACCAGTCACGATCAACGCGCTGAAGCTGAAGCGGCGACCGCCCTTGACGACTTTGGCGCATCGATTGATGAACACAACCTTCTCGGTCAGGCCACTGTCGTCTTTCGGTTTGTCGTTCCGGTCGCGGCGTCCGCGGTTACCGCCACCTTGTCTTGGTTCTGCCATATTGAGTTATTTAGAATTGAAGGCCGCCTTCGCGGGCTGCGTCGGCGAGGGCTTTGACCTTGCCGTGATAGATGAAGCCGCCGCGGTCGAATACGACTGCCTCGACGTTTTTGCTCTTGGCGCGTTCCGCGACGAGCTTGCCGACCTTGATGGCGGTGGCAACATTCGCCTTGGTGGCCTTCGAATCGGTGAAGTCTTTTTCGGTCGTGTGGACGGATGCGAGCGTCTTGCCGGCTTCGTCGTCGATGACCTGAGCGTAGATGTGCTGACCAGAGAAGTGCACCGCGAGACGGGGACGCTGCGGCGTGCCGGAAACCTTCTTGCGGATGCGCTGGTGGCGCATCTTGATAGGAGAAATATTCTTGGTAGCCATGGATTACTGAACGGTTTTGCCTTCCTTGCGCTGGATCTTCTCGCCGGCATACCGCACACCTTTGCCCTTGTAGGGTTCTGGCGGGTAATAGGCGCGAATATCAGCGGCGACCTGGCCGACCAACTGACGATCGATTCCTTCGATCTTGATCTTGGTGTTTTCCGCGACGGTGATTTTGATGCCGGCCGGGATGGGGAAGTGGAGGTCGTGGGAGAAGCCGAGGTTGAGGTCCAGGATCGGACCTTTGACCGCAGCCTTGAAGCCGACGCCTTGGATTTCGAGATCCTTGACGAAACCGGTGTTGACGCCGGTGACCATGTTATTGAGCAACGCGCGAGAGAGGCCATGCAAAGCACGGACCTTGCGGTCTTCACTGCTGCGTTCGAGGGTCACTTTGGAACCGTCGATGTTCGCCTTGATCTGCTTGGGCAGCGTCCACGCGAGTTTACCCTTGGGGCCTTCGACGTTGACGGCACCTTCGCCGGAGACGCTGAGCTTTACCTTGGCGGGAAGCTCGATGAGTTTTTTACCGATACGAGACATAGGTCTGGGTAGTTGGAGCCTGAAGAGTTACCAAACGATCGCTAGCAGTTCGCCGCCGACGTTTTGCTTCTTTGCTTCGCGGCCGCTGATCACGCCACGCGGCGTGGAAAGAATGGAAATGCCGAGACCGCCGAGGACGCGCGGGATTTCGGAGGAGGCGACATACTTGCGCAGACCGGGCTTGCTGACGCGCTTCAGGCCGGTGATGGCTGAGGTGCGGTTCTGGTTTTTGGTCACGACCTTGATCTGCGGGAATTTACCGGTGGTGTCGACTTCGTAGTCGGTGATATAGCCTTCCTGTTTCAGGATCTTGGCGATGTCGGCTTTGACGCGGGAATAAGGGGCGAGCACCTCCGACTTGCGGGCGGCGCCGCCGTTGCGGAGGCGCGTGAGGAAGTCGGCAATGGGATCGGAAATCTGGCTCATGGTTAGCTTTGGGCAGCTGCGGCGGCGGCTTCTTCAGCCTTTTTCTGCGCGGCGAGACGCGCCTTGTCAGAGAACGGAACGCCCATCTCGGAAAGAAGCGCCTTCGCCTCATCGTTGGTGCGGGCGGAGGTGACGATTGTCACGTCGAAACCGATGTTACGCTTGATCTTGTCGAGTTCGACTTCGGGGAAGATGGACTGGTCCTGCACGCCGAGCGTATAGTTGCCATTACCGTCGAAAGCACGAGTCGAGACGCCACGGAAGTCGCGAATGCGGGGCAGAGCCGTCTTGATCAGGCGCTCGAGGAATTCATACATCTTCTGGCCGCGGAGGGTGACCTTCGCTCCGATTGGTTGATTCTCGCGCAGTTTGAAGTTCGCGATGCTCTTCTTGGAACGGGTCTCAGCGGGTTTCTGACCGGTGATCAGGGTGAGTTCCGCTTTTGCGTCTTCAAGGCCCTGTTTCACGTCGGTATTGGCATTCACGCAGGTGTTCACGACGACCTTCTCGATCTTCGGAACCTGATGAACATTGCCGTAACCGCGCTGTTTCTGCAGCGCCGGAATGACGCGTTCTTTGTAATGGGTGTAAAGTTCGACGGCCATAACCTACTCGGTTTTCTTCTTGGTTTTGGTGGTCTTCGTCTTCGTCGCCTTGCTCGTCTTCTCAGTCTGTTCGATGAGTTTGACGTTGGAAACGTGGATCGGACCTTCGCGCTGGATAATGGCGCCTTGAGGATTGTCCTGGGATTTCTTGGTGTGTTTCTTGATCAGGCGGACGCCCTCGATCAGGACTTGCTGCTTCTTTGGCAGCACGGCGAGGATCTTGCCCGTCGCTCCGTTGTGGTTACCGGAGATGACCTGGACCTGGTCGCCTTTTTTAACGTGAAACTTCTGACGGCTCATGGGTTAGAGAACCTCCGGTGCGAGCGAGACGATCTTCATGAAGTTCTTCTCGCGGAGTTCGCGGGCGACAGGGCCGAAGATGCGGGTGCCGAGTGGGTTGAGATCTTTGTCGATGATGACAATGTCGTTGTTGTCGAAGCGCAGGTAGCTGCCGTCGTCGCGACGAATCGGGTGCCGGGTGCGAACGACGACCGCGCGGACGACATCGCCCTTTTTTACGGTGCCGCCGGTGGACGCTTCACGCACGTGGGCGGTGATCACGTCGCCGATGCCGGCTTCGCGGGAGTTCTTCTTGCCGATGACGCCGATCATCTTCGCCATTCGGGCGCCGGTGTTGTCGGCTACATCTAGTCTGGTACGGATCTGAAGCATAAAAAATGGGTTGGGAGTGTAACCTAGTGTTTGATGATTTCAACCAAACGCCAGCGCTTCAGTTTCGAAAGGGGGCGGGTTTCAGCGATCAGGACGGTGTCTCCGACCTGCGCTTTGCCTTGTTCGTCGTGGGCGTAGAAGCGCCTCACCTGCTTGATGATTTTGCCGAACTTGGCGTGCGGAACGCGGGTCGTTGTTTCGACGATGACCGTCTTCTGCATCTTGGTGGAAACGACCTGCCCGACTCGCTCCTTGCGAAGGCCGCGGTCGAGGGTTTCAGCCGTGGCTGTGTTAGTCTCTTCGCTCATGTCTTACTTGGTGGCCGCTGCGGCGGACTTGGTCTTTTGCGTCAGCACCGTTTCGATGCGGGCGACTTCGCGGCGGATGTCCCGCAGCTGGCTCGGCTTTTCGAGCTGTCCGCTCTGCTGTTGCAGTCGGAGGTGGAAGCTCTCCTCGCGGAGCTGATGTTTGCGCGCCGCGAGTTCGTCGACGCTGAGTTCAAGAATTTCTTTGGTCTTCATAGACTAGGCGGCGCGGTGGCGGGTCAGGAATTTGGTGCGGATCGGCAGCTTGTCAGC
>JANPHH010000618.1:0-1985 GCA_031424375.1 Chthoniobacter sp. | reverse complement strand
TTTGCCTGGGCCGCACGCTTCCGCCGCCTCGGTCGCGACTACGAGAGGTTATCCTCTTCCCTCGCCGGCCTCCATTGGCTGGCCTTCGTGACTCTTTCACTTAACTCACTCTTCCGCTAAAGTGCATGACACGCTCTAAGGCGTGTATTGGAATTCTCCATCGAGTCGATGGAATACTGGTCTGCGCTGGTCAACACCGGAGCCGGGGCCAACTCAAAAGAAACGTATGTCAAATATAGCACTCAATACCAGCAAGCTGCCGATCACGGGAAAACTCGTGAAGGGGAAGACGATCATTACCAAAAGCACGAACAACCCCAATGTGCCGGGGAACACCGCGGCGCTCGCGCTTTTTAGCACGGCGCAGGAGGATCTGGACGCGGCCAATGCCGCCTATGAGGCAGCGAAGCAGCAACTGGCGATGCTCCAGACGGCGCGGGATAATGCGCTGAACCAATGGAACACGACGCTGGTCGGGCTCGCGGGTGTGACCGAGAGCGCGACGGGGGGTGACGCGGAGAAGATTCAGAGCGCGGGCTTTGACGTTCGCGCGACGCCGACTCCGCCGCAGCCGGTGGGCCAGGTGGCGAATGTGCGCGTGAGCTTCAACGGCACACCGGGCTACTCGGATGTGCGCTGGGATCGAGAGACGAATGCCGATGCCTATATGGTGCAGTGCAGCGCGGATCCCATCACGGAGGCGGGCTGGCGAAATATGGGGACGATGACGGAGGCGAAGTTCACCGGCAATGGCGCGACGCCCGGCCAGCGGTGCTGGTTTCGCATCGCGGGGGTGAACCGGCTGGGGGAAGGCCCCTGGAGTGAGCCGGCGCTGCGCCCGGTGATGTAAGCAGGTTGATGGTTGATAGTTGAGGGTTGAGAGGCGGCAGCGGTGGCGCGGATATCCAACAGATCCGCGCCAAGGTGGGATAGCTGCCGTCCTCTCGCCCCCTACCAACTATCAACTATCAACTATCGCAAAGGGTCTTAGCAACTTTAGAGGGGTTCTGAGCGGAGGTTTTTGAGTAGGAAGAGGTGGAGATTAGCGTTTCGATGATTCCAACGCCATTCGGATTCCTTGAGGTGGAGGATGAAGTATTCGGCTCGGATGCCGCGTAGTTTGGCGAGGCGCAGTTTAGTGAAGCTCCAGAAGCTTTCGATCCCGTTGACGTGATTTTTGCCACGGGCAAACTGGTTTTGGTGATGATGGATGCGGTGATGTTTGTAGCCGCCGAGGACGAGGCCGTCATAGGACTTCCAACCGTCGGTATAAACGGTCGCCTCGGAAAGCACCTGGCCCTTGATGATCGGCATCAGCGCTTGCTTGGAGCAGTTTTCGACAATCTCGGTGAAGACCTTTCCGCCGCGTTTGAGCAGACCGATCACGGGCGTCTTGCCGCCGGCCCCGCGCCCGCGCTTGCCACGCACCCGGCGCGGCCCGAAGTAGCTTTCGTCGATCTCCACTTCGCCCGCAAAAGGTCGCGCCTCCTCCACCGCCAGCTCCAAGATCCGCCAGCGCAAACGATCGTAAATCCGCTGGGTGCTCTGCGCGCTCAGACTCACCAAACCGCCCGCCGTCAGCGCCGGCACATCCGCACAAAACAACTTCAAGACCTTCCGAAAATGAACCTCGGAAATGTGAGCATGGCGCATGTATCTGTTTTTCACTGAGGATCAGCATGTTACGCCCATCCCCTCCTCGTAAAGTTGCTAAGACCCTCGCCTAAAACGAGATACAGACATGCCGTTTAATCCCTCTCTTCCTCTGGACGACTCGCTGATGGTGGCGGGTGAAATACGTTCGCAGTTCAACGGGCTGAAGATGCTCATTGACGAAGTGCCGGCGGGGCCGCCTGGCCCGCAGGGGATTCCCGGTGCGCGAGGCCCGCAGGGTGAGCCGGGCGAGGTGACTGCGGCGGACCAGGCGAGTGCGAACGGCGGGACTTCGAGCAATAGCAACGCGGTCGCGCTGCTGGACCTCATCG
>JANPHH010000617.1:0-41486 GCA_031424375.1 Chthoniobacter sp. | reverse complement strand
GGCACGGCTGTCCGCTTCGAGCCGGGGGATACACGCGAAGTCGAGTTGGTCGCCCTCACCGGGTCTCGGGAAGTCTACGGATTCCATGGGATGGTGAGCGGACCGCTCGACGGATGACCCGTTACTCCTTCACTCCCATGGAAAGCCGGCGATGCATTACCCGAGTAGTCGAACCTGCGAAGCGAACGCAGGGCTGGAATGTGCGCATTATCCGCCGAGGCATTCGGGTGACGGAATTTTTCTCCGACAAAAAGTATGGTGGAAAAACGGGCGCGCTGAGCGAGGCGATGCACTTCCGTGACGAAAAGGAGCGTGAACTGAAAACGATTCCGCGCAGCGAACTCGCCCGGCGCAAAACGGCGCGCAATACCTCCGGCATCCCGGGCGTGCGGCGGCGGATCAAGCCGGTGAAGAAGGGCGACAAGGTTTTCGAATACGTGGTCTGGACCGCGACGGGTTCGCCCGAGCCGGGGAAACGCAAGACGCGCGACTTCTATGTGGGCAAACTCAGCGAGGACGACGCGCGCGAAGCCGCCATCGCGCAGCGTCTGCGCTGGGAGCAGACGATGGAACGCAACGAGGAGAAGACGCGGCTGAACCCCAAACTCTAAATGCCGCTCAAACTCACCCGCCGCCAATACGCCGAAATGTTCGGACCCACCGTGGGCGATCAGGTTCGGCTCGCCGACACCGAACTCTTCATCCAGGTCGAGCGCGACCTCGTCGCCGAAGCCGGCGCGTACGGAGACGAAGTGAAGTTTGGCGGGGGCAAGGTCATCCGCGATGGCATGGGGCAATCGTCGACCGCGAAGGACGCCGAGTCGCTCGCTCTCGTGATCACGAACGCGCTGATTCTCGATCCGGTGCAGGGCGTGATCAAAGCCGACATCGGGGTGAAATACGGTCGCATCGTCGGCATTGGCCACGCGGGCAACCCCGGCATCCAGCAAGGGATCACGCCCGGCATGGTGATCGGCGCGGCCACGGAGGTCATCGCGGGCGAAGGCTGCATCGTCACCGCCGGCGGGATCGATACGCACATCCATTTCATCTGCCCGCAGCAGATCGAACACGCACTCGCCAGCGGCATCACCACGATGATCGGCGGTGGAACCGGTCCGGCGCACGGCACCTACGCGACCACTTGCACGCCGGGAAAATGGAACATCCACCGGATGCTCGAAGCGGCCGACGAGTATCCGATGAACCTCGGCTTTCTCGGCAAAGGCAACTGCTCGACCCACGAACCCCTCCGCGAGCAGGTGCTCGCGGGAGTCGTGGGATTGAAACTGCACGAGGACTGGGGTACGACGCCCGCCGCGATCAGCACGTGTCTCGACGTAGCGGACGAACTCGACGTGCAAGTCGCGATTCATACCGACACGCTGAACGAGAGCGGGTTCGTCGAGGACACCCTCAAGGCGATTCGCGGTCGAACCATCCACACCTTTCACAGCGAAGGCGCGGGCGGCGGGCATGCACCCGACATCATCCGCGTGTGCGGCGAACCCAATGTGCTCCCGGCGAGCACGAACCCGACGCGTCCCTTCACCGTCAACACGATCGACGAGCATCTCGACATGCTCATGGTCTGCCATCATCTCGACTCGAAGGTCCCCGAGGACGTCGCCTTTGCCGAATCACGGATTCGTCCCGAGACGATCGCCGCGGAGGATCTCCTCCAGGACCTCGGCGCTTTCTCCATCATGTCGAGTGACTCGCAGGCGATGGGCCGCGTGGGTGAAGTGATCACGCGCACCTGGCAGACGGCGCATAAGATGAAGGTGCAATTCGGCGCGCTCGAATCGCCCCGACCGGCGGACAACTTCCGCGCCCTGCGCTACATCGCGAAGTACACGATCAATCCCGCGCTGGCTCAGGGCATCGCGCATGAAGTCGGCTCGATCGAACCCGGCAAACTCGCCGATCTCGTTGTTTGGAAACCCGCGTTCTTCGGTGTGAAGCCGGAGGTCGTGCTGAAAGGCGGCCTCATTGCCATGGCCAATATGGGCGACCCGAACGCCTCGATCCCCACGCCACAGCCGACGTTTTACCGCCCGCAATTCGCGGCGCACGGGCGGGCAAAATTTTCGACAAGCGTCACCTTCGTCAGCGGCGCCGCGCTGCAGTACGGCTTGCTCAGCGAACTGAATCTGCAGAAGCGGCTTGTCGCGGTGAAAGGCACGCGCACCGTCGGAAAGAAGGATCTTCTGTGGAACGACGCGATGCCGAAGATCGAAGTCGATCCCGAAACCTACACGGTGAAAGCGGATGGCCGAATCCTGACCTGCGAGCCGGCGAAAGTGCTGCCAATGGCGCAGCGCTATTTCCTCTTCTAACCCGGTCGTCGCGTCGTCCGCGAATGTGCGCCCCGATCCTTCGCTTCGTTCTCGCGCTCCTGGCGCTTGGGGCCTCGGCCCGCGCGCAGCACATCTTGGAATGGGAACGGTTCAATGTTTACGTCGAACTGGATAACGACGGGCGCGTCCAGGTGCAGGAAACGCTCGAGGTTTTCCTAAACGGAAAGGTCGCAATGCTCGACCGCTTGTTTGCGGAATGCGCGGTCCTGCAAGTTATCGATCCGAAGGTCAGCCTTCTCGGCAGCGACGGCGATTTTCACCCGGTGGCTAACGCGGAGCATCGCGAGAGTGAACACGCGATCTACTGGCGCATCCGCGCCGATGACGCGCCGGAGTGGAAGGATCAGCGGCTCACCTTCCGCCTCGAGTATGAAGTGCGCGGCGTGGTCGCGCCCGCGTGGGATGTTCCCATCGCACCGGGCAGCTTCCGCGACCGCGGCAATTTCCCGCACTTCCGCGAGCGGCTGCGCGAAACGCTCAACGCCTGGCCGGAGCCACCGACACGTTATCGCTTTGATCACGATGTGCTCTTCGCGCGTTTTTCCTCCGAGGGACCGCGCGAGTTGAATTACACGCTGCGCTACGGCACCGCGTGGAAACATCCACAGCCCGACGCCCCGCTCAGGACGCGCGTCACGCCCGACGTGAGCTACCGCGTCACGGAACTCCGCGACTACCTGCGCCCCGGCCCACCGCCCGCCGTGCCGACCTGGCCGGCCACCGTGCGCCGCGGTTCGATCGTCGCGGTATTGATCATCCCGCTGGCGCTGTGGCTGGCTTTCGCGGCAAATCGGATTCGGCACTACGGACTGCTGGGGCCACGTCTCGACGGGGAATGGTTTCGCGAAAAGGTGCTACCGCTCATTCCGGAAGAAATCGCCCCACCCGCCGGAGTGCCAAAGATGCCCTCCCGTTTCGCCTGCTTTCTGGCTCGGATGCGGAGGCGGGGGATCGTCGAAGTTCACGAATCGCCGGCGATCGATGATGATTCCGAGCCCCTCCTGCACCTGCGCCTCCTCGCGAATCTGGCCGCACTTCCTCACTTCGAGCGGGCACTGCTCGGCCGGATTTTTTCCGACCGACGAGAGATCAACTCGACCGAGTTCGCAGAGATTCACGCCGAATCCGGATTCTCTCCGGAAGCGGCACTTCGCGAGGCTCTAACCGAGGTCGGGGAAGACGATGAGCCGGAAGCCGCGCCTGAGCCGAAACCCATCTTCTGGCGCATCGTCTCCGCGCTCTTGAAGCTCATTGCGCTTCCCGCCGTCGCCCTCATCCTGATCGACGCCTTCACCTCCGACTACAACGACGGCCTGAGCGCGCCGATCATCCTCGGCATCGGTTTTGCCGTCGTCGCCGGGCTCACCTTTGTCATTCGGCCACTGGGTGGACTCGGCAAATCGCTCCTCGCACTCGTGCCGATCATCGCCGCGATTCCGGCGTATCTCGCGCTCCACTTCCACCACACGCTCCCACTCTCACCTGCCGCCAGCGCGGGGCTCGGGCTGATGACGATCTGGCTGAGCGGCGCATGGCTGTTCATGATCGTCGATTGGAACCACGCCAACTCGCCCTCCGAACAGGTGATTCAATTGGCCCGGCGGTTTGTTTCTCGGGAGCTGCGGAAGCGACATCCCGTGCTCGAAGACGAGTGGTTGCCACATCTCGTCGCGCTGGTCGGCGAAACCGAAATCCTCCGCTGGCAGGTCCGCTTTGGAGCCAGCGATGCACGGATCACGACGCTGGCGATGCGTCGCGATGCGCCACCGTTTACCGGCCAGTTTTCTGTCGAGCAGGAGACGCAGTGGATGGATCGGCTTTATGTCGCCTCCCGCGCGGAACTCGAGGAAAGTGACGCTGACGAACCGCGTGAAGATTGAGCGGGTTGCGCCCACGGCCGGTCATCCCGGTCTCAACGGCTTCTGCCGCTCACGAATCTCCCCGCCTCACTTCTGCTCACTCGGCGGGCGCACGAACTCCAGCTTGTCGCCCTTTTGCTTCCCGTCGTAGGTCCATTTTTCCACCGGCACGTCGTAGCTGCGCCCCTCCTTTTCCACCCGCACTTTCAGCACGTATTCGCCTTCGATTACTTTCGCTCCCTCGATCTTGTGCCCGCTGAAGCTCACCTGCTCCTCTCGCTGCGGCGTGAACTGTTTTCCCTCCACCACGCCGATCAGGATGTTCTGGCTCACGTGTTTTTCCGACATGTTCAGGATCCCGAAAATCACCCCCGCCAGCACGACGATGCCGATGCCGAGCGCGATCAGGCGGTCGCGTCCCGTCGTGCTCGGGATGACGACGCGTGGTTTTGGATCCGCGTTCATTTTGCGGGGGAGGCGGTTTCCTGGACGAAAGTGGCGTGAGGTGATGCGCCCTGCGCATTGAGGACGGCGAGCGAATCTTCCGTGATCGCGAGTTCCGCGTCGGCGCGCAGCTTGCGCTGCCAGACGTAACGCTTGAGCAGCACTTTCACCGTGGCCGTCATCGGCACGGCGAGGATCGCGCCGAGCAGACCGCCGAGCAGCAGCGACCACATGAAGACGGACACGATCACGGTCATCGGGTGCAGCCCCACGGATTCGCCCACGATCTTCGGCGTGATGAACAGCCCGTCGACCTGCTGCACCGCGATGAAGATCGCCGTGACGACCAGTGGGAAAACCCACCACGCAGCCGTCGCGGGGACCAGCCAGCTTCCACCCTGCACTGAGGCGATGATCACCGCGGGAATCCAGCAGAGCACGATGCCGAGATACGGGATGATCCCGAGCACGCAGAGCACGAGGCCGAGGAGGAGGCCGAAATCGAGGCCGACGAAGACGAGGCCGAGTCCGGTCGCCGTGCCATTGATCAGGCTCACGAGCAGTTGTCCGCGGAAGAAAGCGATGAGGTAGCCATTGATCTCGCTGATCGCCGAGACCACTTCGTCTTTGAATGTGGACGCGCGCAGCGGCAGGTAGTCGCCCCAGGATTCGGCGATCGTTTTCGACTCGATGAGGAAGTAGTAGAGATAGATCGGCACGATCACCATCGAGATGAGAAAGCCGAAGACGCCGAGGAAGCCGCCGACGCTGTTGGTGAAAAATTTCCAGGTATTGCGCGCCACGACCGGCAGCGAATTGCGAATCCAATCGCCCTTCAGGAAGGCCTGCAGATCGAAGGTGGCGGCGTGGTCGGTGGGAACGGTTTTCAGCGCATCCGGCGTCGTCACCGGGGCGGGATCGGCGGACGGTTCCGGGGTGGTCGCCGGGGCATCGGGCGTGGCGAGCGGGTTCTCGATCTTCTCGGGAATCTGCGGGAGCAGTTTCACCCCGTACTTCACCTCCAACGAATGCGTCCAGGAGTTGAAGTCTTCCACCTTCGACAGCGCGCGCTCGCGGTAGGTCGGGATTTTTTGGACGAGATTCGCGGTCTGCGTCCAGATGGCGGGGATGATCCAGACGAGGACGCCGGCGAGCGCGATCGTGACGATGGCGAAAACCGAAAGCACGGCACGCTGCCGCGAGGTGCCCCAGTTCACGATCCTCGAGACCACGGGATCGAGCAGGTAGGCCATCACTCCCGCGACCGCAAAGGGAATCAGGATCGGCTGCAGAAAGCTGAGCACCTCGGTGAGGAGCGTGATCAGCTTCACGGCGATCCAGCCGATGGCGGCCACGGAGACGAAGGTGATTGCGGCCCACATCGTCTTCCGTTGCCAGGGTGTGGGGAATTCCGGGTTGTTCATCCGCGGCTAGGATCAGTTTGGAACCGTCCGGGTTCAAGAAGCGAAACGCAGCGCCGGTCGGCGGCGTCGGATCGGTTTCTCCCGACGATTCCTTTTTCCACGAGTGAAATGCCGCTACAGTCCCATGCTTGCCCCGCCTCCAGAAAACCATGGCGACGCCCATCGAACGACCCTCCGCCCCGCGAAAGCGGCGCCTCGTGACGAACGTCGTGACACCCTGCATCGTCGGGCTGTGGTTGCTCGCAGATTCCCGCGCCGCCGAGAGCGCAACCCAAGGAGCGGAGTTCTTCGAGTTGAAAGTGCGGCCGCTCCTGGTGGAGCACTGCTACGACTGCCACAGCGGCGCAAAGAACAAGGGCGGGCTGTCTCTGGAAACACGGGTGGGATGGAGCCACGGCGGAGCGAACGGTCCCGCGATCGTGCCGGGAGATCCGGAGGAAAGTCTGCTCATCAAGGCGATCCGTTACACGGATGAAGACCTCGCGATGCCGCCGAAGAAAAAGGGCGGCAAGCTGAGTGAGACAGAGATCGCCACCCTCGAAGAATGGGTTCGAATGGGCGCGCCCGATCCCCGCGAACCGGTGGCGAAAATCGGCGGGATGAGCGCGGCGGACGCCCGGGCTTGGTGGGCATTTCAGCCGCTGCCCGCGCCGGGCGCAGCCCCCGGCACTCCCGCGCAGATCGATGAATTCATCGATTCCCGACTCGCAACGGCGAGCCTGCAAGGCTCGCCGCCCGCGGAGAAATGCTGCCTGATCCGGCGCGCGACCTTCGACCTCACCGGCCTGCCGCCCACGCCGGAGGAAGTCGACGCCTTCCTCGACGATTCCGCGCCGGACGCTTTCGCCCGGCTTGTCGAGCGGCTGCTCGCCTCGCCGCACTATGGCGAAAAGTGGGGGCGCCACTGGCTCGATGTGGTGCGTTATGCGGATTCGCTCGATGCGCGCATTCTCGACAAGGACGGCGACATCCTCGACGCGTGGCGCTACCGCGATTGGGTCGTCACCGCTCTCAATCGCGACCTGCCTTTCGATCAGTTCGTCACCCAGCAAATCGCCGGCGACATCCTCGCCGCGCGCGAATGGGACGCGGAGAAAGTCGTGGCCACGGGGATGTATGCGATCGGCAACTGGGGCAATGGCGACGCCGACAAGGAGAAGGTCCACACCGACATCGTGGACGATCAGATCGATGTCACCGGCCGCGCCTTTCTCGGACTCACGCTGGCCTGTGCCCGCTGCCACGATCACAAGTTCGACCCGCTCACCACGCGCGACTATTACGGCCTCGCCGGCATCTTTTTCAGCAGCCGGATCCTCGAATCATTCGCAGGAAAAGGCGCCGGCGAAAAACTGATGCGCATCCCGCTCGTCTCACCCGCGCAGGCCGCCGGGCGCGAGCAGTGGCGGAAGCGGGTCGCGGAGATCGATACCGAGCTTTCGTCCGGGCTGGAGCCATTCACCGAGGTGAAGCGCGACCTCGCCGGGAAGCCGGGACTCATCTCCTGGAGCGGACGCGGGGCGGGCAACCCGTCGCTCGTGATCAACACGACTGATGCGCCGGTTTCCTTTTCGACGATCAAGCTGCCCGCCCGCGCCATCGCGATGCATCCCGGGCCGCAGGTCGCGGCGAGCGCGGTCTGGCGCAGTCCAGTCGCTGGTTTGGTGAAGGTGGGCGCGCACTTGCAGGATGCCGATCCAAACTGCGGCGACGGCATCGCGTGGCTGGTGCGGCACGGTGGCGAGACGCTGCGGGCCGGCGAGATGAACAACGCGGCGAACGCGGACATGGAGGAAATTTTGGTGAACGTGCAGCCCGGTGATTTGCTGCAACTCATCATCCGCCCGCGGGCCGAATCCAGCTGCGATACGACGCAGCTCGAATTCAGCATCAGCGACGAGCGCGGGACGAAATGGGATCTGCGCGAGGCGCTGATCGGCGGCGCGGCGCAAGGGCAGGACAATGTCTGGTGGCTGTGCGCGGGCGAAGGAACGACGCTGGGCAAGGATTCGTCGCAGAACGAAGCACTCGCCGCGGAGCGCAGGCAGCTCGAAGGCCAGCTCGCGCAAACGGAGTTTGCGCAGGGGCTCGTGGAAGGCGGGATCCCGCGGACGCGCTATGCGGGTTTCCACGAAGCCGCGATCCACAAGCGCGGCCGCTACGATCAGCTCGGCGACATCGTTCCGCGCGGGCTGCCGGCTCTGCTCGCCCCCGAGCAGCCGCGCATCGCGGAAGGCAGCGGACGACTCGAACTGGCGCGCTGGATCGCGAGCGCGAACCATCCGCTGACCGCGCGGGTGATGGTGAACCGAGTGTGGCAGCACCACTTCGGCGAAGGGCTGGTGCGAACCCCGAATAACTTCGGCAAACTCGGCGCGCTGCCGACCCATCCGGAGCTGCTCGACTGGCTCGCGGCCGAGTTCATCCGCTCGGGCTGGAGCGTGAAACATCTGCACCGGCTCATCGTGGGAGCAGCGGCGTATCAGCGCAGCGCGACGCCGGTCGCGGAGTCCGGGCCACTCGATCCCGACAACCTTCTCCTTTCCCATCAGCAGCGGCGACGGCTCACGGCGGAGGAATTGCGTGACGCCATGCTCAGCGTCGCGGGCCGGCTGGATGCGAGTGTCGGCGGTAAGTCGGTGCCCGATCTCGTCGCGCCGCGGCGCACGCTTTACCTCACGACGATCCGGAGCGACCGCACGGGATACCAAGCCCTCTTCGATGCCGCCGACCCGACGGCGATCGTCGAGAAGCGCACCGAGGCGACGGTCGCACCGCAATCGCTTTTCCTCCTCAACCATCTCTTCACACTCGCGCAAGCCGAGGCGCTCTTCGCCGCGGCCGCGCAGGCGAGCGGGGACTCCGACGAGCGGCTGCGCTGGCTGTGGCGCCGGCTCTTTCAGCGCGAACCCGATGCCGCCGATCGAGCGCTCGCCGCCCGTGCGCTCGGCAGTGAGGCCGACGCCGCGCGCTGGACGGAGTTTTGCCAGATGCTGCTTTGCGCGAACGAGTTTGCCTATGTGGACTGACTCCCTACTCACGCGCCGGCAGGCCTTGCGCCGCTTTGCAAACGGCTTCGGCGTGCTCGGCCTCGCCAGCCTGCTCGGCGATCAGGCGTCGGCGGTACCGCATTTCCAAGCGCGGGCGAAGCGGGTGATTTTTCTCTTCATGTCCGGCGGTCCGTCGCACGTCGACCTCTTCGATCCCAAGCCGCAGCTCGCAGCGATGAACGGCCAGCCGCTGCCGTTTGAAAAACCGAAGCTCGAACGCACCAAGACGGGCAACCTCTTCGCCTCGCCGTATCACTTTGCGCAGCATGGGCAGAGCGGGCTCGCGGTGAGCGAACTCCTGCCCCACATCGCGAGCTGCGCGGATGAACTGTGCGTCATCCGCTCGATGGTCGCGGACAATATCAACCACAACGGCGCGTGCCTGCAGATGAATACGGGCGAGCAGGCGTTTTCGCGACCGTCGCTCGGGTCGTGGCTGCTCTACGGCCTCGGGTCGGAGAATCAGAATCTCCCCGGCTTCGTCGTGCTCTCGCCCGCGCAGCCGGCGCAGGGCGCGCCGCTCTGGAGCAGCAGCTTTTTGCCGGGGGAAACGCAAGGCACGCTCGTCAGCGATTTGGCGAAGCCGGTCGCGAATCTCGGCAATCCGCGCTGGTCCACCACGGAGCAGCGCACCCAGCTCGACTGGCTGCGCGAATTCAACGAACACCACGCCGCAGCGCGGGCGGAAGACTCACGCCTCAGCGCCAGGATCGAGGCGTTCGAGCTGGCGTTTCGCATGCAGCGCGAGGCGCCCGAGGCGTTCGATCTCGGCGGTGAAACCGAGGCCACGAAACAGCTCTATGGCCTCGACGAAAAGGTCACCGAAACCTTTGGCCAGCAGTGTCTCATGGCGCGGCGGCTCGTGGAGCGCGGCGTGCGCATGGTGCAGGTCTATCACACGCAGACCAGCCACCGCTCGAGCTGCCAGCTCTGGGATCAGCACGGCAAACTCACCACCGAACTGCCGAACAACTGTGCCGCGACGGACCAGCCGATCGCCGGCCTGCTCAAGGATCTCAAATCCCGCGGCCTGCTCGAAGACACGCTGGTCATCTGGGGTGGTGAATTCGGCCGCACGCCGACCGGTGAAGGCGGCGACGGTCGCGAACATCACCCGTTCGGCTTCACCATGTGGATGGCCGGCGGCGGCGTGCAAGGCGGGCTCGTCCACGGTGCGACCGACGACTTCGGCTGGCACGCCGTGCAGGACAAGGTTCACGTTCACGATCTGCACGCGACGATTCTCCACCTCATGGGCCTCGATCACGAGCGGCTCACCTATCGCTACGGCGGCCGGGACTATCGGCTCACGGACGTCTCCGGGCGGGTCGTGAAGGAAATCCTCGCCTGAGCCACGGGCTGGCGAAGATTCTCGAAAATAATTGTCCAAAACCCCCGGCGCCAAACCTTGAGGCTCCGAAACATGGATTCCGATCCCCCAGATTCCACCGCCCACACCGAAGACTACCTGCGGCTGCTCGCGCAGCATGACCGGTGGCTGGCCACCTATGTCTACAGCCTCGTGGCGCGGCCGGCGGATGCGGAGGACATCCTGCAGGAGGTGAAGGTGACGATGTGGAAACACTTCGCGAGCTTCGAAGTGGGGTCGAACTTCCGGGCGTGGGCACGGCGGATCGCGACGAATCAGATTTTGAATTACCGGAGGTCGGAGAAAAAGCGGCCGAGTTCGACGCTCGATGAGGAATTCATCGAAGCGGTGGCGGCGGAGATCGACCGCCGGGCGGACACGCTCGATCACCAAGCGGACGCGCTGAAGATCTGTCTGCGCAAACTTCCCGAAGCGCACCGCAAGATCGTGGTGTGGCGCTACTACGAAGACTGTGGCGTGGAGGAAATCGCCGCGAAAAGCGAGCGCACGGTCGAGGCCGTGTACCGCCTGCTCAGCCGCATCCGCGAGGTGCTGAACGATTGCGTCACCCGCCAGCTCGCCACGCCATGAGGACCGACGATCGCATCCAGCGCGCGCTCGACGGCCTGCTTTCCGAGGAGGAAATGGACGCCTTCAAGCGCGACGTGATCGCGGACGCCGGGCTGCGTGCCGCTTATGTCGATCAGCAGTGGCTGCACGCTTCGCTGCGCGCACAGCGGGAGACGCTGATCGAACTGCTCCACGAACCCGCGCCCGCTGAGTCGAAGATCATCCGCCGCTGGCCGGTCGCGGCGTGGGCTGCGGCCGCGGCTGCGGTCGTCACCTTGCTGGCCACGTTCGGGTTCAGCGCGAAGGGGACACTTTTCCACCGCCCGGTCGCGACCCTGGTGCAGGCGGAGAATTGCAAATGGGCCGCATCGGATTTGCCGACCGCGGTGAACGCAAAACTCGGCGTGGGGAAACTCGCGCTGGTCGAGGGCATCGCGACGTTGAAATTTCAAAGCGGCGCGACGGTGACGATGGAAGCGCCGACGACGCTGGAGATTCTCACTGCGATGCACTGCCGGCTGATCGAGGGCACGCTGACCGCCGAGGTGCCGGAACCGGCGCACGGCTTCACGGTCGATACACCGGACATCAAGGTGGTCGATCTCGGGACGAAGTTCGGCGTGACCGCGGCGGCGACGGGCAGTTCGCAAGTGCGGGTCTTTCAAGGCGAGGTCGAGATCGGCGGGATGAAGGACGGGAAAAAGAAGCTGCTCACCGAGGGCAAAGGCTTGCACGTCGGCTCGGGCAATACCGCGCTCGGCCAGGAACCCACGCGCGGCCAGCAACTCCAGGAAGCGGGTGGCTGGACAGCGATTCCGACTTCGTTTGGCGGCGGCAAGGACGCGTTCGGCCGGCGCGGTTACGAGGATCACACGGGCACACAGCCGCTGATCATCGTCAAACACACGGACATCGCCGCGGGGCAGAAGAACGAACGCCGCGCGGTGCTCAGCTTCGACGTTTCGCAGGTCGCGGCGGCGAAGGTTGCGGAAGCGCAGATCGTGCTCGACCCAGAGCCCAGCGGTTTCGGTTTCTCCGCGCTCGTGCCGGACGAATCGCGCTTCGCCGTCTACGGCATCACCGATGAATCGCTCGATGGGTGGAACGAGAAGGAAGTGGGATGGACATCACTCCCCGGTTGCACCGACGACGGCCCGAATCTGAATCAGGCGCGGCGGCTCACGGAATTTTGGATCCCGCGCGGCGGCTCCAGCGGTCCGCTCACGATCCGCGGCAACCAACTCGCTGATTTCATCCACGCGGACACGAATGGGCTCGTCACATTCCTGATCATTCGTGAAACTGGCGAGACCGATCCGAACGGCCTCGCGCACGGCTTCGCGTCGAAGGAGCATCCCACCGCTCGCCCGCCGACCCTTCGCCTGAAATGAACGCTTTCCCCGCATGAAAAGACTCGCCGCTCTCCTCGCCTGCCTGCTCCCTGCCATCTTCGCACTGGCGGAAACCGACGCCGAACGTGAGGCGCTGAAATTCTTCGAAAACGAAGTGCGTCCCGTGCTCTCGAATCGCTGCTACGAGTGCCACGGCGAGAAGAAGAAGAAGGGCAGCCTGCGCCTCGATCACATCAGTTTCATCACCAAAGGCGGCGACTCCGGACCCGCGCTCGTGGCGGGAAATCCGGACGACTCGCTGATCATCCAGGGGATTCGTTACCAGGATTCGGACTTCGAGATGCCGCCGAAGAAGAAGCTGCCGGAGAAGGAAATCGCGGTGCTGGAAAAGTGGGTGAAACTCGGCGCGCCGTGGCCGAAGAACGACACCAGCGTCGCGCAGGTGGACGCGCTTGGGTTCACCGAGAAGCAGCGCAAATTCTGGTCCTTCCAGCCGCTGACGAAACCGACGCCGCCCGAAGTGCAGGGCGATTGGGCGCGCACGGAGATCGATCGTTTTGTGGCCAAGAAACACGCCGAGCTTGGCCTCACGCCCGCGCCGGAAGCTGACCGTCGCGAACTCGTGCGGCGACTCTATTTCACGCTCCACGGCCTGCCGCCAACCACGGCGCAGGCGAACGCTTTCGTGCAGAGCACGGACCCGCAGGCCTACGAAAAACTCGTCGATGAGCTGCTCGCCAGCCCGCGCTACGGCGAGCGTTGGGCGCAGCATTGGCTCGACCTCGTGCGCTGGGCGGAGAGCGATGGCTACAATCAGGACGCCGCGCGGCCGGCGGCGTTTGCGTATCGCGACTACGTCATCAAGAGCCTGAACGCGGACAAGCCGTATGATCAGTTCGTGCGCGAACAACTCGCGGGCGATGAGATCGATCCGAAAAATCCCGACGTGCTCGTGGGCGTGTCGTATCTGCGGAACCCGATCTACGAATACAATCAGCGCGATGCGCGCGGTCAGCATGAGGTGGTTCTTACCGACATGACAGACAACGCCGGCGAGGTCTTTCTCGGTCTGAGCTACGGCTGCGCGCGCTGCCACGATCACAAGTTTGATCCGATTTTGCAGAAGGATTACTACCGGCTGCGCGCCTTCTTCGCCCCGGTGCGCTGGCGCGATGACGTGAAGCTGGCGACCGATGAAGAGAAGACGCGCTTCGCCGAGCAGAACGCGAAGTGGGAGGAGGCGACGAAGGAAATCCGCGCGCAGATCGATGCGCTCATCGAGCCGATGATCCAGAAAAACATCCACGGCGCGTACGAGAAATTCACCGACGACATCCGCGCGATGGTGGACAAAAAGCCGGAGGATCGGACGCCGGAAGACTGGCAGTTTTCCTACTTCTGCGAGCGCCAGATGGAATACGAGCGCGAGCGCTTCGATGCACTGAAGTCGATCAAGAAGCCGGAGGACAAGACGCGCTATCAGGCGCTGCTGGAGGATCTGAAAAAGTTCGATGACATCAAACCGCAGCCGCTGCTCGGGGCCTTCATCGCGACGGATGCGACGAACCAAGGGCCGAAGAACATTCTCAAAACCCGCAAGGGCGAGAACGACATCGCGCCCGGCTTTCTCACCCTGCTCGAGCCGAAGGAACCGAAGATCGAACCGCTCGCAACGACGACCGGTCGCCGCACCGCGCTCGCGCAGTGGATCACCCGCCCGGACAATCAGCTCGCGACCCGCGTGATCGCAAATCGGGTGTGGCACTACCTCTTCGGCCGCGGACTCGTGGCGACGCCGAATGACTTCGGCAAACTCGGCGAGGAACCGACGCATCCCGAATTGCTCGATTACCTGACGCAGCGCTTCCTCGCGGGTGGCTGGAGCTTGAAGAAACTGCATCGCGAAATCCTGCTCTCGGCCACTTACCGCCAGACCGCGCATCGCGCCGTGCCGGAAGTCGCGGCCAAGCTCGACCCGACGAACAAGTATCTGTGGCGGTTCACCCCGAGCCGGCTCGATGCCGAACAAGTGCGCGACGCCATGCTCGCGGCCAGCGGCGAACTCGACCTCAAAGAAGGCGGCCCTTCGGCCGATGGCAACGCAACGCGCCGCTCAATCTACACGACGAAGAAGCGCAACAGCCAAAACGAACTGCTGCGCGCACTCGATGCGCCGGCGGGTTTTGCGAGCACGTCCGAGCGGCAGAGCACGACCACGCCGACGCAGGCACTGCTGCTCGTGAATGGAGACTGGCCGCTCGCCCGCGCACAGAAACTGGCGACGCGCGTGAAGTCGGTGGAGGAAGCGTGGCAGTATGCGCTCGGTCGTCCGCCGACGGCGAAGGAGATCGAGATGGCGGCGACATTCATCGAGAAACGCGCGGCGGCATCCGTGGAAACGCGGCCCGCTCCGAGTCCGGCGGAGCTGGCGAATGCGAACGCCTTCAAGGAAAACACGCCGCAGGAACGACTGCTCGCCCGGACGACGGAGAAGGAAGGCGATGAGTTCACGGTGCAGGCGGTAGTGACGCTGGACAGCATCGATGCGGCGGCGGCCGTGCGGACGATCGCGTCGCGCTGGAACAACGGGAAGGACAGCGTCGAGGGCTTCGGTTGGAGCCTCGGGGTCACCGGCGAAAAGTCGCGCTTCAAGCCGCGCAACCTGATCATTCAGCTCGTGGGCGAGGACGAAAATCGCAACATCGCCTACGAGCCCGTGGCGTCCGATCTCCGGCTGGAACTCGGCGTGACGTATCACGTCGCGGTGCGGGTTTCGTGCGCGGCGCATACGGTGACTTTTCAAGTGCAGCAGGTCGGTCTGCCGGATGCGCCGCTCCTCACGGCGGTGGTCCAGCACCGGGTGCGGAGCGGGCTGAGCTACGGCGTGTCTGGCCTCGTCATCGGCGGTGTGCACAAGCGCGCTGCGGCGCACCAGTGGGATGGCCGCATTGACGCCGCTCGCGTGATCCGCGGCGTGCTGCCGGATGAAGCGCTGACGCCCGATCCGGTGAAATGGACCGCGCCCGCGCTCGTGACCTGGAATGCACAGACGGGACCGGGCAATCAGTTCGCCTGGAGTAGCGCCGACGCCCCCGCCCCATCCGTGGATCCGAAAAAACAAGCGCTCGCCGATCTCTGCCACGTGCTCCTCAATGCCAACGAATTCTTTTACCTCCACTGAGGGGCAAGTGGTCAGTGATCAGTGATTAGTGACCAGTGATTAGTGATCGGTCATCAGTCAATGCGACCGCGCCAACAGATCCTACTGATTACTGGTAACTGATTACTGATCACTCATCATTGACCACCCCCCCCGTAACTAACTAACCCAATGCCCTGCCACCACTACGACTTCTCCACCTCCCGGCGCGACTTCCTGCGCACCACCGGCTGCGGCTTCGGCGCCGTGGCGCTCGCCGCGTTAATGGGCGAACGCGTGCTCGCCGCGCCCACCGCACCGAGCGCTGCGCCATGGAAAATCGCGCAGCGCACCGGTCGCGCGAAGAACGTGATCTTCTGCTTCATGGAAGGCGGACCGAGCCATCTCGACACCTTCGATCGCAAGCCCCTGCTCAACGAACTCGCCGGCCAAAAACTCCCCGCCAGCTTCAAGCCGCCGGTGCTGGCGATGGGTGAAAGCAATGCGCCGCTGCTCGCGAGCAAACGCACGTGGAAGGAATCCGGCCAGAGCGGGCTGCTCGTTTCGGATTGGTTTGAAAATGTGGCGCAGCATGCGGACGACCTCGCGGTCATCCGTTCGTGCGTCTCCGACGGCATCAACCACGCGGGCGGCGTGTGTCAGATGAACACCGGCTCGATCTTCGGCGGGCGGCCCTCGCTCGGCGCATGGGTGAGCTACGGACTCGGGACCGAGAATCAAAACCTGCCCGGCTTCGTGGTCATCAAGGACAGCGAGGGCACCGTGGTGAATGGCGTGCGCAACTGGGGCAATGGCTTCATGCCCGCGGTGTATCAGGGCGTGGAATTCAGCGCCGACGGACCGCCGATCAAGTATCTCGAAACTCCCAAGGGCATCACTGCCGAGCGCCAGCGCGACAAGCTCGACGTGCTCGCCGCGCTGAATCAGAGCTACGGCGCCACGCGTACCGACAACACGGAACTCGACGCCCGCATCCGGGCTTACGAACTCGCTTACAAGATGCAAGCCGAGGCGCCGCAAGCCGTGGACCTGAGCAAGGAAACCGAGGCGACCAAGGCGCTCTACGGCATGGATGCACCAGAGACGGCGGTCTATGGGCGCAACTGTCTGCTCGCCCGCCGCCTCGTGGAAAATGGCGTCCGCTTCATCCAGCTCTACAGCGGCGCCGGGAGCAAGTGGGACAGCCACGCGAAGCTCGAGGAAAACCACAGCAAGCTCTGCCGCTCCGTGGACAAGCCGATCGCCGGGCTGCTCTCTGATCTCAAAGCGCGCGGTCTGCTCGACGAGACGCTGGTCATCTGGGGCGGTGAATTCGGACGCACGCCGATGAGCGAAAAGGGCGATGGCCGCGACCACAACCCGACCGGCTTCACGATGTGGATGGCAGGTGGCGGGGTGAAAGGCGGGCAGGTCATCGGCGCGACGGACGACCTCGGGCTCTATGCCGTGGAGGACCGGCTGCACGTTCACGATCTCCATTCCACGATCCTGCACCTGCTCGGCGTGGATCACACGAAACTCATCTACCCGCACAAAGGCCGCCCCGAGCGCATCGACCAGAACGAAGGTCACGCCTACACGAAGATCACCGGGTAGGCGGAGACAGGCTTGCGCGGGGCGCTGGGTCGGCGCAGAGTCCCGACCTTTTTCCGTCCATGTCTCACGATCCCGCCCTGCTCGAGTCACTCGCCGCGAAAGTCGGCACGCCGTTCTTCATCTATGATGCCGGGGTGATTCGGAAACGGATTGGGGATGTGCAGTTCATGTCGAGCGCGCCGGGAGTGCAGGCGCGGTTTGCGATGAAAGCGTGCCCGGCGACAAAGGTGCTGCGTGAGATGCAACAGGCGGGCATCTGGATCGACGCGGTGTCGGGAAATGAAGTGCTCCGCGCGCTGCACGCGGGCTACCCCAGCGGGCATCTGCCGCCGGCGATCGCATTGACCTGCGATGTCTTCCGCGACAACGCGATGGAGGTCGTGCTGAAGCACGGGATTCTGCCGAACATCGGCTCGCCGGGACAGGTAGCTGACTTGCAGCGCGCCGGCTACCGCGGACCGATCTCTTTGCGGGTGAATCCGGGCTTTGGCCATGGGCATGTGAATGCCTGCGACACGGGAGGACCGAGTTCGAAACACGGCATCTGGTCGGAGGACTTGCTGGCGACGAATGAGGCGGCGCAGGCGGCGGGCCTGGAGGTGACCATGCTCCACGCGCACATCGGCAGCGGGCCGCAGTACCAGGAACTGCATGAAAATCTGACCCGGCTCGCCGCGGATTTTGTCGAGCTGAGCAGGAAGTTTCCGCACCTCACCGCGGTGAGCCTTGGCGGTGGCATTCCGCACAATTACCGGGAACACGGCGCGCAGATCCCCGTGGAGCCGCTGCGCGATCTATTCAATTCCTGCCACCAGCGCCTCGCGGCGGCGGTGCGGCACGATCTGCGGCTGGAGATCGAGCCGGGCCGCTACTATGTGGCTCCTGGCTGCACGCTGGTGGCGCGGGTCACGGATGTGAAGCGGACGCGGAGCAATGAGAAAGGGAGCGGGGCGACGTTCGCGATGGTGGACGCGGGGTTCGTGGATCTGGTGCGACCGGCGATGTACGGGAGTTTTCATCGGATCGAGATCGTGGGCCGGGATCATGAAGATCCGAATACGCCCCGCGAGCCGATCGTGGTGGCGGGTCCCCTGTGCGAAAGCGGCGACATTTTCACCCGCGATGACCGGGAACTCCTCGCGCCGCGGCTTCTGCCGAAACCGGAAGCGGGCGACCTGCTCACCCTCGCCGATGCCGGCGCCTACGGTTACGCGATGGCGTCGAATTACAACTCGATCGGTCGCGCGCCGCAGCTCTGGCTGGAGGAAGATGGAAGCGTCGAGATGATCTCGCGCCGCGAGACGATCGAGGACTTGCTCAAGGCTGAGACTTGCGAGCGCCTGTCCTGAACGGGCCCACACTTTCTTTCCCGCCGCCCGTCGACGGAAGCGACCGCGGAGGGGACCATATCCGTATCTGACGGAAATGGCGTCGTGCATTTGCGCCGCTCATCAGTTCAAATCCGCTTCCTCACTTCCCGAATGAAAAACCTATTGTTTGCCGCGATCGCCGCCTCCTCACTCTGCGCCTGCTCCTCGGTGAGCGTGAAAGATTACCAGAAAATGGGCGCGGTAAACCGGCCGGCTCACATCTATGTGCAACCGTTCGATACGGCCGGAGCGAGTGTGAAGGTGGCGCTGTACAAGGGAGGCAAGAAGGCCCCCGCGTTCCTCGAATCGACGGCAAATCTGCTCGCCGATTACACAGTGGAAAATGTCACCAAGCACGTCGCTCCAGCCACGAAGGTTGCGCGCGCCGGGGGGGCGCCGCGCAGTGGGTGGCTGGTGACCGGACGCTTTGTCCGGGTTAATTCTGGCAACCGCGGGATGCGCATGCTCATCGGCCTCGGTGCCGGCGGCTCGAAGATGGAAACCGAGGTCAAGGTATTCGATCTCGCCACAAGCGGCCGCAAACCCTTCCTGCAGTTCGCGACGACGGGCGGGAGCAATGCGATGCCCGGCCTGATCACCAGCGGCGGTCCGGGCGTGGGCGCCGTTTACAGCATGATCTACCAGGCGGCCAATGGGACTACTGACGACGCCGCACGCACCTCGCGAATGATCGCTGGCGGGCTGAGCGAGTATTTCGCCGAGCGCGGTTGGATCCCGAAGGACAAGGTTTTCAAGATCAAGCGTCCGGGCGAGTATCAGATCATGCACGGCATGTAATGACCTCGAATCAGTTTCCCTACACCCTCGTCGCAGTCTCCGCCTTATGAAAAAACTATTGCTCCTTCTCCTTACTTCTCTCAGTGCTCTGACCCTCGGTGGCTGTGTCTACGAGGAAGGCTACACGGGCGTCACGGTCAGCCGCGGGGGTTACAGTCCCGGCTACTACGACGATGGGTACAGCTCATCCGACTACGACGACGGGCCTTATTACGTTTCCGGGAGCCGGCGCTACTATTCGTCGGGAGGCCGTTATCGTTACTACGAAGGCAGCCGTCCCATTTACGTTACGAACCTCCCCTACAACGCCCGGTATATTTCTTCGCATGGCAACGATCGGCACTCGAGTTCGAATGATGCCTATCGTTACCAGCAGTCGCAGGCAAAAAAAGGCTACGAATACCAGCGGAAGCAAAACGAGTACGCCGCGAAACAATACAAGTATCAAAACGAGCAGAAGATCACTCAGTATCAACTTCAGCAGAAGTATCAGCAGAAGCAGAATCAATACACGAATCAGCAGAAGATCGACCAATACAAGTATCAACAGAAGCAGCAGCAGTGGCAGAACCAACAGAAGATCGATCAATACAGATATCAACAGGCCGCGGCGGGGGGGAAGACGAAGAAGAAGAAAAAAGACGACGACGACTGATCGGGCGGGCGGTGAGTTGGCCGGAGGATGCTTTTTGGGTAATCGGGAAGTCCATCAAGCCGGTCAGGCCGACAGGCATGGAGGGGGCCCGAGGGACCGCATGAAGTGTTCGAGATTCGCTACAGCGCTTGAGAGGTGGTCGCGGTCAAATACCTCAGCCTTCGCATGAACCTGCCGGATTTCCGGAGCCATTCCGAGACGCACCCACCCAAGGGGTGTGATTAAAAGTGGTGCAGCAAATCTTCGGTCCCGGAGGGACGTTGGAAATTAGCCGGTGGCGTGAGCCACCGGAACCGCACGCAGAGCGCACCCGCCCTGGAGGGGCGGTGGAACGGCCCCCCAGGGTTGAATTCCAACGCCCCGCCGGGGCGGATTCATCATTTCCCGTGATCCGGTGGCTCACGCCACCGGCTAAATTCCGCTGGCCCTCCGGGACTACAAAATTCGTTGCACCGCATTCAATCACACACCCACCCAAAGCGGCGGGCGTCCCGCCGCCGATCCAACGACGACGCTCTGCGGCCCATCTTTCGGTAAGACGGAGCGGGAGCGACGCGCGCACTCCGGAGCCTTTGGCGCTGCGCGCGATCCTCGAGGTCGGCAGCGGACGCTCGCCGCGCGCTACCTGCCCGCCGCTTCCAGTGCGAGGGTGGCGTTGCCGATGATCCCGGCGTCGTTGCCGAGTTCGGCGAGGGCGATGCGGATGTTTTGATTCACGATCTTCAGCGTGCGGCTGCGGATCGAGCGGCGCACGGGATCGAGCAGGAGGTCGCCCGCTTTGGCCACGCCCCCGCCGATGACGATGGTGTCGGGATTGATGATCCAGACGACGCTGGCGAGGGCGGCACCGAGTTCGTCGCCGATGTCTTCCCACATTTGCTTCGCGATGGGATCGCCGGCGTTCGCGGCTTCGCTGAGCTGGCGTGGGGTGCAGCTCTCCGCGGGGCGATCCTGGCCGGCGGCGCGGTAACGCTCGGAGGCGCGTTGGGCGATCTGGTTGTTGCCGATGTATTCCTCCAGGCAGCCGAAATTCCCGTACGGCCCGGGCAGACCACGGTAGTCGATGCTCATGTGGCCGATCTCGCCGGCGGCGAGCTGGGCGCCTCGGTAGAGGCGGCCATCGAGGATCAGCGCACCGCCCACACCGGTGCCGAGCGTGAGGCAGACGATGTCGTTGCCGTTGCGCGCGGCGCCGTGTTTCCACTCGCCGTAAGCCATGGCCTTGGCGTCGTTTTCCACCGTGACGGTGAGGCCGGTGCGCTCGCGGAGGATGTCGCGCAGCGGAGTTTCGACCCAGCCGGCGACGTTGGTAAGTTCGTGGACGATGCCGGTATTCGTATCCACGAGTCCGGGCAGGCCGACGCCCATCGCGGCGAGCGGGCCATGGCCGCGGAACTGCGCGGCGAGGCTGACCAAAGCGTCGATCATCGCGGCGGGGCCGGCGAGGGTTTGGGTGGGAATCGGTTCGCCGTGGGCGATGATTTTGCCGTTCTCGACGAGGCCGCTTTTGATCGTGGTGCCGCCGAAGTCGATGCCGAGGGCGAGGCTCATAGGTTCAAGGTCCCGATGATGCGCAGGCCATCAAGGGTGAGTTCGGGCTGCACGCTGGCGATGTCGGGGAGCTTGGCGGCGATGAGTTCGGCGTAGCCGCCGGTGCCCACGACCTTGAGCTTTTTCTTCCAGCCGAGCTCCTTTTTGATCTCCTCGAGGATCTCGCGGACGAGCCCGCGGTAGCCGTAGACGGCGCCGGCGAGCATGGCGTGTTTGGTGGATTTTCCGATGACGCTGGGCGGCTCGAGGAGGCTGATTTTCGGCAGCAAGGCGGTGCGCTGGTGAAGATAGTCGGTCATCGCTTCGAGGCCGGGGGCGATGACGCCGCCGATGTATTTTCCATCGGGCGAGATGATGTCGAAAGTGAGCGCGGTGCCGAAGTCGACGACCACACACGGGCCGCCGAATTTCTCGAACGCGGCCGCGGCATTCGCGAGGCGATCGGCGCCGATGGTGCCGGGCTGCGGATAGTCGACGCCCACGCCGAGCTTGGTTTTCGCGGTGACATTGAGCACGCGGCGCGGGGCGATGAATTCGCGGATGACCTCGCCCTTCTCGGGCACCACGGAGCAGAGGATCGCGGCCTCGAATTCCCACGCATGCAAAACGCGGGTCATGGAATCCGGCGCGACCGCCGAGGTGGCGAGCCGGCGCGGAGTGCCGATGATGCCTTTGCGGGAGGCGATGGCGAACTTCGTAAACGAGTTGCTGTTGTCGATGAGCAGGAAATCGGCGCGTTCGGCGGGCATGACGTGCGGGGAGCATTAACGGCGGGGCCGCCCGGGCACAATCTCCAAACCATTCTGAGCACGCAGACTGCTAACGAAGAGGTGCCCTATGATCGAGTGGTACTACCGCGACCAGCACAACCACGAAGTCGGCCCCCTCACGATCGCCGAGTTCGAGGTGTGCGTGGTGGTCGGCGAGATCCGGGCGGAGACGAAGGTCTGGCACTCGGGTTTGGTCACGTGGACGACGTATGCGGATCTGCTGGCGCTGGAAGACGAGCCCGACGCCTGCCTGTCCAGCCGACAGTCGGCGCGGGCGCCACATTCCAGCTCCTACCGGACGCTGATCGCGATGGGGATGTCGCCCGTGCACCGGCGGCCGGCGCGGTCGCGGGTGACGACTTCGGGCTGCACGCCCTTCGGAGTGGCGGAGCCCGGATGGGAGGAGGCCGCCGCGGAATGCGAACGCGATGAATCCGCGGAACTGATTCTCGGCCGACCGGGCGCGGATGCCGTGTGGGTCGGGCGGCAGTTTGTCCGCATCGCCCTGGCGGGTGCGGCTTTCCTGCTGATGCATTTTCTGTGGGCGGACCGGATCGGGTCGCCTGTGGCGCATCCACCGGCGACGAAAGTGGAACCCCCGGTGATCCTCGGACCGCTGAAGCCGACGTTGAGTGCGAATACGGTGGGTGCGTTTTCCCCGGCGGGGGAAATGGCGCTGCCGTAAGCGGCGGGCTGTCTTCCGGCGCGCAGCGCCTCATCCAAAAAAGGCCTGTCATCCTGAGCGGAGCGCCGCCACTTGCTGGTCCGCGCTGAAACGCCATCCGGCGCGCAGTCGAAGGACCTCTCATTTTTTCTGCCGACCGGGAGAGATGCGAGAGGTCTTTCGACTTCGCGCCGCACCGCACGCCCCCCCAGCCACCTTTCCTCCCACTGCTCACCACGCGGCGCTTCGCTCAAGATGACAGAGCTTTTTCCGGCGCTCCGCGCACCGCTTCCCGCCGTTTTTGCCCGCCGCAAAACCGCGCTTCCCAAAGCGCGCGGAGTGCCGCTAGCCTCTGCGCCCCAATGTCCAACGAATACAAGGTGAAACTCGAAGTCTTCGAGGGTCCGCTCGATCTCCTGCTCTATCTCATCAAGAAGGATGAGGTGGATATTTACGACATCGTGATCGAGCGGATCACGCAGCAGTATCTGGAGTTCATGGACGCCTTCAAGACGCTCGATCTCGAGGTCGCGGGCGAGTTCGTGGTCATGGCGGCGAACCTCATTTACATGAAGAGCCGCAGCCTGCTCCCGGCGCACGTGCAGCCGCCGGAAGAGGAAGCCGAGGAGGACGATCCCCGCTGGGACCTCATCCGCCAGCTCGTGGAATACAAGAAGTTCAAGGACGCGGCGGCGCAGCTTTCGCAGCGCGAGATCGAGCAGAGCAATCTCTTCGGCCGCACGCCCGATGCGGAGGAGGCGCAGCCCGAGCGTCCGCTGGGCGACGTGAGCGTTTTCGACCTGATCAATGCCTTCAACAAGGTGCTCAAGCGCATCGCCTCGAAGAGCGAGGACCTGCGCGAGATCTTCGAGGAAAACTACACGGTCTCGGACAAAATCGACCTCATCCTGAAACTCACCGCTCCGGGCGTGGCGTTGAAATTCACCGAGCTTTTTGCCGACGCGGCGTCGCGCAGTGAGATCGTCGTCACCTTCCTCGCCCTGCTCGAACTCATCCGCCTGAAACAGGTCAAAGCCGTGCAGGAGGAAGTCTTCGGGGAAATCGAATTGCGCCGCGCCTGAACATGGTCGAACCGGAACAGCCGATGGATACGGAACAGCCAATGGAACCGGACACGCCGACGGAGGCCGAACAGCCTGTGGAAGGCGAACTGCCGAGCTTGGACGAATCGGCCGGGAGCAAGCTGAAGCACGTGGCGGAAGCGCTCGTCTTTGCCTCCCCGAAGCCGATCACAACGAAGGAAATCATCGCCGCGCTGAAGTCCGCCGCAGCGAGCAGCGAGGACGAGACGATCAAGGCGCTAGGGAAATCGAAAGCGGCCGACGTGGTTGCCGCGCTCACTGCCGTGGCTGCCGATCTCGCGGCCACCGGCCGCGCCTTTCAGCTCGTGGAGAAAATCAGCGGCTGGGTGCTGGTCAGCGACCCGTCCTGCGCGGCGTGGGTGCGCCAGCTTTATCCCGAGGCCAAGCCGACGCGGCTCACCGGCCCGCAACTCGAAACGCTCGCAATCATCGCCTACCGGCAACCCGTCACCCGCGCGGACATGGAGGCGGTGCGCGGCGTGTCGGTGGATGGGGTGATGCAGATCCTGCTCGACCGCAGTCTGGTGAAGATCGCCGGGCGTGCCGAGGTGCCCGGGCGGCCGCTGCTCTATTCCACCACGGAGTATTTCCTGGAGCATTTCGGGCTGAAGAACACGGATGAACTGCCCAACGCGTCCGAACTGAAACGCGTGGTGCTGCCCACCGCACCCGCGCCGCCCGCCGAGACCGAAGCGACGGCAAAAACTTCCGGTTCCACGGCTGAAACAGGCGATTTGGTGGCTTCTGAGCCCGCTGTTGAGACATCTGTGGCGGATAACGTGACTCGGGAAACCATTTTCCGAGTCGAGGAAATGAATTCCTTAGCCAAGGAAGCGGATTCCTTAGTCAAGGAAACGGATCCTTTAGCCAAGGAAACGGATTCCTTAGCCAAGGAAACGGATTCCTTAGCCAAGGAAACGGATCCCTTAGCCAAGGAAACGGATCCCTTAGCCAAGGAAACGGATTCCGAGGCTACGGAAACCGATTCCGAAGCCACGGAAGGTGGCGCGGAGCCCCCAAAACCACGCGACTGACGCCCGCGTCCAACCGCCTCGATGCCCATGACCCTTCCCGAAATCCGCCAGAAGATCGACGTGATCGATGACCAGCTCATCCGGCTGCTCAACGACCGGGCCGACCTCGTGCATGAAGTGGGCGTGGTGAAAAAAGCCGACGGCACCGAGATCTATGCGCCGGAGCGCGAGGAGATGCTGCTGCGTTCGCTCTCGGCGAAAAATGCCGACCTCAAGGGACGGCTGCCCGAGCCGGCGATCCGCGCCATTTACCGCGAGATCATGTCGGCCTCGCTGGCGCTGGAGAAGGATCTGACGATCGCCTACTTCGGCCCCAAGTCGACAAACACGCATCAGGCCGCGCGGAGCAAATTCGGCGCGAGCGTGAACTACGTGCCGGAGGTGAGCATCGCGGATGTGTTCGATGTGGTCGCGCGCGGGAAGGCGGACTACGGCGTGGTGCCGATCGAAAACTCGACCGAGGGCGCGGTGAATCACACGCTGGATGTCTTCATGGAAAGCGAGCTGCGGATCTGCGCGCAGATTCTCCTGAAGATCGAAAATCACCTCAGCGCGAAAATCCCGCGCGCGGAATTGAAGAAGCTCTACAGCCACCCGCAGGTCTTCGGGCAGTGCCGCAACTGGCTGCGCCACAATCTGCCGCACGTCGATCTCATCGAAGTCTCCAGCACCCCGCGCGCGGCGGAAATGGCGGCGACCGAGCTGGGCGCCGGCTGCATCGTGGGCCGCATGGCGGCGGAAGCCTACGGGCTGCAAATCCTCGACGCCTCGATCCAGGACATCCCGAACAACACGACGCGCTTCCTCGTCATCGGCCGCACGGCGTCGCCGCCCACGGGCGACGACCGCACGTCGCTGATGTTTTGCGTGCGGGACGAACCGGGCGCGCTCTTCCATGCGCTCGAGCCATTCAATCGGCTGCGGATCAGCATGAGCAAGATCGAGAGCCGCCCGTCGAAGCGGAAGGCGTGGGAATACTACTTCTTTGCCGACGTCGACGGGCACGCGGGCGAGCCGAAACTCGCCGAGGCGCTGACGGAGTTGGAGAAACATTGCAGCTTCGTCAAAATCCTCGGCACCTACCCGAAGTCGCCGGCGGTGTAGGCGCGTTCCGTGCGAACAAAAAATTTACAATTCGCAGACCGCCCTTTGACACCACGGTTCGGAACTCATCCGATACCTAATCTCATGAAACGATATCTGCCGCTGATTCTGATGGGCCTCGGCATTGTCCTAGTCGTTTCGGGTGTTGGCTACGACGTTGTGTTTGCCGGCATCCCTTACCAAGACCCGACCCCAGAGATGTCCGCCCGCTATGCGTTCCATTCGCGCATCGCGTCGGCTTTCTACATGGTCGGTGGAGGCGCGGTGCTTGTCGGAGCAGCGACAGCGGTCATTCGCGTCGCCACTCGTCGCTTCTCGGGAACGCGGACCCCATGATTCGGCAACCAATCTCGCGTGACGTTGCGCTCCAGGCTTGGGGTCGGCCGCGGATTACTTCAGCAGCTCTTCCCAGCGCGTGATGCCGATGACGGGCAGCGCGAAGGCGAACGCGGCTTCCCACTCCGGCGTGTCGGCGAGGCGGAAGGGCTCATACATCTGGCGATGGCGATCGGGCGTGGAGACGGTGTCGGGCTGGTGCGTCCAGAGGCCGAGGTTCAGCCCTTCGTGGGCGTGGTCGACGTGGCGATGGAGGATGAAGGAATCGATGCCGTCGAGGTGCGCGACTTTCCACCAAGCCGCGCAGTAGGCGGCAGCCTGGTCGCGCTCGCCGTGCTCGCGCTCCGGGCAGTGAAAGCCCTGCTCGGAGAGAATGATGCGGCGCGTCTGGCCGTGAAAGAGTAGCTCGGGCCGGGCGAGGAAGCGTGGGAGCACTTCGAGATTTTTGAAAGTGATGCGCGGGCTGTCGTCGGTGGGCTTGGCCGACTTGTCCTTCCAGAAGCGCGGATCGCCGAGATTCTCGGGATACGGGTGGAAGGCGACGTGCCAGTCGAAGTCGCCGCGCTCCCGCGCCAGCCGCGCGATGTTTTCCAAAAGCTCCCGGCCGGGGCAGCTCTGATCCGGCGCGCCGGGCGGGTAGCGGATGCCCCAGTGATGCTCCATCGAGAGGAAGACGCGCGCATTCTGCAGAAGCTCGCGCACCGCGACGTGGACGAGCCGGATAGCGCGTTCGTAGTTGTCCGCCACCTCGGCGACGCTGGCGCGGCCCATGTTGCTCCACCACCAGTGGGAGTTCACTTCGTTGCCCACGATGTAATTCCACACCCGCCCATGCGGCGCTCCGGGCGCGCTGTAACGCTGCGCGAGAAACCCGACGACGGCGCGCAGGTGCGCGACGCCTTCCGCGGTCTCCACATTGAACGCGCTCATTTTGTTCGTCTTCGCCACGCGATCGTAGCGCGGGTGGAGCAGGATTTCCGCGAGCGCGGGGTCTTTCGGTTCGTAGTTCAGGACGATGAGGCTGACGACGACGCCGGCGTCGGAGAGTGGCTTCACCTGGCGGTCAAGCCCCTGCACCGCGCCCGCCTTGAAGAAGAACTCGCGGCCGTCGAGCGTGTAGCGGAGCGAGTCGGGCTTGGGCTGCAACTCGATGAGTTGCATGATCGCGCAGTTCAGCCCGGCGTGTTTGATCCCGAGCGCGAGGGCGTCGTCGACCATCTGCACCTGAAGACCTTTTTTCGAAGCGGGCGTGGGGTAAGGCTCGGGGTTCGGCGCGGCGTGGAGCACGGCGGTGGAGAGGACCTTTACCGTGATGAGGAGCGTGAGGAGAGAGAGGCGCATGGGTCGTGATCGAGAGAGGGACGATAGCTTTAGAGAGGGTGTCATCCTGAGCGGAGTGTAACGGAGCCGAAGGACCTCGGCCTGCGGGTGATCGTTCGTTTCTTTGCACTCCGAGGACCGTGAGGATGTAAATAACGCGAGATTGATTCAACGGCAGAGGTCCTTCGGCTCCGTTACACTCCGCTCAGGATGACAGATTTTTTTGTCATCGTCGTTCCACCGACGAGGCCGCGCGATCTCGCGTCATGCACGTCTTTCCCTTTCGAAAGAATCCCAGCCTCAAAGCTCGATCGGCTCGGGCGCGGGCGGTGCCTCGGGAGGTGCGCCGACGTAGATGCCTTCGTCGGGCCAGTCCTTCTTGAGGTAACCCGCCTCCATGTTCACCGGCAGCACGTAGTTCCGCATCACCCGCACCGGCGCGAGTACGCGGACAGTCTGCACTTTCTCGATGGAGTCGGAGCCGTGATTTTTCAGCAGGCTGGGAATCAGCTCCTCCTGCACGGTCTGCACGATGTCCGTGTCGCTGCCGCCATCGATGAAGAGCAGCATGGCCAGCTTGCCGTCGATCTCCGCGATGTGGCTCTCGAAGATGATCTTGGTAAAGACCGAGCGCACCGAGGGCTCGCGCTGGATGTCCTCAAGGAGCTGCTTGTAGGTCACGCCGATCCGGAACTGGATGATGTAAAGATGCCGCGCGCTGAACTGCCCCGTCCCGCGCGACGACAGGTCGAGGTGGGCGAAATAGCTGAGAATTCCCGCCTGCTCCATCTTCAGGCGCTTGCGGCCGACGGTCCGCACGTTCACCCCAGTGGCCTCGCCAATTCCGTTGTCGCTCTCCCGCGGATCGCGGATCAAATGGCGGACAATGAGCCGCTCCTGTTCGTCTAGTTCTCGCATGCCGGGTATTTGGGGTGAAATTACGGGGAAGTGCGGGAGTTAGACATTCACCGAGGGTGGGCGCGACAGAATTCTGCAAAAAACCGCCCGTTCCCGCCTAGAATTGTGCGCCTCTCCCCGCCTCGGATGGCCTCCCCTCTTCCTCCTGCTCTTCATCTTCCTCCCCGCCAGAGAGGGATTGAGGATGATTAAGAGGATGAGGGTGAGGAAGAGGAATAAAATGCCGTCATCGCGGCGTCTTGGCTACCCGCCCGCTTAGAAGGTGGACCGGAATTAAAGACGGCGTGTCATCCCGAGCGGAATGAAGGGAGCGTGAGCGACCAGAATGAAGTCGAGGGACCTCGGAGTGCAGAATGATTCATGACCTTCCGCAGGCCGCGATGCGCTCGCCCGACGACCGGCCTCCGCTTGTCCCGGGCACCGCCGCCTCGGAGGTCCCTCGGCTTCGTTACACTCCGCTGCCAATGAACCTGCTGGCTTTCTAAAGCCGTTCCGAGTCGCGTGCGCAAGGAGCGGCGAAGTCCACTTCCCTCCCCCGCGCCTCCTCGAGAAGTGGCGCTGCTCGCGTTTGGGGTCGGCGAACTGGAGTTCGCCGCTCCTTGGGCGCCCCGGGTTCATCCCGCCCCAAAAATCACGCCCGCGTGTTCGGGCCCTCGGGATGACAGGCTACTTCCGGTTAGACTCTTTTAGATCTTCGTGATCGCCAGCCGATCCGCTTCCCGTGGGGCGCGCAGTTCGGAAACGTGTTCACGCAGGGCGGCCGCGAGTTCCTTCCGCGAGGCCGCCTGCTGGAACGTCTGCCCGAACGTGACCTTCGCGTAGACGACGCGCTGTTGGAAAAGCCGAACGAGATGCGGGAGCAGCGTCATGTCCCCCCAGTAGCAGACGTCCGTGCCGACAGTGCCGGAGTCCAAGCGGTAGCACAGCGCGGCGGGCGTGAGCGGGCAGCCCGCGCTGCACGAGGGCTCAAGCAGCGAGGTCTTGAACGGCAGCACGGTGCGTCCATCCGAACTCGTGCCTTCGGGAAAAAGCACCACGCTCAAGCCGGCTCGGGTGGCCGCTTCGACGCGCGCATTCACCCCGGCGACCGCCGCGCGCCGCGTGCGATCGACGAAGATGGTGCCCGCGATCCGCGCGAGCACGCCCAGCACCGGCCACTGCGCGACGTCGGCTTTCGCGACGAAGACGCACGGCGTGATCGCGCTGAGCACGAGGATGTCCACGTAGCCGAGATGGTTCGCGACGATCAGACCACTGCGCGGAATGCGGCCGTTCACTTCGATCTCCAGGCCGATCAGCCAGGCAAAGCGCCGCCCCCAATACTGCTGCCACACCGCCCGCCGACGCAGCGGCGCGCCGCGAAACCAGATCGCGTAGTGCATCACCGCCCCGAGGCTGATCGCGAGAAAGCCGACGCTGCGGGTGGCGACACGCACGAGGATGCGGAGGCGGGATTCGGAGATCGGTGGATTATCCATGGAGGCCAAAGTGAGCGGCGGCGGTGGCGGAGAGCCGGGTGAGATCGAGCAGGGTGAGGAAATCGATGGTGCCGAACTCGCGATCGATCGCCGGCGCGCCGCAGATGCGCGCGCCCACCGCGAGGTAGGTGCGGAGGAGCTTCGGCGGCGGCGGGCAGGGTGAGGCCACGAGGTCGAGCGGGCAGGTGAAAGCGGGCGTGGGCCGGGTGAGCAGCGCGTCCTCGACCATCGCGCCCGTTTTCTGGAAATAGGCCAGCGTGCCCGCGCCGATCGCGGCATCCTGGGAGTTCAGGGAACTGCAACCGATGAGATACCGGGCGCGGCGTTCGCGGGCGTAGATCACGATCCCGCGCCAGAGCAGGCCGAGCACGCCGAGGTGGCGGTGATCGCGATGCACGCAGGCGCGGCCGAGTTCCACCACCTCGCAGCGCAGTGCCTCGTAGGGTGCGAAGTCGAACTCCTGCTCGCTGTAATAGCCGAGATTCGCCGCGGCGAGTTGCCCGGTTTGCAAACGATAGGTGCCCACGATTTCGCCCGTGGACTCACGCTCGACGAGGAGGTGATCGCAAAACGCGTCGTACGCATCTTCGTCTCGACCCAGCGCGTGCGACGCGGCGAGGCCTTCATCCAACTCGACATTGAAGACCTCAAAGCGCAGGCGCTGCGCGGCGTGGAGGTCAGCCGGAGTCGTGGCGAGCCGCATCCGGTAAGTAGGACGGCAGGTGGCCAGGGAAGCTGGGTGGGGTAGGCTGGAGATCATGGGTTCGATCGCGCGCATTCAGTGCGTCACGAGAGAAGCCCGCTTCTGTGGTGATTCTGTGACGGTCAGGCAAACATCCGGCGAATTCGGGGGGGACAGGATGGCTGTCCCACTCGATCAACCTGCTCCCTCGATGAGCCGCAGGAGCCGCTGCGCGGAGACCGGCTGTGCGGTGCCGAGTTCCTGAGCGAAAAGCGAAACGCGGAACTCTTCCAGCAACCAACGGAAATTCTCGCGCTCGGCGGGGGCGACGTGTTTTTGCCAGTCGCGGAAAGGGATGAGCTGTTTGGCTTTCTCCGCGTCCTTGGCGGGACTCACGACCGCGCGTTCGGCCCGGATCTGCACCCCGCGGAGGTAGCGGTGGAGATGCGGGAGGTGCTCCTGCGGCGTGCGGGCGAGGAAGTCGGGCGGGAGCAGGCGGGCGAGGTCGGCGTCGAAAGTCGGATAGCGCTTCGGACTGCCAACGATGGCGGCGCGGAGGGCGAGCAGCCGTTTGGCCGCTTCGCCGAGCTGGTAGGTGAGCGCGGGCAGGTCGCGGCGGGCCGTTTCGACGAGCATGGTGAAGCGTGCGGCCGTGAGCGGGAAGATCGGCGTGAGCGTGAGGGTGTGCGTGAGCAGATGCTCGTTGGCAGATTTTTGCAGGACCTCGCCGGTGAGGTAAGGCGCGGGTGCGCTGCTCAGCTGCGCGCTCAGTGCGGCGAGCTGATCCTGGAAACCGGCGGCCTTGGTCGTGGTGCTCGGGATGTGTTTGGCGAAGCCCGCGAGTTCTTTCCAGACGCGGGCGAGATCGCGGGCGAGGACGAGCTCCGCGAGTTGGCGCACCGCGGCTATCGATGCGACTGCCGCGTCGTCGCGTTTCTTGAAAAGGCGGATCGCCACGCATTGGTCGCCGGTTTGCAGACCGAGATACGCCAGCGCCGGAACGCCCGCGATTTTCTCCACCTCGACCTCCTCCGGCAGATCACCGAAATCCCACAGCACCACGCCGCTGCGTTCCCACTGTTTCACTGCGCGATCCCACGCCCCGCTGCGCACGTCGCGGCTCTCGACGGTCGCGTGAATTTTTTTCAAGTCGCGGCTCGATGCCACGGTGCGCTGGTGCCGATCGATCACCTCCACGCGCGGCTGGAGATGCGCAGGCAGGCTGCCCGCCGGCCAGTCTTCCGCGCGAACGGTGACGCGGAATTTTCGGCTGAGGAAGTCGGCGAGCGCGGCAAAGAAGTCGCCCGCGCCGGGCTGAAACTCCGTGGCCACTTCGCGGATCTTCGGCTCCAGCGGCATGAGCGGTTTGCGCACACTTTTCGGCAGCGCGCGGAGGAGCACGCCGATCTGCTCTTCGCGCAAACCGGGCACCATCCACTGCACCTGCGCGCTGGTGAGCTGCGCCGCCACGGGCAGCGGCACGCGCACCGTCACGCCATCGGATTCCTCGCCGGGCTGGTAGGCATAGGTGAGCGGCAGTGCGGTATTGCCGAGCGGGACGGCGTCAGGAAAATGAGTGCGATTGTAGCTCGCGTCGTGGTCGCCGATCAGGTCCTCCTCGGTCGCGCAGAGAAAGTCCGGCTCGCGGGTCACGCGCTCGCGGAAGAGTTTGTTCAGGTCGTGGACCGACGAGACGTTCGTGACCCGCGCGGCGTAGAAAAGGTAGAGCGCTTCATCGAGATCATGCGCGCGGCGGCTGCGCACGCGGGTCAGCGCGTTTTCGATCTTGTCGCGCAGCTTTTGGTTTTCCTCGAAGAAGCGCAGCGGGATGCGCGCTTCCTCATTCACCAGCGCGCCGCGGATGAAAAGTTCCGTCGCCTTTTCGGGATCGATCCGGCCGTAGTCCACATCCTTGCGTGTGATCTCCAGCCCATGCACGAGCACGCGCTCCAGCGCCAGCACCCGCCCCGCTTTCGCGCTCCAGTGCGGCTCGGTGTAGCGGCGTTCGCAGAGGTGCGCGCCGAGATCCACGACCCACTCGGGATCGATCCCCGCGACACTGCGCGCGAAGAGCTGCGACGTCTCCACGATCTCGCCCGCGACGATCCACGGCGGCTGATGCATCTTCGCCTCGGGCTTGGCGGGGCCGGCGTTTTTCTTCGGCTTCTCGCGGCGTTCGTAGAGGTTCGAGCCGGGGAAAAGCGTGACCAGCCGGTTGCCGGAGGCCCTGTAGGTGTTCTTCTCCTGCCGCTGCGCGATCTGCCCGAGCAGACCGGTGAGGATCGCGCGGTGGATCGCGGTGTAGCTGGCCTCTTTTGCGGGCGATTGTAGGGCGGGCGCCCCGCCTGCCCGGGCGCGGCGATTCTGGGCAGCCGGAGCGGCCGCCCTACAACGATCGCGCCGCGGCGCTTCGTCTGGGACCGCGTCTGCGAGCTGGCGGTGAATGTCGCGCCACTCGCGCATCCGAGCCACGGAGAGAAAGTTCGCTTTGCAAAAGCGCCGCAGCGCATTGCCGCCGCCTTTGCTCTCCGCATCCGGCGAGTCGCGCCAGATATTCAGCAGGCTGAAAAAATCCGAATCCGGATCAGCAAACGCGCGGTGCGCCGCAGCAGCAGCTTCCTTCGCATCTTCGGGTCGCTCGCGCGGATCGGGCACGCTCAGCCCCGCGGCGATGACGAGCATCTCCGGCAGCGAACCCTCCGCCCGCGCTTGGAGCAGCATGCGGCCGAGCGTGGGATCGAGCGGCAGGCTGGCGAGTTCCACGCCGAGGCCGGTGAGGTTGTTTGCGTCATTCAACGCGCCGAGCTCGTGCAGCAACACATAGCCGGCGCGCACGGCGGCTTGGATTGGCGGATCGATGAACGGGAACGTCTCGATGTCGCCGAGCGCGAACGCCTTCATCCGCAGGATGACCTCGGCGAGATTCGCGCGCTGGATTTCCGGCTGGGTAAAGCGCGGCCGTTTCTCGAAATCCTCCTGCTCGTAAAGCCGGATGCACACGCCGTCCTGCACGCGACCCGCGCGGCCCGCGCGTTGATTCGCGCTGCTCTGCGAGATCGCTTCCACCGGCAGTCGCTTCGTCCGCGTGCGCGGATTGTAGCGGCTCACCCGCGCGAAGCCGGTGTCGATGACGTAGCGGATGCGCGGGAGCGTGATCGATGTCTCGGCGACGTTCGTGGCCACGATCACACGCCGCCTTTCCCCCGGCGCGAAGATGCGCTGCTGCTCCGCGGCGGGCATGCGGCCGAACAGCCCGAGCACCTCGATGCCTGAGCCGAGGCTGCCCTCGAGCAGTTCCCGCGTCTCGCGGATGTCGCGCTCCGTCGGCATGAAGACGAGCACGTCGCCGAAGTCCGACTCGATCAGCGCGTCCTCCGTCGCGCGCACCGCCGCTTCGACATGCGTGGGATCTTCGCCCGTGTCCGCGTCCGCGAGCACCGGCACGTAGCGCACATCCACGGGATAGAGCCGACCCGACACCTCGATGATCGGCGCGCCGCCAAACGCGCGCGAAAACGCCTCGGTGTCGATCGTCGCCGAAGTCACCACGAGTTTCAGATCACCGCGTTTTTTGAGCAGCCCCTGGAGGTAGCCGAGCAGAAAGTCGATGTTCAGCGACCGCTCGTGCGCTTCGTCGAGGATGAGCGTGGAATACGCGCGCAGCATCGGGTCGCTCTGGATCTCGGCGAGCAGGATGCCGTCGGTCATGAACTTCACCCGCGTGTCGCGCCCGGTGTCGTCGGCGAAACGCATCTTGCACCCCACCTCACGTCCCCACGTCACGCCCAGCTCCTCCGCCACCCGGCGCGACACGCTCATCGCCGCCACCCGGCGCGGCTGCGTGCAGCCGATCTTGCCGCGCTCCGCGAGCCCGGCATCGAGGCACATTTTGGGAAGCTGCGTCGTCTTTCCCGAGCCCGTCTCGCCCGCAACGATCAGCACCTGATGCGCGCGGAGCGCCGCCACGATCTCCTCGCGGCGCGAGCAGATCGGCAGGTCTTCGGGATAGCGGATGGTGAACATGCGGGCGCGCAGCCTAGCAGCAAGGTCCTCTCGCGCCACGCTCCGGAAGTTGCCTTGATCGAAACCCCTGCGTTGTTCGGAAGCGCAATCCGCAGCGCCAGTCAGCTCACCCTGCCTTAACGCGTGACTCGCAAACGCAAAAAACCGTGGCCGTTGGTCGTGATCGGATATTTGTAACGGACGGTCACCCGGTTGGGCGGGATGGGATTCGGATCGCTGACCGACTCCACGTCCGCGCCACTCCATTGAACCAGATCGCCGGAGCCTTCGACGGAAAACTGCACGTCGGTCGCCGCGGAATTCGGAACATAGGACAGCGTGAAGTAATCGTTCACGGTCGAGGTCGCCGGAAGTGCGCTGCGGTCGGGACTTTTCGGGTCAATGGCCAGGGCGAAAGCCGTGAGATTCGCGATGCCGTTGTGGTCCCATTCCGCCGTGTCCGCGGCTTCCGGCGAATTCGCGGCGGCACCGAAGTTTTGCACCCGCCAGGCGTCGGCGGGCATGTCGTGAATGATCACGCTGCTCGTGATCCCAACGCCGAGATTGTAGAGCGCTGATGAGGTCAGGGTGAATGCGGCGTTGCGGTCGCCTTGCGCGATGGAGTCGGCGATCGGCGTGAGGGTCACAACCTTCGACGACGTGCCCGCGTTGATTGTCGTGGATGTCGCGACCGTCTGATAGGTCGTGCCGTTGACCGCCGTTCCGCTGATGGTGAAGGACACCGGGAGATCAATCGACGTACCGCCCGTTCGCGTGATCGTGAACGTCCCGATGTCCGGTCCAAACTCTGATGCACTCGCATCGCTGGCGGCGATGGTGACCGCGGGTGAAAGCACAGTGAATCCGGTGGTCGACAAATTGACGGCGGCGAAGATATCCCCGCCGCCCTGGAGGGTCACCGTGCCCGCATAGTCGCTCACCACCGCGTTGGCATTGAGGGCGACGCTGAAGATTTCGCCCGTGTAAGTTTCGCCCGGGAGGAGGATGCCGGGGACGTTGGCGAAAAAGGGATACGGACCCGAGACAAGATGGGTGACCGCGCTGCCGGTCAGCGCGAACTGGATGTCGTTCAGGAAAAGCTCATTCGTCATGCTCGTATTCGTGAGCGTACCGCTGAAAACGAGGGTCTTGCCTTTCGCGGAATTCTGCACGGCGGGAGCGAGCGCCGCGGTGAGTCCGGCACGAGCCGAGATAAGGCTCCCGAACAGCAAAGCGGCGATGATCAATGGGGCGGACGTTTTCATGGCAGGTTATTGCCCGATGGCGAAGACGATGGCGTTGTTGATCGCATACACGGTTCCATCCGGACCGATCAGCGTGGGGGTGTAGGCTTCACCGATGCCGACGGTCAGCGTGACGGTCTGAGTGAAGGTGTTCGTGGTGAAATCCCAGCGATACACTTTGCCGTCCTCGTTGTTGACGATCGCGCACTTCGTCGCGGGGTCGACGGCGGCGGTATTGATGCACCACTCGCGGACCGCGTTGGGATGGGTGGCGGTGAAATCTTCATCGGGCGTGACGCCGGCGATGGTGAGGATTTCCTTCATCACGGTCGCGCCGGTGATCGGATCGGCCATCGAATCATTGGGGTCGAGCACGGCGAGTCTATTGACGCCGTCGCCGCCGATGCCGGGGTTGGCGTAGTTGTTATACTTCGTGAGGATCAAGTAGGTCGAACTACCGGAATACGACGGCACACACGAACTCGGAACAATCGAAGGCGTGTCGTCCCAACCGAACGCGCCGGACGTTTTCGTTTGGGCGAGGGTCTTGTCGAAATGCAGCATCCAGCCGCGGTAGTGATTATAGCTAAATGCGGAGCTGCCGGCGAAAACGCCGAAATAGACATCATCATCCGGACCCACCGTGGGCGAGGCGCTGCCGTCGTCGGGAAGCAATGCGTCGACCGCCGGGTTGAAGACATCCTTGAGTCGGACCTTCGCGGTCGGTGCCAGCGTCCGACTGTCGAGCGCGACGAGATAGCCGGCGGAGAAATTTCCCTGGCTCACGGCGACGTAGAGCGTCTTGTGATCGTTGCTCAGCGCCGGCGCGCAATTCATCGCCACCTTTTGGATCCCGGCGTCGGCGGCTGCGGTGGTCGCGGCGATCCAGGTGCCGGTGCCGTCGGTCGCGATTCGCGCGATGCCGCTCTGCAGCCCGGCCGGTGTGGTGCCGGTGACTTGAAAACCGAAGAACACATTCCCGTAGCGATCCGAGGTAATCGGGGTGTTGATCCGCACGTTCGCGTTGTAAGTCGACTGGTTCGCCGAGTAGCTCCCGATGCCGTAGAAAGCAATCTGGCCCGACGTGGAAGTCGCCGCATCCGGATCATCGCGATAGTAGATCGTTCCGCCGGCGCCGGGAAAATAGAGGCGGTTCTTGGGCGTGAGCGCGATGCCGAAGCTCGGCACCCAATTGTGCGCGGGCAGTTCGTAGTCGCTGGTCTGCATCCACAAGGTGGTCCCGACTGCCGCACTGTGTCCCTCGACGCGAAAGCCATCTGTGGCTCCCGTTTTCAGGGGAATGACGACGGTGCCGGTGCGCGTGACGAGCGGCGAGCCGTAGTGGATCAAGAGGTCGTCGCCGCTGTATTGCGGATCGAGGTCCATATCCGCCTGCCACACGATGCGGTTCATCGGCTGTGCGGCGAACCGCGAGATGCCCGTGTGCTGCGGATCATGTCCGAGGCCCGACCACGGGACGGCGATGCTTTGAGCCTCTGCGCAGGTTGCAGCAAAACTGACCGCGATGACCGGCGGGAGAACGCAGCGCAGGATTCGTCGGATGTTCATGGGGTGGGCTGATCCGGCCCGCTTCTGCTCGGAGTGTCACGCATGTTTTCCGGATACGCCACGCGTGCGATGGGGCGAAATGAATCCTAGATATCGCCGCGGTCCGTTCGAAAGCGTCTGTGCGGTAACGACGCGGCGGGCGGGAGTGCGGAGAACGTCGGACGGATTTTCAATCCGGCTTTGCAAACGTTCCGGGCCTGGAACTGTCCGTACCGTTTGGTCCGGTGCTGGTTTCGGCGGATGGTTTATTCCGCCTGAAGGCGGGACTACGTACGGGCAGCAGCGAACCCAGCACCTGAATCGCGGCAAGCGGGAACGGGAGGGCAGAAAGTCAAAAATGCCTGTCATCCCGAGCGGAGTGTAACGAAGCCGAGGGACCTCCGAGGCGGCGGTGCCCGGGACAAGCGGAGGCCGGTCCTCGGGCGAGCGCATCGCGGCCTTCGGAGGATCATGGATCTTCCGGCACTCCGAGGTCCCTCGGCTGCATTCTGGTCGCATAGGCTCCCTCCATTCCGCTCGGAATGACAGGCGGTCGAAGCTTGCGGCGTTAGGACGACACCTCGGATTCTGGCGCGCCGCCTACACCGCTGGCCCGAGCGCCCCACCCGGCAGGCTCACCTCCGGCGGCAGCGCGGCGGCTTCCACGCACGGCCACCGCCTCACCGTGGCGAGGTGCTCTGCGGCGGGGTGGCCGGCGGGAAGGATGATTTGCAGGCAGCGCAGGAGCTTCTGCTCCGGCGCGGAGAGCGCGGCCTTCCCCGCCCGCTTCGCCGCCGCGAGGGCGGGCGTCTTCGCCACGATCCGGCTGGCCTTCGGCAACTCCTCGCGGGGCGCGAAGCATTCACCCTGATCGGAGATGAAGACGCGCCGCCGGGAATCGAAGCGCCAACCGGGCCGAAGCTGGATCTCGACCGGCGTGCGAAGCTTCGCGCCTTTCAGAATGCGGACGGCCGGGATCATGTATCCCAGCTACCATCAGACGAAGGTCATCGCCACCGGCAGATTCGGCTGCGGGCCGATGTGCTGGCTGAGCGGGACGCCCAGTCCGGCGACTTGCGGCGTGCCGGTTTTCACGAGGATGTCGCGCACTTTCGCGGGCGTCAGCGGCGCGCCGTTTTTCGCCTTGGCCCGGCCCTGGAGGCAGGCCACCGAACCGGTGACGATCGGCGACGCGCTCGAGGTCCCGGAGAACCGGAGTGTGTACCAGCGATCCTCCGACGTGCTTTTCTGCGCGTCGCCATAGGCCAGCGTGGTGACGTGCCAGCCCCAGGCCTGCACGTTCACGATCTTGCCGTAGTTGGAGAAAAAGATGCGCGACCGCGGGACGCCGAGCGAACTGTATCCGGGCATCCCGCCCCAGCCGGCGAAGTCCAGATGGTTCGTCGGTGGAATGCCTGCGCCGACGATGATCGCGCCGCTGTCTCGTTGCAGACCGGTGTCCTTGAAGATCGGCAGATCGAAGTTCTCGTCACCGTTTCCCGCGGCCTCCACCACGGTGATGCCTTTCGCGGTCGCGGCGACGATCGCTGTGAAGTTGTCGTCCCAATACTGCATCGCCACGTATTTATCGTTCGGCCCCGTCGCCTGGAGTTCGATGAGGATCACGTCGCCCGCTTTCAGCTTCGCGGTCGCATTGGTCAGCGCGCCCGCGAGATTGAAGACACCATTGATGAAAGCCGAATGGATCACGGCGGTCGCTCCGTGGCTGATCCCGACCGTCCCGCGCTCGCTCGGCACCGACACCATTTCGCCGAGCACCGCGGTACCGTGATTTCGCCACCCGAGATCGTTCAGCATCGTGCCGCCGATCAGTTTGATGCCGCTGGGCAGATCCCCGTGCGAACGATTCCACGCGCCTTCGATATCGCAGATCGTCACGCCGTTGCCCTTCGCTCCGTCCAGTTCCCAGACTTCCGCCGCGCCGATCCCATTCGGCGCCGCGTGCAGGTAACCTTGCGACGGCTCAAAATTTCGCGAACCGGGCGCACTCCCTTCCGGCATCGCCGGGACCGGACGCGGCGCGACGAAGGCCTGCCAGACCGCGCCCTGTTTCGTGAGTTCCCGCGCGAGCTTCTTCGCGTCGCTGCCCTTCTTCGGCACCACCTGCACGAATCCGCTCTGGATGAAATCCGCATCCAGCCCCTTCTTCGCGAAGGTGGCCGCCCGCGGGGCTGCCGGCAGCGCGCTGGCCACGTCGATGCGGGCGCGCACTTCTTTCGCCGTCTTGGCAAAGTGCGAGCGGACCGTGGCGATGTCGTATTTCGAGAGGATGCGGTTCAGCGCCGAGGCTTGCGACTCGGCGGCGGCGGGTGCCGCGAAACGGGACGCGGTGAACGCGACGGGACTTTCATATTTCAGCTCCACGACGACATAGTCCGGAGCGTCCGGCATTTCGAATGATCCGCTGACGTATCCCTGGCGCGTCTTCTGGCCGGGGTGGTTGCTGGCGATGGTTTTCTTGGGCATAAAAATTCCTTCCTTTGCGGGCGGTCCGCCCACCCGCAGGAGCGCGACCGACCGCGGTGTGCTTGTTTTTTGTTTCCGGTTTTTTCCGCAGCGGACGCGGGTTCACTCCCGCCGCGTGCCCCGATGCTGTGGGAGCGTGATGGGATGTAAACAGAGATTTTTCCCGGACTTCTTTCCTCGGTGGAAGGTTGCGAGACAACAACGAGCCGCGCCGGCGTTGAGTAGGAAGAATCCGTTCCCCATGAAAACTCTGCTCCCCCTTCTCGCGCTCACTTTCTCGATCCTCGCTCCCGTCGGCGCCCAGGACGGTCCGCCCACACCGCCGCCGAATCGTCCGCGCGGACAGAATCCGCCGCCCGCCCCAAACAACTTCGAGCCCAAGGGTCCCCCGCAGAATGCGAACGCCGAGGGGCCGTGGAATCGCGACGTGCTCGTCTATCGCGTGGGCGCGGCCGGCACCGTGGAGAAGGTCGCGACCTTCGAGCGCGCGGGCGTGCCGACGATTGCACGGATGAACGACGGGCGGTTGATCGCCGCACATCAGCATTTCCCCGCGGATGACCGGGAGAGCTTCGACAAGGTCGCGGTGCATTTTTCGAAAGACGACGGCGCGACGTGGAGCGGGCCGGAGGTGATTCGCGTCGCGGGCCTGCCGGAAGGCATGCGCTTTCCCTTCGACCCCACACTCGTGCCGCTGCCCGACGGACGCGTGCGGCTTTATTTCACGGGGAACATGGGCCGCACCTTCGGCCCCAGCACACCCGCGATTCACTCGGCTATTTCGAGCGATGGCGTCAGCTACACCTACGAGCCGGGCGTGCGTTTTGCCGTGAAAGGGCGCGCGGTGATCGATTGCGCGGTCGCGCTCCATCGCGGCGTGTTTCACCTCTTCGCACCGGACAATGGAGCCGGACCCGATCCCGGCCGGCGTCCCGGCGACGAACCCGCAGCGGACCGACCGCGCGAGGGCATGGGCTATCACGCGACGAGCCCGGACGGCCTCACCTTCACCCGCCTCGACGATGTGCACATCGAAGGCCGCCGCCGCTGGCTGGGCGGCGCGCAGTCCGATGGCGAGCAGATCACCTTCTCCGGCACCGGCGAGGGGTTGAATGATAGCGCCACCGCCGGTGGTCGTCCCCGCGGCGGATTCTGGATGGCGACGAGCCCGGATGGAACGAGCTGGAAGCTCATCGCGAATCCTTCGATTAGCGGCGGAGATCCCGGCGCGGTGAAGA
>JANPHH010000616.1:0-19270 GCA_031424375.1 Chthoniobacter sp. | reverse complement strand
CTTCGCATACCAGATAAGGAAGTCGTTCACCGTCGCGAGAAGATCGCCAGATGCACTCGTCGTCTTCTTGAACGTAGTTACGCTCACGAAATTCTCCGCCCCGAAGACCTCATCCATGACCTCGCGGACGTGGTGGAGATTTTCATCCGAGATCTGGACGAAGATCGAGCCGGTTGGGGCGAGGAGGTCGCGGGCGAGGAGCAGGCGGTCGCGCAGGTAGGTGAGGTAGCTGTGCAGGCCGAGTTCCCAGGTGTCGCGGTAGGCCTGCACCATCTCCGGCTCGCGGGTCAGGTCGTCGTCCTCGTTGTGCTTCACGTCGCGCCGGCGGATGAAGGGCTGGAAGTTCGAGCCGAATTTCACGCCGTAGGGCGGGTCCACGTAGATCATCTGCACCTGGCCGCCGAGGTGCTCGTAGCGCAGGAGCGAATTCATGACCACCAGCGAATCGCCCAGCGCGAGCCGGTTCACCCATTCGCCGTGCTCGTAGGCGTGGAGCACCTGGTCGGCGAGCGAGCGTTGCGGCGCGCCGTAGAGCGAATCGAAGAAATCCTCCTGCTGGTCCCGCCGGTGACCCTTGAGCGTCTCGATGATCGCCTTGGTGGAAAGCCGCTCGTGGACGAAGAGCGGGAGCGACGGCACCTCGAAGCTGAGCCGCTCGGCCTTGCCGGCCCAATTCAGGAACGGGCGCGAGAGGGCGCGCAGCCGGCGCAGAGCGTCGCGCGCCGTGCCGAGGTGAGCCTCGCGGGCCGTGGCATCCTGAGCCGCGGCGAGCGCATCGGCCGCGGCGGCGAGTTGATCAAGCAAGCTCTCGGTGAGTTCGCGGGCGGTGTTCTGCCCATCCCACTGCAGCTCCGGGGCGAGCGAGGAATCGTAGCGATCGAGCGCGGGCGGCTGGGCTTTCTGAAACCGCGACTGCGCGCCCACCTCCGGCCGCAACGGAGCCGTGGCCTCGGGATGCTGATAAGTTTCCGCGCGGGCCGGGGCAGGGGTGGGGCGCTTGCGTGGCATGGTGGGCGGGTCGTTATGCCAGAGCCTGAGCTGAAGGCGCAACGTCCATGGTGCCTGGGCGGGTCAAAAACCAGCGCGCGTGAGAAAGGCGCTGCGAGGACGCAGCGCACTCCAAAGCGCTGCGCGCGAAATTGAGTGCGGCCTTTTTTGCGCGCAGCGCTCTGGAGTGCGGCTCGTCCCCGCGCCGCTATTCACCCGCGCGGAGACTCCACAGACGTGCGCTCAGCCGGTGGACCGAAACTCGAGAAAGCCTGTCATCCCGAGCGGAGTGTAACGCAGCCGAGGGACCTCGGCCTCTGGAGGATCATGGATCATTCCGCATTCCGAGGTCCCTCGACTGCATTCCAGTCGCTCAGGCTCCCTCCATTCCGCTCGGGATGACACGCGTTTTTTTTGTTTCCGCTACACCCTCTCAGGCCGCTTCTTCCTTCGCCTTCGCCGGCTTCTTCGCGGCGGGAGCTTTCTTCGCCCGCGGTTCGAATTCGAACACGACCTTCGGTCCTTCGAGCTTCAGATACGCCGAAAATGGTTTGCCCTTCTTCGAGATGAAGCGCGGGAGCAGGTCCGTCTTGCCGTCGCGGAAAATCTTCAGCGCCTGCTCCGCCGGGATCGCCCGCTGGCAGATCGATTTGCCCATGCGAATCGGCTTCGTACCGTCCGCTTTCACACAGAGGAACGCCGTTTCCGTTTCATACACCGCGCCGTTCGGCGTCTCGCCGAGCGCCTTCGCGGTCGAGGGGTCGAAGGCTTTCGCACCCTCGCCCTCGCCGTCTTTCTCAAAGTCGAACTTCTGTTTCCACTCGCTCTTCTCGTCGAGCATCACCTCGGCGTTGAAAGCGCGGCCGAGCTTGCTGCGGAAGCCTTCCAGCGGGCCGACGCGATGTTCGGTGAGCAGCTTCGCCACTTCTTCGCGCTCGAGTTCGCGGCCGGACATGTTCTTCCAGACGATCAGCTTGCACTCCGGGTTCACGCACTCGTAGGCCTTGAAGCTCTCCTTGAATGGACCACCGCCGCACTTCGGGCACGTCACTTCGATCGGCTTGAAATTTCCGCGCACTTCCTGGCCCATACCGCCGCGCACTTTGCCCACGATGTCGGTGGTGAGCGCGCGGATTTCCTGCATGAAGACGGGGCGTTGCAGTTGCCCGCGTTCCATCATCCGCAGCTTGTGCTCCCACTCGCCGGTCAGCTCGGGTTTGGTCAGCGCTTCGGCGTGAAGATTGCGCAGCAAGGTGATGAGCGAGATGCCCTTGGCGGTGACGATGAGGTCGCGGCCCTGGCGGATCAGATAACCTTCGAAGATCAGCCCTTCGATCGTCTGCGCGCGGGTCGCCGGCGTGCCGAGTCCGCGCTCGGCCATCGCTTCGCGCAGTTCCTCGTCGTCCACGAGTTTGCCCGCGCCTTCCATGGCGCTGAGCAGCGTGCCTTCGTTGTAACGCGCCGGCGGTTTGGTCACGTTTTCCTTCACCTCGATCGCCTCGGTCTTCACGGCCTCGCCGGGCACGACCGCGCAGATCGCCTTGTCGTTTTCCCCTTCACCCTCGGCCTGCTTGCCATAGACCGCGAGCCAGCCGGGATCGACGATGATCTTCCCGTCCGTCTTGAACTTCTCGCCCTCCACGGTCGTGATCCGTGTGGTCACTTCGAACTGCGCCGCCGGATAAAACACCGCGATGAACCGCCGCGCGACGAGGTCGTAAATCTTCGCCTCCGTCTCGCTCAGCCCGTGCGGCACCGTGCCCGTCGGCACGATCGCAAAGTGATCGCTGACCTTCGCGTTATTAAAGATGCGCTTGTTCGGATGAATCATCCCGTCGCGCAGCGCCTTCTCGGCGTGGACCGCGAGCGAACGATCCTCGAAGCTCCCCATCACGTTCTTCGCCGTGGCGATGTGATCCTCCGGCAGATAGCGCGAATCCGTTCGCGGATAGGTCAGCGCCTTGTGCTTTTCGTAAAGGGCCTGCGCGATTTGCAGGGTCATCTTCGCTGGGAAACCGTGGCGTCCATTCGCTTCCCGCTGCAGCGTGGTTAGGTCGTAAAGCTGCGGCGCGACTTGCGAGGTCGGCTTTTTCTCTTCCTCCACCGTGCCGGGTTTGCCCTCGCACTTTGCCTTGATCGCATCCGCCTTCGCCTGATCCCAGATGCGCTCCGCGCGACCTTCTTCTTCCGCGCCTTTCTTGAACGCCGCATCGAACCACCGCCCGCGATAGCTTCCCGCCTTCACCCCGAAATCGCCGAACACTTCCCAATACGCCCGCGGCTCGAACGCCCGGATCTTCTCCTCGCGCTCGACCAGGATCGCCAGGGTCGGCGTCTGCACGCGGCCCGCTGTCGTCTTGGAAAAACCGCCGCCCTGCGAGTTGAACGCGGTCAGCGCCCGCGTTGAATTGATGCCCACCAGCCAGTCCGCCTCGCTCCGCGAAGTGGCCGCATCGGCCAGCGGTCGCATGTCCTGATCGGAACGCAGCGACGCAAACGCCGAGCGAATCGCCTCCGTCGTCATCGATTGCAGCCAGAGCCGCTGCACCGGCTGCTTCGCTGCGGTCGCCCGCGCGATGTTCCGGAAAATCAGCTCCCCCTCGCGGCCGGCGTCGCACGCATTGATCAGCGCGGAAATGTCCTTCCGCTTGATCAGCCGCCGCAGCACAGCCAGCCGGTTTGCATTCTTCTCGATCGGCACGAGCGCAAACTCCGGCGGCAGGTGCGGCAGGTTTTCCATGCTCCACTTGCCGCGTTTGATGTCGTGCTCCTCGGGGACGGTCAGCTCGAGCAGATGACCCACCGCCGACGAGATCACATACTTGTCGTTTTCGTAGTAGTCGCCGTCCTTTTTGACGCCGAGGGCCTTGGCCAGATCGGTGGCGACGCTGGGTTTCTCGGCAATGACGAGGGTTTTGGACATTGGGCGAGGTGGGTTCTGGTTCTGCGTGAGCCTGCGACCGGGGACAAATAAAACGCCACCCTGCCACTGCGGGGCGGGAAGCTATGAGGCACCTCCGGCAATGGCAACCGGGTTTTTTGGCAGAGCGATTGGGACGGGGCCGGACACTTTCGCCGGCGGAAGGAGACCGCGGATTGCGCGGATTACGCGGATGAGGCAGGTGAGGCGGATGAGGCAGGTGAGGCGGATGAGGGGTGAAGGGTGAAGGGTGAAGGGTGAGGGGTGAGGGGTGAGCGGATGAGGCAGGTGAAGGGGTTTGATTTTGGAAATCCGCGTCAATCCGCGAAATCCGCGGTTTCCCATTCGAGCGAATGACGGCGCACGGAACTACATCGGGGGAGGCGAAACCCAAAAACGCCTGCCATCCCGAGCGGAGTGTAACGGAGCCGAGGGACCTCGGCCTCCGGAGGATCATGGATCTTCCCGCACCCCGAGGTCCCTCGACTTCATTCTGGTCGCTTAGGCTCCCTTCATTCCGCTCGGGATGACAGGCGCTTTTTACGTTTTGCTCGGGATGATCGGCCATCTTGCCGTTCCAGTCTGCCGGCTGCCCGGGAACGACGAAGCGGGTCGGAGCGCGCCGTCCTACGGTTCGCGCCTCGGTCACCCCTTCACTCCACGCTGCGTCGGCGAGTCGGTCGCGTCGAGTTGCGCGGCGGCCGCCGCCATGAGTTCGCGCCAGCGGGCCCCGTCATAATACGGCGCCCACACGATGTGCCGGAGCAGGCTGCGCCACTCCACGATCGCCCGCTCGATGTCGCCCACGCGCAGGGATTCGGTGAGCAGCTTTTGCGCGGGAGTCGAGTGTTCGAGGATCTCACGCACCACCTCACTCGCGCCGTCGCCGTAGTCGAGTGGCACGCCCATTTCCAGATAGCCCGGAACGTCCGTGCGCTCGAAAATCCGCTGGCAGAGCCCGCCGAGCCGACCGCCGAGCGGGGAGTCTTCGCCGGCAAAGCGCGGGCCGGCGCGGAGATTGGCGAGGTCGAGGATCAGGTCGGGAATGGTGTAACGCGCATCCTCCAGCGCGGCGGCGACGGCGAGGCCTTCGCCGTGATTGAAGAAGCTCGCGATCACGCCCCGCCGTGTCGGGGTGCCGTCCTTTTCCACCAGCCCGAGCCGGCGCCAGAGATAGGCGGGCGTCTGCGTGATCTCCACTTTCAAGCAGTAGCGTTCCAGCTCGGAACAGCCGCGGCAGGGCGGGGGGAGTTCGCGGCGCTGCGGCGGATCGACGAGCAGCGTGCCGTGTGCATCGCGCCACGCCGTGGCGGGCACGTCCGCGTAGCTGATCCGCGCCACGAGTTGATCGCCGCGCGGGGTGACGCCCACGAGCGTGCCGCCGGTGATCTCGGGCAGTCGGGCGAGGAGCACGCGCTCGAAGTCGTCCGCGGCGAGGCGCGAGATCTTCAACGCGCGCGTCAGCACCGGCGTGAGCGCGAAGGTGCCGTCGCCGCGTCGCACGCCGAGCGGCAACTCGCGGCCGTAGCGGCGTTCGCGACCAGCTTCGAGTTTGCAGACATTGCCGAGACCGCGGCCTTCCAGCGTGCGGGCGAGGGAAAGCGCGGGCCGCCAGTGCGCGCCGTCGCGGATGAGCACGTCGGCGAGAGTCGCGGCGGTCGGCGCATCCGGCAGCGGTTCCCATTCGCCGCGCGAGTTTTGCATCTCGCTCAGGCCGCGGCGGGCGAAGCGGGCGCGCTCCATGTCCACGCTCAGCCCGCACGGCATCGGCCCCGTTTCGCGCGCGTGCTCGATGCCGAGTGGCACCGGGTTCGAGGTGAAGAGCCGCTGATTCAAATGCAGCGCTGCGGCAAACGGCTCCTCGCCGCGCAACGCCGCGCCGTGCATCACGGCGAGCAGCGTGGGCCAGTCGATGAGGTCCGGGCGGCGGAGCTGGCGCGGGCGGCCATCGTGGAGGCGCGGCGGATTCGAGGTGATGAGCGCGTAGCCCACTTCGTCCAGCCCGCGCCGGCCCGCGCGGCCGAACATCTGGAGCAACTCATCCGGCGCGACCTGCCGCTCGAAGTTTCCCACCATGTAGCGCGTGTCGGTGACGACCACGGAGCGCATGGAAAAGTTGATCCCCGCGGCGAGCCCCATGGTGGCGACCACCGCGCGGAGCTGCCCCGCTTTGGCCAGCGGCTCGATGAGCCCGGCGCGCTGCGCGTAGCTCAGGCCGCTGTGGTGAAAGGCGACGCGCGCGCGCAGCAGCTTGGTGAGCTGCGGGCCGGCGAGGTGCTCCTGCTCGAACGTGAGGTGCAGCGGCTGATCGTGCGGCAGCGCGGTGGCGAGGGCGACGGCGAGCTGCTCCGCGGCGCGGCGGCGCGGGGCGAAGAGGAGCACGGGACCGAGGTCGGCGCGCAGGGCATTGGTGATCAGCCGCGGCCACCAGCCGCGGACGCTGGCGGCGGCTTTGTTCGGGAGCGCTTCGAGATCCACCTCGTCGAGCGGCACGGGGCGGATGCTGTGGGAGACGAGCACCGCGTCGCGACCGATCCGCCGCAGCCACGCCACGATGTCCTGCGGATTCCCCACGCTGCCGCTGAGCAGGAGGAGCTGCGTCTCGGGCGGCACGAGCGCGAGGGAGAGTTCGTAGTTCACGCCGCGCACGGCGTCGCCGATCATCTGGTATTCATCCACCACGAGCATTCGAGGTCCGGTGCGCTGGAGAAATTTTCCCTTCTGCGTCTCCAGCGTGGCGACGATGATTTTTGCATCGAGATTCTCCGCGAGGTCGCCCGTGGAGATACCCACGTCCCAGCCGCGCCCGCGCCACTCGGCGAGTTTGTCATTGGCCAAAGCACGGGTCGGCACGGTGAAGACGGCCTGACCGCGCAGCTCGGGTAGAAAGAGTTCGAAGATGTAAGTCTTCCCCGCACCCGTCGGGGCATGCACCACCACATCGCGCCGCTCGCGCAGCGCGTGCACCGCCTCCTGCTGCCAGAGGTCGGGGATGAGGAGGTTTTGTAAAAGGGAAGTCAGAGGGATGAAGGATGAAGAAGGTGGATTCTGCGGGCGGGTCGAAATTCAAAGCGGCATGTCATCCCGAGCGAAATAAAGGGAGTCTAAGCGACTGGAGTGAAGTCGAGGGACCTCGGCATGCAGGAAGATCCAAGATCCTCCTGAGGCCGAGGTCCTTCGACTTCGCTACACTCCGCTCAGGATGACAGGCGGCTTTTGAATTTCATCCACGCTCTCAGTTTCATGCGTCATTCTTCTTTCCTCATCTTTTTCTTCCATGTCCGAAGCTACCGAACCCCGTCACCCGCTCGTGGAAGTGGGCCGCTACCCGCGGCTCGCCGAGGCGCGGCAGCGCGGAATCGTGGTCGCGGCGAGTGATCTGCCGCACTGGATCGAGCGGGATGACGAGGAGTGGGTGCTGCGCGTGGAGGAGCCGGGCCGCGACGTGGCGCTGCGCGAATTGGCCGCCTTCGAGCGCGAGGAAGTGGACCGCCCTCCGGCGCCGCCGCCCGCGCCCGTTGAGAAAATCGACACGCTTTCTCTCTACGTCGTGGCCTGGCTGATGAGCGGCTTTTTCCTCGCGCAGAGTCTCCTCGGTGAATGGTGGGTGGAGCGCGGCGCATCGGTGAGCGCGGCGATCATGCAGCGCGGCGAATGGTGGCGGACGATCACCGCGCTGACGCTCCACGGCGACCTGGCGCACATCGCGGCGAATTTGTTTTTCGGGCTGATGTTTGCGGTCTTTGTCTTACCGCATCTCGGCGTGGGGATGACGTGGCTGGCGGTGCTTTTGAGCGGGGCGGCGGGCAATGCAATCAACGCCTGGGGCTACCGCGGGGAATCGCATTCGTCGATCGGCGCCTCCACGGCGGTCTTCGGCGCACTCGGGCTGCTCGTGGGCGCGGAGTTTGTCGCGCGGCTGCGTTCGCCGCAGACGCGGAGCCGCTGGCAGTTGGTCCTGCCGCTCGGCGCGGGGCTGGCGTTTCTCGCCTTCCTCGGGGTGGGGGAAGAGGGGCGCAATATCGACATCATGGCGCACCTCTGGGGACTGGTGGCCGGGGTGCCGCTCGGCGTGGTGCTCGGGGCGGCGCGGGTGAAGGAGCGCGCCTCGAAAACTCTCCAGCGCGCGGCAGCCTGTGCGGCCGTGGCGCTGCTCGGCGGCGCGTGGCTGCTGGCGTTGCGGTAGATCTTCAGATCACCGGCGGATTGGAGCGCCTGAGAGGGTGGACCGGAATCAAAGAAAGCGTGTCATCCCGAGCGGAATGAAGGGAGCCTAAGCGACCAAAATGAAGTCGAGGACCTCGGAGTGCAAAATGATCCATGACCTTCCGCAGGCCGATGTCCCTCGGCTTCGTTACACTCCGCTCGGGATGACAGGCTTTTTAACTTCCGGCACACCCTTTTAGCGGGTCTAGATGAAGTATTTTTAGCCACGGATTAACACGGATGAGCCACGGATTCGGAACCCTCCATCCGTGTTCCATCCGTGTCATCCGTGGCTAATTTCCGACTTCCGGTACATCCTCTCAGACCAAAAGAAGTGGAATGCAGGATGATCCTGGAGGGGCGGAGCTTCTGCGATGCGAAGCCGGGGCCGCCCTGCGCAGGTCGCGCCGCGCGTCGCGGGAGCTCCGCCCTCCAGCACACCGTCCGCTTTTCAAGTGGATTTGGGATCAGCTCACCGGCGCATTCAGCGCGCGATGCACCATCTGGCCGAGGGACTGAAGATTGTAGGGTTTCACGAGCAGGTCGCGGAAACCCAGCGCGGCCACTTTCCCCCGATCGAGCGACGCGCTGTAACCGCTGGTGAGGATCACGGGCGTGCCGGGGTGCGCCCGCCAGATGCCACGAGCAAAGTGGAGGCCGCTCATGATCGGCATCGTGAGATCGGTGATGACGAGCGCGAACTCGTGTTCGCGCATCCGGACGAGCGCCTCGGCCGGGTCCGTGAGGGCGAGGGGATCGTAACCGAGCCGGCGGAGCAGGCGGTCGCCGAGGGCGGCGAGGACGGGCTCGTCGTCCACGAGCAGGATGCGTTCGCCGTGCCCGCGCGGAACGGCCGCTCCATTGCCCGGCTCGAAGCAGTCGCTGGCGGGCACGGGGAAGTAGAGCTGGAAAGTGCTGCCGCCGCCCGGGGCGCTCTCGACGGTCACGAGCCCATCGCACGCTTGCATGATGCCATGCACCACGGAGAGCCCGAGCCCCGTGCCTTTCCCGTTTTCTTTCGTCGTAAAGAAGGGTTCGAATATCCGCTCCGCAACCTCGCTCGGCATGCCGTGGCCCGTGTCGCGGATGGTGAGGCGCACGTGGCGGCCGGGGCTGAGTCCGGGATTCTGATGAGCAAAGTCTCCATCGACCTCGAAGATCCCGAGCCGCACTTCGATGCGCCCGGGCTGATTGCCGATCGCATGCCACGCATTGGTCACGAGATTGGCCACGACCTGATGGATCTGGGTGGCATCGGCCAGCACGGCGGGAAGATTCGGCTCCTTTTCGAACGAAAGTTCGACCTGTGCGGGAACGGTCGGCTGCAAAAGCTTCAGCGCCTCATCGACGGTCTCGCCGATCTGCAGCGCGACTCGCGGGTGATCCCGGTGGCGACTGAAAGTGAGGATCTGATTGACGAGATCGCGGGCGCGCAGACTGCCGCGGAGGATTTCGCGAAAGTGTTGCGCGCAGGCCTCGGGATTGGACCCCTCACGCAGGCCGAACTCCGCGTAGCCGATGATGCCGGCGAGGATGTTGTTGAAGTCGTGAGCGATGCCGCCGGCGAGCGTGCCGAGCGCTTCCATTTTTTGCGCGCGGTGGAGTTGCTGTTCGAGCCGCTCGCGTTCGCGGTGGCCGCGTTCCCGTTCCTCGAGATCCTCCTGCAGCGCTTTGTTCGCCGCTTCGAGGTCGAGCATCTTCTTCTCGAGCTTCGCGATCAGTCGCGCGTTGTATTCCTTGAGGTAGATCGACTCTTCTTCGGGAGATTCGCCGGGCGGTGAGTCGGGGTGAGAGGCGGATTCTGCGGAGACGCCCTCGATCTCGCGGATGAAGATTTCGGGATCGAGCGGTTTCGTGAGAAAGCGCGCCGCGCCGAGGCTGAGCGCGAAGGCGGCGTCCTTCGCGTCGGTGTAGGTGGCGGTGTAAAAAACGAGCGGGATGTGGCGGAGCTGCGGATCTCGTTTCAGTTCGCGGCAGAGCTGAAAGCCATCCATGCGCGGCATGAGGATGTCGGAGATGATGAGATCGTAGCGCCCGCGCTGGGCGAGGTGCAGGGCGTCGAGTCCGTTGCTCGCGGAATCGACTTCGTGGCCGTGCCCGCGGAGCAGCGCCTCCACCATGTAGAGGTTCTCCGCCTTGTCATCGACGCTGAGGATTCTCACGCCACGCCCGCCTTCCCGGAAAAGAAACTCTGGATCTGGCTGACGAACGACTGCGTGCAAATCGGCTTCTCGAGATAGCCGACAAACCCCAGCGCCAAGGCGCGTTCGCGGTCGCCCGCCTGAGCATAGCTGGTCATCGCCACCATCGGGATGCCGGAGAGAGTCTTCTCTTCGCGAATGACCCGCGCCGCTTCGTAGCCATCCATCTCCGGCATATGAATGTCCATGAGGATGAGATCGGGCAGAGCGCGCTGCGCCTCAGCGAGCGCGTCCTTTCCATTGATCGCGTGCAGCACTTCGAAGCCGTGGCTCTCGAGGAGGAAAGTGGCGAGATAGCGGTTTTCCGCATTGTCTTCGACCAATAGGATTTTGACGCTCATGGCTCGGAGGCGATTGGCGGGAGGTCAGTGGGGAATACGACGGTGAAGCGGGACCCGACCTCGAATTCGCTTTCGGCTCGGACGCTGCCTCCGAGCAACGTGGATAACTTTTTGCACAAATACAACCCCAACCCGGTTCCTTCGTAAACCCGCCGGGCTGAGCCGTCGACCTGGCGGAAAGCCTGGAACAATCCGCCAATGCTCTCCGGCCGGATGCCGATCCCCGTATCCACGACCGCGACCATGACCTCGCCATTCGCCGTTTTCACTTCGATCCGCACCTCGCCGCGCTCGGTGAACTTTACGGCGTTGCTCGCGAGATTGAGCAGAATCTGGAAAACTTTTTTGCGGTCCGTTCGGACCTCAAGTTCGCGGGGCTCGATCACGGTGCGGAGCGCGATCCGTTTCTGCCCGGCGGTGGGGCTGAGAATCTGGACGACTTCATCCACGACGCCGGCCAGGCGGAACGTCTCGGCGTTCACCTCCATCTTCCCGGACTCGATGCGCGAGAGGTCGAGCAGGTCGTTGATCAGCGAGAGCAGATGCCGCGCTGAAAAGTGGACCATGCCGAGTTGCTTGAGCTGCTCCTCATTGAGCGGCCCGGCGAGCCCCTGCCGGAGGATGCCGGTGAAGCCGATGATCGAATTGAGCGGCGTGCGCAGTTCGTGGCTCATCATCGCGAGGAATTCGGACTTCAGGCGGTCGAGTTCTTTCAGCCGCTCGTTGGCTTCCTCCAGATCATGCGTGCGCTCGGCGACCTTGATTTCCAGATGATCGCGCGCATCGCGGAGCAACGCTTCGGCGTGGCGGCGCTGATCGACCTCGAGCGTGAGCGACACGAGATCGGCCATGGAACCGGCGAAGTTTTGTTCGTCGGGCGTCCAGACGCGGGCGGGGCCGGTGTGTTCATTGCAGAGCACGCCGACCATGCGGCCGCCGGAGCGGATCGGCGCGTCGAGCATGGAGGAAATTCCGAGCGGCTGGAGATAGCCGGGCGCAAACTCCCGCGTGCGCGGATCGGCCGCCGCATCGCTCGCGGCGATCGAGCGCTCTTCCCCGAGCGCCGCGAAATACAGTGGGTAGTCCCGCTCGGCGAGCTCCAGCCCGCTGGAGTGACGCCCCTCATCCTGCTCATAGAGATCTTCGCAGTGAATCATCTCGCCGCCGCGATACAGCCAGATGCTCGACCGATTCAGCTCGAGCGTTTTCGCGGCGATCTCGGTGATCTCGCGGAACGACGTCTGGACCTCCTTTTCCGCGAAGGGCGCACTCCGCGCGTGCTCGGTGAGCGCACGGTTTTGCCGCCCCAGCCGCCGCATCGTGGCGCGGATGGATTCCTCCGCGCGGACCCGCTCGGAGATGTCGATGCCCACGCCGAGCATGCACGGGCGGCCATCCACCTCGACGCGCAGGCCCGTGACGTAGAAGGGGCGCTCACTCCCATCCTTGGCCATGATGTTCACCTCCACATCCGCGCTGCCTTCGGCGAAACATTTCAGCATTCGATTGTGGACGAGCTGTTTCTGGTCGGGGCGGAAGTAATCGAGCGGATCGAGCGCGCGGATTTCCGCGGGCGTGTACTGCGTGATCGACTCGAAGTTCTTGTTCCACCGCAGGATGATCCGCCGTGCGTCGTAGAGGTAGAGCAGGCCCGGCATGGAGTTGATCAGCGATTCGGAAAAATCCTTTTCGCGCCGGACCTGCTGCTCCGCGTCGTGCCGCGCGGAATTGTCGCGTGAGACGACCAGCACTTTTTGCGGCTGCCCATTCGCCCCGTGGATCACGCTGGCCACGGATTCGATGTGGACCGCCTGCCCGGTGCAGTCGAGCAGCCGGTAGTCCGTCCGCTGGCCGACGCCGGTGCGGATGGTTTCGGCGAAGATCTTCCGCATCCGCTCGCGATCTTCGGGATGCACGTCGGCAAAGGAATCCGTGAGATAGAGCTTCGCGGGCGGAGCGAGGAGCCGCTCATACGACGCGCTGTTGTAGAGCCGCCGCCCTTCCAGATCCACGATCGTGATCATGTCGGAGACGTGGTCCGTGATCATCGTAAACATTTCCTGACTCGCGTGCAGCGCGGCATCGGCGAGCGCCCGCTCGGTCACATCGCGCAACACGATCACGCAGCCCATGATCGCGCCATCGTCGCTCCGCGTCGGCGCGGCATCGATTGCCGCCGTGCGTTCCGTGCTGTCGCGGGCCACCAGCCGCACCGTGTTCCGAGCCGCTGTGGGCTGGGCCGTGCGCATCGCGATGAGCGCCGGGAGTTCCGCGCGTTCGCCGGTGGAGAGATGAAAGGCGAGCACCACTTCGCTGAGCAGCCGCCCGCGGGCGTCGCTCTCATTCCAGCCCGTGAGGCGCTCGGCCACCGCGTTGAGGAAGGTGATGCGCTCCCCGGCGTCGGTGCTGATCACGCCATCGCCGATGCTGCGCAGGGTGGTCGCCAGCCACTGCTCGCGGGCGCGGGTATGCACCCACTCCTGGCGCAGCCGATACGCGCTCCAGATCAGGAGCCCGGTGAGCGGGATGATCGCGACCGAGATGATGCTGAGCGCCAGCGCATGGCTCGCCACCGCGATGAGCCGCTGCTCCAGGAGGTACAGCGTCAGACCGCTCATCGCCGCGAGTGAAAGCAGCAGCGCGAAAATGAGGATCGTCAGACCGGCGTAACGCTGCCGGGGATCGCCGCCAGATTTCATGAAAGCCTCTCCCTTTTCGCAAACGCCCGCCGAAGCCGCAAGCGGCGAAAGCGCGGCCGACTGGCATTCTGCGCGGACCTCGCGCACCTTCTCCGCCCCACCATGCCCTTTCACCTCAACGCGCTCGAAACCCGCGTCCTCGGCTGCCTGCTCGAGAAGGAACGCCACACGCCGGAAAACTATCCGCTCTCGCTGCATGCGCTCACCGCGGCGTGCAATCAGAGCACCAACCGCGAACCCGTGAGCGGCTATGACGAAAAAGTCGTCGAAGCGGGCGTGGACGCGCTGCGGGAAAAGAAGCTCGCGAGCGTCATCTTCGGCGCCGGTTCGCGCGTGCAGAAATACCGGCACCTGCTGCTCAACCACTTCGATCTCCAGCCCCCCGAAGTGGCGCTGCTCACCGTCCTCCTCCTGCGCGGTCCGCAGACGCCGGGCGAACTCCGCGTCCGCACCGAGCGGATGTTTGCCTTCCCCAGTCTCGAAGCGCTGCAAAGCTCGCTCGACGACCTCGCCATCGATGCCACGCCGCTCGTTCAGCTCCTCGAGCAGCGTCCCGGGCAAAAGGAACGCCGCTACGCGCAACTCCTCTCCGCGGAGATCCCCGCCGGCGACCCCGCCGCCGAACCCGTGCTCATCTTCGCCCCTCCCAAAGTGGAGCCTGATCCCGTGGAACCGCGCCTCGCCGCCGCCGAACAGGAACTCGCCTCGCTGAAAGCGGAACTCGCCGGGCTCCGCGAAGAGTTCGCCGCGTTCCGGAAGCAGTTCGAGTAGCGGAGTTTTGCATTGATCGCCTGGGGCGGAAGCCGTGAAGTCGCCGCCCCCGTGCTCGCCTATTTCCTCCATCATTTCAGCCCGTTCATCGTGGAGTTCCGCGACGGGATGGGGCTGCGCTGGTATGGGCTGGCTTACGTCGCCTCGTTCCTCCTCGGCTACCTCCTCTACCGGCGGCTCTCCGAGCGCGGCTACACGGACCTGCCGCCAGCGCAGGTCAGCGACTTCATCACGTGGGCGGCGGTGTTCGGCGTGATGATCGGCGGGCGCGTGGGCTGGATCATCTTTTACGGGATCAGTCAGGACCATGCCGGCGATCCGCCGTGGTGGCCGATTGAGGTCTGGAAAGGCGGCATGTCCAGCCACGGCGGCATCCTCGGGATGGTGCTCTTTACCCTCTACTGGTCGTGGCGGCACCGCGTGTCGTGGACGAGCATCGGCGATAGCCTCGTGGTCGTCGCGCCGATCGGGTTGTTCCTCGTGCGCCTCGCCAATTTCATCAACGGCGAACTCTTTGGCCGCCCCGCCACTGTCGCGTGGGCGATGCTTTTTCCCAACGAACTCTACGACGATCCCGCGCTGCCCGAACGGCTCGGCCTCGGCACCCACGGAGAAGTCGCCGACTTCCTCGCCGCCGCGCGTCACCAGCCGGAAATCGCCGAGCGCCTGCGCGAAGTGCTCACGCCGCGGCATCCCTCGCAGCTCTACGAAGCCGCGCTCGAAGGCGTGGTGCTCTTCACCGTCCTGTGGCTGCTGCGCACGCGCTGCCGGGTGCCGCGCGGCGTGCTCACCGGCGCGTTTTTCATCCTCTACGCGGCGTTGCGCATCGTCGGCGAGACCTTCCGCGAGCCGGATCGCGCCTGGTCAGTCGGAATGCTTTCGGCCGGGCAGTTTTTGTCGCTCTTCATGTTTGCGATCGGCGCCGCGTTCCTCGCTTGGGGGCTGCGGCGGCGCGAGTTTGAGCGGGTCTTCGAGACGGGCCGAGGAGCCGATTCAGGAAAGGGAGTTCGAGCCGGGTGATTTTTTACCAGAGCAGTTTACCAGAGCCGTCGACCGCCGGATGTGGCTCAGGCATCTTGCCTGAGACAAAGGGCGTCTCGCCCATGACTGAGTCTGGGGCGAGACGCCCCCGGAGACAGGCAAGATGCCTGTCCCACATCGCTCGGTGGATCGGCGCTCGCGTGAATGAACTGCTCCAGCACTCGGTCAGCGCGCTGAGGTGGCGCGGCGCCGCCGGACGCCGAGCGCCGTGAGCCCCGCGAGCAGCAGCGCGGCGCTGCCGGGTTCGGGCACGGCGACGATTTCGCCGGTGGCGAGGATCGCGGCGGTGAGGCCGGTCGTGTCGGTGCCGAAGAAAAGCTGATCGGTGCCGCCGCCGGCGGGCGAGCCGCTCCAGTTCGTGATGCTCAGCGTGCCGGTCCACGGCTGCGCCTGGCTCGCGGCGAAGCGCAGAACGCTCGCGCCGGTGCCGAGGTCGATGGAGGTGCCGAAGAAAGAGCTGCCGATGGTGAGGGTGCCGACCGTGTCGCTGAAGCCCTGGGTTTCCAGCACGCCGCCGGTGAGGGTGAGCGCGGCGCTGTCGCTGATTCCATCGGAGATGCCGAGCTGGAGCGTGGAGTCCGTGGTGATGGCCGAGAGGGCGCTGAGCGTGCCGCGGAGCAACGCCCTTCCGGTGCGGAGGTCGAGCGTTCCGGCGAAGGTGCTGTCGCCGTCGATGGCGAACAGGCCGTTCCCCGTGGCGTGGAAAACGAGCGAGGTCGCCGCGGTGCCGCTGGCCCCCGCGGAACCGCTGATCCCGCCGCTGAGCGTCACGTTGTTGGTGCTGAGGGCGAGCGTGGAATCCTGCACCACGGTGAGCGGGGTCGCGAAGTTGAGCGCGGCGGCGGCGCTCAGCGTGCCGCCATTGAGCAGGATCGGGCCGGTGCCGAGCTGGTTGGGATTCGAGATGCGCAGGTTGCCCGTCGAGATCAGCGTGCCGCCGGTGTAGGTGTTCGCCGCGGGGTTGCTCAGGTTGACCGTGCCGTTCGCGTTGCTCTGCGTGCCGCCGCCAAATTGCACCTGCCCCGCGCCGCTGATCGTGCCGGGGATGAACAGCGTCCCGAAGTTCTCCGTCGCGCCGATCGTGCCGCCAGCGGCATTTACCGTAATCGGCCGGGCCGTCCCGCCGTCGGTCAGGGTCACGGACGAAGCGCCCGCGTAGAGCAGTTGCCCGCCGCCGAGCGTGATCGCGCCGGCATTCACCCCGAACGCGATCTGCCCGAGCTGGTTGTTCGCGGTGAAGGTCACCTGCGCGTTGCCATTGATGAAGAGGCCGCCGGTGAAGAGGTTCGCGGTCGTGTTGGTCAGGCGGAGTTGGTAGTTGCTGTCGGCGCCAAGCGCGCTGGCGACGACGCCATTGCTGCCGGCGATCGTGGAGGCGCCCTGGATATTCACCGGGAAGCCGAGGTGAAAGTAGCCGCCGCTCGCGGGCAGATTCAGCCCCGGGCCGTTGAAGGTGACCGTGTTCAGATTGGCGATCGCCCCGCTCGCGAGCGTGAGCGTGCCTGTCCCGGTGAAGGTAGGGACGCCATTCAGCGCGATGAGAGAGTTGATCGTCTTCGCGAGGTTGATCGTGAGGTTGATCGGGAGGCCGCTCGCGGCGAAATCGACGTTCTGCGTCGCGCCAGCCGCGTCGAACTGCGTCTGGTTCGTCACCCCGTTCATCTCGCTCGTGGCGAGCGGGCGGAAGCCGTTGCCGTCGTAGGTCACGAGCGTGCTGAAGTCGTTCGGGAACAGCGCCACGGTCGCCGCCGCCGCCCACGGCACGATCCCGCGCGAGGGCGTGCCCGCAGTGCCACCGGAGTCCGCCAGGCCGGCGAAGAAATAGTTCACGCCCGCATTGGCCCCGCCGCCGATCGAGCCCAGGCCGAAAACCGGGTTGGATTGCAGCGCGACCGTGGCGTTGCCAGTGCGGACCAGCGTGCCGAAGCTCAGGTTCGTCCCGCTGGCCGGCCCGGCCGTGGCGCCACCGGTGAGCGTGAGGACGCCCGTGGCGTTCACCGCGCCGAAGGTGTCGTTCACCGGACCACTCCCAGCCGGATCGTATTGGAAGCGCCCGTTGTTGAATGTCAGCGGCGCCGCGATCCGATTCGTCACCGCCGTCGTGCCCTGGGTGATTTGCAGTGCCGAGCCGTTGTTCACCGTCACGCTCGTGACGTTCGCGAGTTTGCCTGCATTTTGCAGCCGCAGGATCAGCCCGCTCGCGGCGCTGAAGGTGCGCGGCGAAAGCGTGTCGCCCACGAGTTGGCCCGGCGCGCCGACCACGACCGTGCCGGCGAAGGATTGCTGGTCTGCTTCCACCGAGAGCGTGCTCGCCGCCGTGCCGCCGGTGGTGGAAAGCCGCAGCGCGCCCCCGCCCACGAGCGCCGAGACGTTGGTGAGCGTGCCGGTGATGCCCGCGCTCAGGTCGAGCCCGCCGGGGTTGGAGACGAGGCCGCCGACCGAGATCGTCCGGTTCGCGCCGAGCGTCATCCCCGCGGCGAGGCGCAGCGTGCTTCCCGCGTTCAGCGCCACGAAGCTGCTCGTGGCGCCGAGATTGGTCGGGGCCGTGATCGAGACCACGCCGCCGGTGAGATTGAGCAGCCCGCCGAGATCGTTGCTCCCGCTGAGCGTGAGGGTGCCCGGGCCGGTCTTCACGAGGCTGGATAGGGAGGCGGCGGCGATATTCCCGCTGAGCAGCGTATTGCCCCGGCCGCCGATGGTCAGTTGCCGGGCCGCACTGATTTTGAACACCCCGCCGCTGAGCGTCAGCGTCGTCACGCCGAACGCGCCGTCATTCAGCCACGTCTGGTCGATGTCGAGTCCCAGGCCGTTATTCACCGTCCGCGAGGCCGTCCCGCCGGTGACGTTGAGGCCGAGGTTGTTCGCGCCGGCTCCGAGCAGCCGAATGCCGGCACCACTGATCGACACGGCTCCGCTGCCGCTGGTGAAGGAGATGCTGTTCACCGTGCCTCCGCCGCCTGTCGTGACGAGATTTCCCGCGCCGCGGGCGCTGAAGATCACATCGGTGAGGATGTCCGGCAGGCTTCCGAGATCGGTCCGCCCGCTCGCGTCCGTCGCCCAGTTGGTGTTGCCGGCGTTGTTCGTCGTCCAGTCGCCGTTCACGTCGCCTTTCCAGAAAGCCTGATCCGCCCCCGCGGCGGCGCCGACGGTGAGCTTCACCGTTGTGGCGGTGGTCGGGAGCGTGAGGGGATACGCCTTGCCGGCGATGACCAGGCGGGTGTTCGCCAGGCGGAGCGGATTCGTCGTCAGCGAGCTGCCCCCGGCGCCGGTGATGAGGTCGTAAGTCCCCGCCGGATTCGCCACGGTGCCAAAGCCCTCGATCGTGATCTTCCCGCCCGCCGCCGCGATGTCCACGGGGGCGATGGCGAGGATGTTATCCGCCGCCGCCGTGGCCGTGCCGCCGACCTCGAAGACGAGCGTGGACGCGCCGCCCGCGAGGGTGATCGAGGTGCCATTCAGCCGGCTCGCCGCGCCATCGGCCATGGTGAGAGTGGAAGTCGCCCCGAGGGTGAGCTGGCCGAGGATGCTGTTGTTCGCGCCATTCACGCCGGGGCGGATGGCGAGCGTCGCGCCATTGGCCACGTTCACCGCGGCGTTGTTGATCGACCCGGCGCCCGTCAGCGTGGTGGCGCCGGTGCTGATCGTGACGAAGCCGCCGCCGTCCAGCGTGCCCGCGATCGTCCCGCCCAGCAGCGTCTGCAGCCCGCCCGACGAGACGGTGGTGCCCGCCCCGATGGTCGCGCCGCCGGATTGGGTGAAGCCCACGGAGTTGATATCCACGCTGCCGCTGGTGGTGCCGCCCGACTGGATGAAGGCCCCCGACAGAGTCTGGATGCCCGAGCCGCCGATCGTGCCGCCGGTCTGGGAGAGCGCGGTGTAGCTGTCGGTGCCCGAGGTGGTGAAGGTGCTGGTATCCTGCACCACGACCTCCGTGTTCGCCGCCAGCGCATCGCTATCGGTCGTCAGCGTGCCGTCCACCACGAAGAGGGCGTTCGCGCCCAGCGTGCCCGAGCCCGTGACGGCCAGCGTGCCGCCCAGCACCATCACGGCGCTTTGCTGGCTGCTGCCGGTGAGGGTGAGCGTGCCGGTGCCCGCCTTGACGAA
>JANPHH010000615.1:0-5839 GCA_031424375.1 Chthoniobacter sp. | reverse complement strand
GAGATGTATTTGAGGAAGATGAGGCCGAGGACGACGTGCTTGTATTCCGCCGCGTCCATGTTGTTGCGGAGCTTGTCGGCGGTGAGCCAGAGCTTGGCCTCGAAGCCGATGGTGGCGGTGGATTGGGCGGAGTCGGTGGGTTTGCCGGCCATACGTTAAGCAGCAGGCTGGGTGAACTCTTTGTTGTCCTCGGCGGCGGACGGATCGACGGGCAGCAGGCGCTCGTCGGCGGTGCCGGGGGCAGCGTTGCACTGCCGGGTGGGGAGCCGTTCGATCTTCCGGGGGGCCATCGGACGATATTTACCCTGACTTGGCTCCGAGAGACGAGAGAAATGCGGGGCGGAAAGCGAAGGCGGCGGAGCATTTCCCAAAGTCGGTTTGGCTCTTCCCCAACACCGATTGGGTCGTCCCAAACGCCGTCCGGGTCTTCCCAAACTTCGTTCGGGTCTCCCCAAAGCCCGTTCGGGTCTCCCCAAAGCCCGGTCGGGTCTTCCCAAAGGCGGTTCGGGTCTCCCCAAAGACGCGTTGGGTCTCGCCAAAGAGGCTCCGGGTTGACCCAAACGGGATGGGGGAATACCCAAACGCGGAACGGGACGACCCAAAGCGGGTCGGGGATGCGCCAACCGGGGGTGGGGATGACCCAAACGTGGGTGGGGATGAGGAAAACTCGGGCTGGGTAGAGCGGAAACGAGGCGGGGTTGGCCGGTCGGAGCGTGGTGTGGCTCGACATTCGGGCGGGGCCGCCGGAGATTCGCGGACCCTAAAATGAAATCGCGAATCGAGGCTCTGCTCTCGCAGGTCAATGAAGTGATCGTCGGCAAGGAAGATGCCGTGCGGCTGGCGATCGGCTGTCTGCTGGCGCGGGGACATCTGCTGGTGGAAGATGTGCCGGGGGTGGGCAAGACGACGCTGGCGCATGCGCTGGCGCGGTCGCTGGATTTGCAGTTTCGCCGGATCCAATTCACGAGTGATCTGCTGCCGGCGGATATTCTGGGCAACTCGATCTTTGCGCGGGAGGAGCAGCGGTTTGTGTTTCATGCGGGGCCGCTTTTCTCGCAGGTGGTGCTGATCGATGAGGTGAACCGGGCGACGCCGAAGACGCAGAGTGCGCTGCTGGAGGCGATGGAGGAGAATCAGGTGACGATCGATGGGGTGACGCATGGGCTGCCGGTGCCGTTCTTTGTGATGGCGACGCAGAATCCGCAGCAGCAGGTGGGGACGTTTCCGCTGCCGGAGTCGCAGCTCGACCGCTTTCTGATGCGGATCGAGCTGGGGGCGCCGGGGCGGGCGGCGGAGCGGACGCTGCTGCTGGGGCTGGATCGGCGGGAGATGGTGAGCGGGCTGCGGCCGGTGGTGGATGGGGAGACGCTGCGGGAGATGCAGCGGGAGGTGCGGAAGGTGCATGCGTCCCCTGCTCTGCTGGATTACTTGCAAGATCTGCTGGAGGCGAGTCGGCGGCGGCATCGCACGGGGCTCTCGCCGCGGGCGGGGCTGGCGCTGCTGCGGGCGGCGCAGGCGTGGGCGCTGATGCAGGGGCGCGAGATGGTGCTGCCGGAGGATCTGCAGGCGATCGGGGTGCCGGTGATGGCGCATCGGCTGGGGCAGGATCTGGATACGGCGGGGGAAAGCGGACGCGCGCTGGCGCAGAGCATTCTCCATGATGTGGCGGTGCCATGAAGGACGCGACGGGGCCGCGGACGTGGGTTTTCCCAAATCGCAACGCGATCGGCCTCGCGGCGGTACTGGTGGGGATGGGTTACGCGGGGCTGACGCAGAATAATGGGGCGGCGTATCTGCTGTGCTTTCTGCTCGCGGGGGTGGCGCTGGTGTCGAGTGTGCATGCGTGGGCGAATGTGCGCGGGATCGCGGTGGAGGCGCAGGGGCCGCGGGCGGTGTTCGCGGGGGAGGAGCTGGCGGTGAAGGTGCGGGCGCGGAGTGAGCGGCGGCGGGTGCATGATGGGATCGCGCTGCGTGCGGTGAGCGGGGGGACGGCGGCGCTGTTCCCGCTGATCGCGGCGGAAGGGGCGGCGGAGGGGCAGGTGCTGGCGCGGGCGGAATGGCGTGGGGTGTATGCGACGCTGCGGATGCGGATCGAGAGCCGGTGTCCGCTGGGGTTCTGGACGGCGCGGACGACGGTGGAGATGGCGGCGCCGCATCACGTCTACCCGGAGCCGAACGGGGATCGGCCTCTGCCCATCACGCGCGCGGCGACGCGGGCGGGTAGTGGAGGCACGCGCGCCGAGGGGGATGATTTCGCGGGGGTGCGGGCGTGGCGGGCGGGCGAGTCGCAGCGGCACATCGACTGGAAGGCGGTGGCGCGCGGGCAGCCGCTGCTTATCAAGGAATGGTCGGGCGAGCCGGATACGACGGTGCATCTGGACTGGGATGCGCTGGGCGATCTGCCGGCGGAGGCGCGGCTGAGCCAGCTCGCGCGGTGGATCGTGCAGGCGGAACGGGGCGGCCAGCTCTACGCGCTGCGGCTGCCGGATTCCACCACGCCCCCAGCCCGCGGAGAGTCGCACTATCATGCGTGTCTGCGGCGGCTGGCGGAGTTTCCGGGGGAGGACGGGGCGTGAAGCTAGGGCGATTGCCAAAAGAGGTTTCCGGCTCCGGAGCGGCGATTGTAGGGCGACCGCTCCGGTTGCCCAACGCAGGCGAAGCGCCCGCCCTACAATCCTCCGCCGCGATCCGGAAACGATTTTCGGCAATCGCGCCACTGCGCGCTTCGCGTCCGCTGAGTGCGGTGGCCACGGCGCCGCTGGTGGCGATGTTTTGCGGGCTGGGGCTGGCGACGGCGCCGCTGTTTTCGCGAGTGGCGGGGTGGGCGCTGGCGGCGTTCGTGGTGGCGTGCGTGACGCGGCTGCACCTGAATCGGCGCGCGGCGCGGCTGCCTTCGCTGGCGCTGAAGGTGGTGCTCTTCGGCGCGAGTGCGGGGGCGATCGCGATGACGTATGGCACGATGCTGGGGATCGAGCCGGGGCTGACGATCCTGCTCGTGCTGGTGGCGCTGAAGGTGGTGGAGACGAATGGGGAGCGCGACTTTCAGGTGCTGGCGCTGCTCGGTTATTTTCTTTGTCTGTGCGCGCTGTTCTTTTCGCAGGATCTGCTGCTCTGGCTCTATGTGGGCCTGGTCTTTGCGCTGCTCAGCGCGGCGGTGATTCGCTTTCACAGCGGAGCCGGGGGTGCGTGGCGTCCGATCCGGACGGCGCTGGCGCTGACGCTGCAAGCCGCGCCGATCGTGGCGCTGCTCTTTGTGTTCTTTCCGCGCACGTCGTCGGGTTTTCGGTTTCAGTTCAGCCGCTCGCTGCTCGGCACGGCGGGGATGTCGGACCGCCTCTCGCCGGGCAGTGTCGCGTCGCTCGCGCTGAATGAAGACATCGCCTTTCGGGTGGAGTTTCCCGATGGCAATACGCCGCCCATTTCCCAGATGTACTGGCGCGGCCCGGTGCTCTGGCGTGGCGATGGGCTGACGTGGATCGCCGGTCCGCCGCTGCCGCTGGAACGCCGCACGGGCCAGCTCGGCGGGCCCGCGATCCGCCAGCAGATCAGCCTCCAGCCGCACGGCGGGCGCTGGATCTTTGCGCTCGATCGGCCTCTCGGGGATTCGCCGCGCTTCGAGATTCAGCCCGGCGGGTTTCTGCTCAATGCGCGGCCGGTCTTCAGCACGCTGCACTACCCGATCGTGTCGCGACCGGACAATCACGAGCTGACGCTGCCGATCGAGCAGATGCGCGCCGCGCTGGCCGCGCCGCCGCTCGCACCCTCGCCGCGCGTGGCGGCGCTGATCCGAGAATGGAAGACGGACGCGGCGAACGGACGCGAGATCGTGGACCGGGCGCTGCGGCACTTTCATGTGGAGAAGTTTAGCTATTCCCTGAACCCCGGCAGCTACGGGGAGAACGCGCTGGACGAGTTTCTCTTCGAGCGGCGGATCGGCTTCTGCGAGCACTACGCGGCGGCCTTCGCCACGCTGATGCGTCTCGCCGGACTGCCCGCGCGCGTGGTGCTGGGCTACCACGGCGGGGAGCTGAATCGGCTCGGCAAATACGTGATCGTGCGGCAGAGCGACGCGCACGCGTGGGCCGAGGTGTGGCTGCAAGGCGCGGGCTGGCAGCGCGTGGACCCGACGGAGGTGATCGCGCCGGATCGGATCAGCTCCGGGCTCGCGTCCTATCTCCAGACGCGGGGCAATGCGCTCGATCCCTCGGCGGCGGGCGACTCCGATGCGGCGCGCGGCTGGCGGGATCTCACCCGCGAGCTGAATCTCGCGTGGGACAATATCAACTACCAATGGGAGCTGCGGGTGCTGAACTTCGATGAAGACAATCAGCGCGCGTTCCTCGTCCAGCTCGGTTTCGCCGCGATCCAATGGATTCCGCTCGCTTTCATCACGCTCACCGCGATCGCCGGAGTGCTCGCGCTGATCAGCGCGTGGCTGCGGCGTCCCGGTCGCCCGCGGCGGGATGAAGCGGGACGCGCGTGGGCGGAATTCTGCCGGCGGCTCGCCGCGGCGGGAGTGCGCCGCGAACCGTGGGAAGGCCCGCGCCATTTCGGCGACCGCGCCGCGGCGCAACTCGCTCCGTCACGCGACGGCATCCTGCGCGTGACGGATCTGTATTCCCGCATCCGCTACTCCCCTGCTCCACCCGCGCCGCGCGAACTGCTCGACGCCGTTCGTGGACTGGAGCTGAAGAAAAAGTAAACGCGCCCGGTTTCATCCTCATCGTCTTCGTCTTCCTCTCATTCCATCTTCCAAAAACAACCGACGATCGCGCGGGGGTGGGTCTCGGGTAGGGTGGGCATCCTGCCCGCCGAGCAGCGCATCTTGCGCCGCGACCTTGATTCTGACGGAGGAAGTTCGTCCCGGCGAGACGCCTGGACCAGCGGGCGGGACGCCCACCCTACCCGGGAGCGGCGTTCGCACCGGGGAGTATTCCTATTGTTGAAAGGGGGGGATCTATCCTCACCTCTCGCTCGCCAAGAGGAAGATTATGAGGAAGAGGATGAGGAAGATTATCGCATGCAAAACTACCTCCTCTCCCACTTCGACTCCATCGACCCCGTGCGCTGCCCGTGCGGGTTCAGCCGCCGCGCGCACGCCGTGCCCGGCAATGATCTCGCGACGATGCACCTCGTCGACATCCAACAGGACTCGCGCACGCATTATCACAAGAAGATGACCGAGATCTATCTCGTGCTCGAAGGCGAAGGTCACATCGAACTCGACGGCGAACTCATCCCCATCCGCCCGATGACGACCATCATGATCAAGCCGGGCTGCCGCCACCGCGCGATCGGCCAGCTCAAGATCGTGAACGTGGCGATTCCCGCGTTCGACGAAACGGATGAGTGGTTCGACTGAAGATCAACTCTGGCGGATCTCCCTTTGCGCGGCACCGCGCGGCGCACGAGTCTTTCCCATGAAGCGATTCGCCCTGCTCCTGCTCGCCGCCGCCCTCGCGGGCTGCGCCACTTTCGACCGCAACGAAATCGCCAGCCTGCTCGGCCGCGGCGTAGCGCCGGCGGTCGTGGAGAAGCTGGAGCGCGGCCGCGCGCTCACCCCTACGGATGTGATCGAGCTGCGGAAGAATCGCGTGCCGGACCCGTGGGTCTTGCGGCAGCTCGAAGATCACGATGTGGATTCGCTGGTCACGCGCAGCGATGTCGCCGCGATGCGGCGCGCCGGGGTCACGCCTGCGATCATCGACGCCGTGCTCAAGGCCTCGGACCGCTTTCAGGATGAGTATCGATATCCGGCCTACGGCAGCTACGGCTGGGCGGAACTCGACCCATGGGGCTACTACGAGCCGTATCCTTACGGCGGTTTCGGCAGCGGCGC
>JANPHH010000614.1:0-3419 GCA_031424375.1 Chthoniobacter sp. | reverse complement strand
CATGCCGCGCTCGACGAGCGTGTCGAGATTCGGAGTCTGCACGACCGGATTCCCCAATGCGCGGAGACCATCGGCACGATGATCGTCGGCATGGATGTGAAGGATGTTCGGTTTCCGGTCCGCCGCGCGACTCGCGACGGGGGTAATCAGACAGACGCAAAGCGCGAGGAGGATGAGTGTGGGCTTCATGGTGATGCGATCCACTCGAGATTGAAGCGAGCGACTTGGATGTCCTTCTTGCCCTCGTAGAGGCAGAGCACAGTACCGTCGGGCAGGACGGCGAGATCGGAATACGCGCTGCTGCCAGGCTCGAGCGTTTTGCTTATGGGCCACGTCTTGCCGTCATCGCGACTGATCTTGATGGAAAGGTTTTCGCGTTTGCCGCGGCCGGCCGGGATTTCCGTGCCGTCCTTGTCGAGCGCGAGGCGATGCGGACTCGAGAAGACGAGCGTGCCGGGCTGCGAGGGATGCGCGATGATGCTCGCCATGCAGACCGGTTCCCAAAGCTGCTCATGGAATATCGGCTTGCTCCAGCCGGTGACTCCATCGGGACTGGTGGTGATGAGTTTGCGGTTCGCCTTCGACACACTGCGCGTGACGAGCATCACGCGGCCATCGGATAACTCGGTGAGCATCGTCTCATTCGGGTTGCCAAAATCGCCTTCATTCGGCACCGCGAGTTCGCCTGCATTCCACGTCCTGCCATGGTCATCGCTGAAGATGGTGGCTGCTGCGGAAGGGCCGTGGTCGCCCTCCTTGCCGTAGGCGAGCCAGATCGGGACGACGAGGCGTCCGCTCTTTATCTGGATGCCGTGCCCCGGTCCCGTGGCGATGACTTTCCAGTCGTAGTATTTCCGGAAGGGCTCAAACGTGGCCGTGACTTCCACCGGCTTGCTCCACGTCACGCCGTCGTCGGTGCTGCGCATGGAAAAGCAGCGCGCGTAGTTGATGCAGTAGAGAAACTCGATGGCTCCCGTCTCGCGATCCACGATGGCCACGGGATTGTTCACCGTCTGCTCGTGATCGCCTTCGCCTTTCTTGTGCGGATTCCCCTCCACGCGCTCACCGTTGTGCGCGACGTGCTGCGAGTCCCCCCACGTCCTGCCGTTGTCCGTGGAGCGGCGCAGGTGGACCTCGATCTCGCCCCAGTCAGCCGAACCATTCTTCCGCGCCTCGGAGTATGCCAGCACCGTGCCTTTCTTCGTGACCACGATGCCCGGAATGCGGTAGCGCGCGATGCCGTTCATGCCGGCGGGAAAGACATCGGTCCTTTCGAGCAGTGGTTCGGAGCCGTGGAGTGCCGGCAACAACGCCAGCAGAGGCGCGATCGCGAGGGTGAAGAAGCGTTTCATGGGATTCAAAAATTACGGCGCACGCCACGCCTCCTGCATCAGGCCTTCGAGGTGTTTCACGATTTCGGGTTTTTCGGCCGCCACACTTTTCTGTTCCGTGGGATCAGCTTCCATGTTGAAAAGCTGCACCTCCATCGCCTTCGCCGCCGCGTTGTTCTTCGCCGCCTTTTTCGGCGCTTCGTCGGAGGCGCCCGTGTTCAGATGAATGAGCTTCCACGGCCACTGGAGCACGGACCGCTTGCCGCCTTGCTCCCCGAAATTCCAAAACAGATACGGATGTTGTTTCTGCTCGCCGTTCTTTCCGAGCAACGCCGGCACGAATGAAATGCCATCGCACGCCGCTTCGACTTTTGTGCCCGCGAGTTCCGCCGCAGTCGGCATGAAATCCTGAAACCCGCTCACATGTTCGCTCACGCTGCCCGCTTTGATTTTTCCGGGCCAGCGCGCAAGGAAAGGCTCGCGCACGCCACCCTCCGTGAGGTCGCGCTTCTTGCCAGTGAGTCCGTCATTCGACTGGAAGAACGCGACGTGATGCCCGCCCTCCTCATGCGGCCCGTTGTCGCTGGTGAAAAAGACGATCGTATTTTCATCGAGCCCCAGCGCCTTCAATTTCGCGAGCACCGCGCCGACTTGGTCGTCCACAAAACGCATCACACTCGCGAAACCCTTCTCCACATCCGGCCAGTCCTTGCCCGCGAATTCCCCGTAGCCTGGCGACTCCAGCCCGTGGCCGAGTGGCGAATTTCCTTTGCCCGCCTCGTTGTTCGCGTGCGGGAGGTTCAGCGCGTAGTAGAGGAAAAACGGCTTGTTCGCGTCCTTCCCGCGTTCGTCGAGCCAGCGCTGCACCTCGTCCGCGAGAAGCTGCGGCGCAAATTGCCTGCGCCCATCGCGCGTCGCCACACCAGTGCCTTCGATTTTCCCCTCGGTGCCGGGAATGATTTCATTGTTCAGCGCCACGCGCTGCCCGTCGCGGATGAGGAACGTCGGGTAGCAATTGTGCGCGTGCGCCGTGTCCACATAGCCGAAGAAATGATCGAAGCCCTTCTTGTTCGGATCATCCACCGGCAGCGGCAGCCCGAGCCCGTACTTGCCGATGCACGCCGTGGTGTAGCCCGCGCTCTTCAGTAGCTTCGGCACCGTCAAATCCGTATCCGGCACAAAGCCCGGCCCATTCCCGCGGATGCGAGTGTGCCCCGTGTGCAGTCCTGTGAGCAGCACGCAACGCGACGGCGCACACACCGTGCAGCCCGCATAGTGACGCGTAAATTTCATCCCCTCCGCCGCCATGCGGTCGAGGTTCGGCGTGGTGAGCATCTTCTGCCCGTAGCAGCCGAGATCGCCGTAGCCGGCGTCGTCCACGAGGATGTAGATGATGTTCGGCTTCGACGTCGGCACCGCGTGGAGTGGGGAAAACGAAGCGAGCAGCAGCGCGGCGAGGAGGGAGGAAATTTTCATCGGGGAGTAGGGGTGATGCGTTTGTAACAGCACTCCTCGGAGAAGAATGGCCAAAAAAAGCGGGCGAAAACCGTCCCGTTCTCGCCGCCGCATCGGTCCGCCCTTCGGCGGACGGTCTACGCCGCCAGGTGGAAATAGCCGTGGATGTGCGGCACGCCGCGGAAGTACCACACCATCTCCGGCCCTTCGATCTGCCAGGTGTCCCAGACCCGGTCGTTGCCGATGTCGAAGGCGCCGCCGTAACAGGAGACAAACAGCCGCTCGACGATCTTCTTGTCCTCGATGGTCGTCATCGTCGCCGCGACGTCGTCGGGCCGGAAACACGCCAGCATCCGCCGCATCGTTTCGAGCAACTTCGCCTGCTGGTCCTTGCTCAGGTCCGCGCCGCAGAGTCCGGGCAGATCCGTCTTGCGCTTCTCGATGACCTCGGACGGTTTCTCGCCGCGCGGCTCGCGACCGACGAGGATTTTCTCCTGCTGTGGTCCGTCCAGCGCGCTGTAGAACTCATTGAAGAGCAGCCCCTGATACCAGAACGGATTCCCCTCGTGATCCTTCGACTCGCGGAACGCCTTCGCAAAATTCCCGTAGAAGATCGGCGCGCCGCCAAAGCCC
>JANPHH010000613.1:0-2086 GCA_031424375.1 Chthoniobacter sp. | reverse complement strand
GCAGACCAGTGGCACTGGTTTGCGATACTCACAGTGCGCTGCCTCTAAGATAATCCAAATCAACGCCGATCACTTGCTGCTGCTTCAAGACACCAACTCACGGATCACCTTTCCATGCACATCCGTGAGCCGACGATCGACACCGTTGGTGCGGACGGTGAGTTTTTCGTGATCAATCCCGAGCAGGTGCAGGATGGTGGCGTGCAGGTCGTAGCCGGTGGTGATGTCTTGCTGGGCTTGATAGCACCAGTCGTCGCTCTCGCCGTGAGCGATGCCGGGGCGGATGCCTGCGCCCCAGATCCAGCTCACGAAGCTGCCGCAGTTGTGGTCGCGGCCGAGGGAGCCTTGTGAGAAAGGTGTGCGGCCGAACTCGGTGGTCCAGACGACGAGGGTGTCTTCGGCGAGGCCGCGCTGGCGAAGGTCGCGCAGCAGGGCGGCGATGGGCTTGTCGATGCTGGCGGCCATCGGCGGGAGTTGCGTGGGGATGTTGCCGTGGTTGTCCCAGTTGTTCGTTGCGCCTTCAGGACCGCTCCAGACTTGGACAAAACGCACGCCGCGCTCGACCAACCGCGTGGCGAGGAGGCAGCGTTTGCCAAAGTCGGCGGTGGCTTTGTCCGTGCTCTCGATGCAGTAGGCCTGGCGGGCGGATTCGGGCTCGCGCATCACGTCGAAGGCTTCCGGCGCGCTGAGTTGAAGTTTCGCGGCGAGTTGATAGCCGGCAACGCGGGCATCGAGTCGTGAATCGCCGGGATGCTGCGCGGCGTGGGCGTGATTCATTTGGTTCAGCAAGGCGAGACCGTCGCCATCGGCCTGGCGCGTGGCGAAGGCGAACTTGTCGCTGGCAAAGAGGTCGGGGATGGGCTGCGACGCGCCTGCTTTGATGACGGTGCCTTGATGCACGGCAGGCAGGAAGCCGGAGGTGAAGCAACCGCGTCCGTTGTAGGGCAGGCCGCGCGCATCGGGCAGCACGATGAAGGTGGGCAGGTTGTCGGTGAGATTGCCGAGCGCGTAGGAAATCCATGCGCCCATGCAGGGGAAGCCGGGCAGCAGGAAGCCGTTGTTCATCAGGTAGGCGCTCTGACCGTGAACGTTCGAGCGGCCCTGCATCGCCATGAGAAAGGCCATCTCGTCCACGAGCTTCGCCTGCTCGGGAAACAGATTGCTCGCCCAGCGTCCGCTTTGACCGTGCTGCTTGAACTCGAACGGGCTCTTCATCAGCGGCCCCTGCATGCCGGTCGCGCCTTCGATTTTCACCTTCGAGCCGAGCTTCTGCCCGTGCTGTTTCGTGAGCATCGGTTTGTAATCCCAGAGGTCCATCGGGCTCGCGCCGCCATTCATGAAGAGCTGGATGACGCGCTTCACTTTTGCCGGATGATGAATGCCGCCATTGAACTCCGGCCTCGGCACCGGGACGCTGGCGGAGGCATCGCGAGCGAGCAGTTGCGAAAGCGCGACTCCCGCGAATCCGCTGCTGATGCCGGCGAGAAAATCGCGTCGGGTGTGAAGTGGAGGTGTGTTCATGGGGTTCAATGGTGGAGGCATTCAGCGGAGGACTTCGCCTTTCGCCGCGTCGGCAGGCACATCGAGCACCTGCATCTGGCACACGGTCTTGAAGCGCGCGTGGTCGGCGAATTCCCACACGACTTTCTTGTCGCGCGTGACCTCGAAGACCATCGGCTGCTTACCTTCGAAACCGTGGCCGAGGTAGTTGCCGATGACGGTGTTGCCATTGGGCAGACGATGGATGCCCATCGGGATGCGCAGTGGGTTGCCGGGGATTTCGTTCTCCGCAATCTGCCAGACGGTCTTCAAGTTTTCGTCGAGTTCGACGATGCTCGTCTTGTCCCAAAGACTGACGATGAGGCGCCCATTCGGCAGTATCACGACTTCACCAGGGTGTCCGTCAAAGGCAACCTCGCGCAACTGCGCACCGTCGGCATTGAGTTCCACCACCTTCTTCTCATCCATCAGGCACACCCAGTAATGACCATCGCTCGTGCGCCGCGCTCCGCGAAACTGGTGGCTCACCACCTTGGGCGATGACTTCACCGGCATCTCCTTCACCACCTTGCCATCGCGCCCCACG
>JANPHH010000612.1:0-1889 GCA_031424375.1 Chthoniobacter sp. | reverse complement strand
ACCGATCTGTTCATCCGCAACCTCATCCGCCAGACGCTCAGCTACACCGCCGGCCGCGTGATGGAACCCCCCGACAATTTCGTGATCGAGGAAATCCTCGAGACGGTGAAAAAGGAGAAACTCGGCCTGCGCACCCTGCTCATGGAATGTCTGGCGAGCCGCGTCTTCCGGTCGCGCTAGGCGGGGATTTCGCTGCTGAGGGCCGGTGCAGATCAGGGACGCGCAGTGCGGACACCCGCATGCTGTCGCGCCTTGTTTGAGAGCAAGACAAAGAAGGGAGATCTCAAATCGACCTGCTACCGAAATGTCAGCGTGACGCCATTCGCATTTTCAGTTTAGAAAAATGCCGGTCCTTCATCCTCCATGAAACAGCCCTCCAACGCCCCGTTCGCCAAGGAAAAGCCGCCGACTTCAGTGGCGAATCGTCCTGCGGATTACGCGATCTACAAGCCCAACAGCCGCGGCACGGGTGGCGTGATTCGCTTTGAAATCAATCGCGCGAAAGGTGCCGTGTTTGTGGATGCAGCCCTTCAGTCCGGTGACAAGCAGTTCGACTGGGAGCAGAAGATCACCATGAAGTGGGGACTCGCGGATCTCGGTGCCGCGCTGGCCACGCTGCAAGGACGCGAGCCGCAGGCGAAGCTTTTCCATCAGTCCGAAAAGGCGAACAGCGCATTCGAACTCACGCAGCGCGACGACGCCCAACGCGCTCCTTACATGATGAGCATGTCCCGTCAGGACGAGACCGCAAAGACCGTGCGCAAAGTGGTCATCCCCGTGAGCCACGCCGAAGCGACGATCCTCGAAGCCGCCCTCCGTACGGCAATCGTGCGGTTGCTGGGGTGGTGACGCAGGCCGCGACTGGCGGGCGGACGGGGACGAAATCGGTTGAATTGCGAATGTTTTGCGGGAAGCGAGTCATCGCTGCCCTTTGAAATACTGGTCTGCCTCACGCAAAGTCCGCGAAGGTCGCGAAGGCTTCTCTGGTGAAATCCTGCTTTGCGGCCTTCACGGACTATGTGTGAGGCTTTTTCAAGCGGGCTGTTAGGCATCTGTCCTGCACGGCTCTTGGCACAGAGCGCGGCTTGCTTTCCCAAATCCACTAGGCTGCAATCGTGGCTCAGTCATTCACTTAACAACCAAACTATCATAACGTGAAAACACTGCTCCTCCTCCCACTCATCGTTGCCATGGCCGTCAGCGCTCATGCGAATACGCTCACTCCCGCCAAGGACAGCACACAGGCCACGTTGCTTCAAACGCAGGTCGGCAAGCTCGTCGAATTGCGCCTGAAATCCGGCGAAAAGATCAGCGGCAAGGTCGCCTTTGTCGGCGACAACGTCGTACATCTCACCGCGCTCACCAGCCTGGAGATGTTCGAGGCATCCGTGTCGCTCAGCGACATCAGCGCCGTCGTTGTTCGCACGGCAAAGTAGGAAGGCAGCGCGGGGAATCAGACCGGCAGAACGCCGCGGGCTGGCCCCTTACCTACCCGAGCCGTGATGGCTGCACGAGCCAAACCCCGTGGCTGCTCTACACCATCGTTGCCACGGGTTATCTAATGCTCCGCTGCCGTGAATGCGCTCTTCATCATCCTCCGTGTCATAACCGGCCTGACCTCGCTCGGCGCGTTCATTCTGCTGAGCCTCGTCGCGTTCGCGCGCGACATGGCATCGACTGCAAAGCAAGGTGTGCGAGTGCTCGGCTACACCGCGAAGCTCTTCGCCACCGCCTTCACCGAAGACACTGCACCTAGTGTAGTGCTTCTCAATTAGCATAACGTTGTTCTTCTCTGGAGCGTGGGGAGTGGCGAGAGTAGAGAAATGCCCATCGCTCGTTCCGCCTCACCCTCACTCGAAGATCTGCGGTGGCTGCGCAAGCAAGCCACC